>CAYFXH010000013.1:22092-22786 GCA_964346905.1 uncultured Desulfobacteraceae bacterium | reverse complement strand
TTCTTTATCATCAAAGGCATGGAAAAGGCATTTGTTAGCTTTCTCTCTGCTCCAGCTTTTCTTATTCTCTTTCAGAAGACCGTTGAGGGTACTACTGCACTGGACTTTGATGCTGAAAAGCTGTTGATTTTCGTTGGTGGGTTTATTGTAATCGCTGCCGTGAACATCTATGTTTACTTTGTCCGCGGAAAGTAAGAGTCGTTAGTCAGTACTATCAAGGTCTTGCCTGTTTGAATCTTTGCACTCACCTCTCAATCCAATCCCATGTTTCGCCGTAAAATAGACTTTCCTTTAGCAAAAGCCTGCCTTTAGTCCTTCGATTCATACATCCTCTGTTGCAAAAATAGCGGGATTTTTCGAGGCCTGATCTTTTGCCGACCCCATGGAAAGGTGGCATGTCGGTTTTTTGCTGGGTAACCTGCTATTTTCGCCAGATAATCAATATGGTAAAGGCCAAAATGGCGGCCACGGTGAGCAGCAAAAAGCCGTAAGCGAAATTCAAAAATACAAGATGGCCGACGCCAAAACAGACGCAGTAAACAGTGGCAGCACCGAGGGCCCAATTTATACATGATCTCCTGAAATGTCGATTCCAATCCAGCTCAGGATACTTTTCATAGATGGGTCCCCAGAGGGTGGGGAAGGGTTTTACCTTGGCGCAAAATTTCTTTAAATGCTCTTCCGACGTGGGTTT
>CAYFXH010000013.1:0-22082 GCA_964346905.1 uncultured Desulfobacteraceae bacterium | reverse complement strand
GGGATTGGTCAAGAGGCAGACCACAATCCAGCTCACGGTACAAAAAACAACCACGATCAAGAATCTGTATTGCCATTCCATATGGGGGATGTGGTCCCAGTAACCCACAGCCTTGCCGAACTTGGGGGACAAGAGGGTGCTGCCGAGACCGGAGCTTGCGAGGGCGGCAATCTCTGCCCAGGCGTTTACCCGCCACCAAAACCAGCGCATCACAATCACGATGCCATAGCCCGCCGTGAGCATGGAGATGTAGTACCAGGCCTCACTTACCGAATCGAGATTGTAGGCAATGACAACCGCGAGGAGAAGCATAAGCGCAGTGCTGACCTGAGAGGCGCGGACGTAATGTTTTTCTGAGGCCTTCTTCATGATGAAACGACGGTACAGATCGTTAACCATATAGGAGGCCCCGAAATTGATATGAGTATCCACAGTGGACATAAATGCTGCCATGAGCGAAGCAAGCATCAGTCCCAGGAAGCCAGTTGGAATGAGTTTTAAGATGAGCATTGCATAGCCGGCCTCAGGAATATTGAGGTCGGGATATACAACCAGGGAGACCATGGCCACCAGGATCATGGGCCAGTAGTTGATGCCAAAGGCAACCACAGAGAAAACCATGGTGGCAAAAGAGGCATGCTTTTCGTTTTTTGCCGATATGATCCTCTGGGTGATAGCGGGAGGCGGATTACCCCACCATTTGAGCGTGACGAAGACTAGGAATGTCACAAAAAAAGAAGTGCCTACAACCGGGAAAAAGCTGAGTCGATCCGCAGCCGGACCAGCCCCATATCTCTCGACAAAGCCCGCAATGATGTTTTCTATCCCACCGATGTGGTTCCAGGCAAGAACTGCAAGGGCAATAGAGCCGATTGATCCCACCAAGAACTGAATGAGATCTGTAGCAGCGATACCCCAGAGACCTGATGCGGCAGTGTAGGCCAGGGTAACCAGCAAAATGGCCCCCATGAGTAGGTGGCGATTAAGGTCGGGGGCCACAACTGCACTAATGGTCCATACTGCCTTAATGATCCAGCCCAACGTAACGGCATTGGCAAATATGCCGAAGTAGACTCCTTTAAAACCTCGCAGAAAAGCTGCTGGTCGGCCATCATAACGCAGCTCTATTAATTCGGCTGTTGTTATGATTTCCGAACGTCTGAGCAGGGAGGCAAAGATAAAAGCCCCGAGAGCACCAGCCCCGCCCAATGCAAAGGACCAAGCGTACCAAACACCTGGAATGCCATCTTTGGCTATGAGGCCGGTGATGCCCAAAGGGGTGTCGATGGCAAAAGCAGAGGCAATCATTGACATGCCGGCCAGCCACCAGGGGAGGACACGGCCTGAAACGAAGTAGTCGTCAACACTGCGAAGAGCCCGCTTGGAGAAGTAGAAGCCGACTATCACGCTCACGGCCAGATAGGCTACGATGATAATCCAGTCCAGCGTTGGCAGATTCACAAGAACTCCGGATGGCTATGACGTCATTGCTGCTCGTAGTCTGTCGACTATACCATAAAAAAAAGCACAGGACGCAAACCGCAAGCTGCAAGGTACAAGATTAAACAATTTCAATCCGTGGGGGTTGACAAATGACGAGCGGCGGGTGAAGTGTAGCGTTTGATGTTGCACCAAGCCCGAGAGATCAGGCAGCTTGGTCCGAGCGTTTCATATACTGCTCCAGTCGAAAAACTCCGCCAGGGTGGCGATGAATAAGATCAAGAATCGCCTTGGGATCCACACTTTTCTTTTGGCACAGTAGATAAATCTTATAGAGGGTGAGCGTGGTCATGGCAACTATGCTCTTGGAGGAGAGGAGGTCTTGGGTATTAGCCGAGAAGTCATTGAACTGTGGCTTGCCGTCCGCCACCTCTTGCGTTGTATTACTGCCGATGAGAAGCAGCCGTCTTTTTCCTCCCTTACCCATATCAAAACCTGCAAGTTCCTCCCAACTATCCCAGTTCTCATTAAGCTCGCCAACATCACTGAGTACCTTCAGGCCAAAGGTTACCTGGGTATCATCAGGTGCTCTGACCAGACGGTCAATAACACTCTGATCCGGAGAGCCCGAAACTGCCAGACCTAGATCTTTCAGAAGGTAGTGAATTGCATCGATGAGGAGCAGAACGTTTTTGCTCTTGAGTAAGCAGTCAACCGGTTTGAAAGCTGTTTTGCCTTGCATTCCCTTGCCCGCCTTTAATCGTTTGTCCTGTTTCTTCTCCTCGCTTTCCATGACCATAGATTCAACTTTCCCTACGACAAACATACCAACAAGACAAAAGAGCGGCACGACCAAACGCAGATGGCCACTGTACTTGAGCACAGAGTGGAAGGCAAAAACCGCCAATAACAGCTGGAAGAGGAGCAAAGTTGTCTGTTTCATGTCACTCTCCTCACGAGGGTTTCATTCGGTGTTATTCAATGCAATTACAATGCCAAATAACTGGAAAAAGTCTCATCATTCAACGGAGGCTGCCATCAGCTGTTAGGAATCACTTGGGGGGATCATTGTCATACCCAGGTAGGCTGTCGTTTAAAGTAAAGCCGTTAGGATGAGATGAATGAAACAAAGGGATATTCGGCTGGTGGGCTTGGCGGGTGAAGATCAATCAATGACCCAGCGGATCTCACGAACCCGGTAGAGGATGCCGAAGTTGCGCCGGAGGCAGGGCGGGTAATTCTTGCCAGGCAGTGTCATAACAGCGAGCTTCTCATCCTTGGACGGCAGAAGCAATGAATGGAATCTGGGGGCGGGCTAGATCTGGAGTTAACCCTTGGAACCGGTTTCCTTCTTAGTCTCTTCAGCCGGTGGCAACAACCCTTTTGCTCGCATTTTCAGTCGCTTCCTTCTTCGCCGTTGTCGCCGTTCCAGCTCTCTTCGACGCTCAATTTTCTTGTGTCTTGCCATGTAATCCCCCGCAACAAGCAGATGCTTTCTGAAAACGATCCTTTCTTTATAGAAAAACTCCCCAAGAGTCAAGCTATTCCTTCAGCACCAGGTGAGCCAAGCACAGAGAGGACCGGGAGAGCGCTATACGCTCTGAGAGGACAGCTGAGTAGGTGAAGCAACCATTCTCAGACCATGAGAATGGTGGGCCAGAAAGACATGCACGCGGTACAAACAACAAAGAGGTATTGAAATAGTAACCTCATCTATAAAAAAAGTTTATACTGTGAATACGGCAGGGCGTGGGGGAGATCGATTGTCATGGTGTATCGCTGGCTCATCCCATTGCCATGAAAGATTATTGGTGGTTTTGGGTAGCGTTGTTGGTGGATAAGGAAATTTTTTCCTTGACAAGGCTCGCTCATCTCTTTTACAGTCGGTTGATGAGGAAAGAGAGATGATGGCTACTGTCAACAAACAAGGGTATCGCAATAACTGGTGCTGGTGGTGGTATATCCGTGGAGGGGTGTATCCACTGCCAGAGGGATAAGGTTACCAATCCTTAAAATCTCAAAGCCGTGGGTAGACTCCTCACCCACGGCTTTTTCTTTTTGCTGAAAGCCGTGGGATTGCATAGCTCTCACGGCTTTTTTCGTGTACTTTTCATAACACCGATACAGGGAGGTTTTCAGTGTATCATCCGACTAAAGAAGAATTTCTTAGTTTGGCTAAGCAGGGAAATATCGTTCCCGTTTATCGCGAAGTCATGGCTGATACCGAGACGCCCATCAGCCTCTTCAAGAAGGTGGCCCGTGGGCCGGAATCATTTCTGCTGGAAAGTGTCGAAGGGGGAGAACGCTGGGGCCGCTATAGTTTTATTGGTCATCGACCACGGTTGTTGGTCAAGGCTCGTGGGGAGGAGATTGAGCTTATCCGCAACGGCAGACGGTGTGGTCAATTCAGGGCTCCGCCACTGGACTACCTGAAGAGTCTTATGGAGACCTTCCAGGCAGTCTCTGTGTCCGGATTGCCTCGCTTCTTTGGTGGCATGGTTGGTTACCTGAGCTACGACACTGTTCGCTTTATTGAAGACCTTCCAACCTTCAAACCAGACGATGTGGGCATGCCGGACGCGGCTTTCATGATGCCGGACCAGGTACTGATCTATGACAACCTGGCGCAGACAATCAAGGTGGTGGCAAATATATATGTGCCGGAATACGTCAACCACGCTACCGCTTATGATCAGGCATTGACCCAGATAGACGAAACCCTCAAGCTGCTTGAGGCTCCGGCGCCATCGTCTGCACCAAAAAGAGGCCCGCGACAGGAGCTGGTACTGCGTGCGAACATGGAGCGGGAGCGATTTGAAGGAATGGTCAGCCGGGCGAAACAATACATTCAAGAAGGTGAGGCTATCCAGGTGGTGCTCAGTCAACGTTTCCAAACCGAGCTCCTCTCTGAACCATTTGATATCTATCGGGCACTCAGACGGGTAAATCCCTCGCCATACATGTACTATCTGGACTTCGATGGTGATGTTGTGATCGGCGCCTCGCCCGAGGTTTTGGTCCGTTTGGAAAACGGCCGAGTGGCGCTTCGACCCATTGCCGGAACCCGGCCTCGAGGAAAGGATGCCGAAGAAGATCTCCGTTTGGAGGAGGAGCTGTGCGCAGACCCCAAGGAACGGGCAGAACATGTGATGCTGGTGGACCTGGGCCGTAATGATGTGGGCCGGGTGGCCGCCGTTGGCACGGTTGAGGTAACCGACCTCATGGTGGTGGAATACTATTCCCATGTTATGCATCTTGTCTCTCACGTTGAAGGAGATCTTGCTCCGGATTTGGACATGTTTGATGTTTTGCGTGCTTGTTTTCCGGCTGGCACCGTATCCGGTGCTCCCAAGGTGCGGGCAATGGAAATAATCGATGAGCTTGAGCCCAGCCGACGAGGGCTTTACGCTGGGGCGGTGGGCTATTTCAGCTTCTCTGGCAATATGGACTTTTGTATCACCATACGAACACTGTTGGTTCGCAATGGTCGCGTCTACTTACAGGTGGGGGCAGGAATAGTCGCAGATTCAGTCCCGGCAAAAGAGTACGAGGAGACTGTGGACAAAGGTAAGGCTCTGGTCAAGGCTTTGGAAATGGCCAACAATGGGTTGGTGTAAGTGCAGATTTGAAATTTAAGATTGCAGATTGTGGATTTCAACTGCACATCTTAATGCTGAAACCTCAAATGCAAGATCTTCAATCTAAAATCTACAATCTGCAATCTTAAATCAATAACTGGTGGATTATACGTGATACTCATGATCGATAACTACGACTCATTCACCTACAACCTTGTCCAGTACCTGGGGATGCTGGGTGCTGAAGTTGAGGTGCTCAGGAACGACAAGATCACGCTGGATGCGATTGAGGCAATGAAACCGGAGCGACTTGTCATTTCACCTGGACCAGGAACCCCGCAGTCGGCAGGGATCACCATTCCGATGATTCAGAGATTCTACCGCCAGCTGCCCACTCTCGGGGTCTGTCTGGGACACCAGGCGATTGGAGCCGCCTTTGGTGGGCGGGTGGTGCACGCTGCCCAGCTCATGCACGGCAAAACGTCAGAAATCCGCCACGACGGCAAGAGTATTTTTGCTGGCGTTCCCGACCCTTTCACTGCTACCCGTTACCATTCGCTGGCCGTGGACCGCCAGAGTCTTCCACCCTGTCTGGAAGTATCAGCAGAGTCTGAGGACGGTGAAATCATGGGGCTGCGGCACCGGGAATATCCAGTGGAGGGAATTCAGTTTCACCCAGAATCGATCCTCACCCACGAAGGTATGCGTATTTTGAAAAACTTTTTGCAACTCTAGGAGTCCGTATAGCCGTCGTGTTGGGGGAGAAGACTTGGGTTGGCCTCAGTCACAGCTCTGCAGTTAACCTAACTTGGAGTATAGGAGTACTGGAGTGTTGGAGTATTGGGGGAAGTAAAGATTTATTTTGCCTCGATATGATTATTCACTCTGAAAGTGAAAATCTCAAATTGTGGGGATTTGGTGATTTCCATCACTCCACGACTCCAAAGGATGCTTAATTATGACCTGCGCAGGAGGAAATAAAAGCTAAAACGTTGACTTTTGGTATGAGAAGAGGAGGAAACGGTCATGCTAAAGACAGCCATCCAGAAAGTGGTTGATGGCGAGAATCTTGGCGAACAAGAAATGGAAGCTGCAATGGATGTGATCATGAGCGGCCAGGCCACCCCAGCCCAGATCGGTGCCTTCATAACTGCTTTACGGCTCAAAGGTGAAACCATTGAGGAGATCACTGGCGCTGCTCGGGTTATGAGACAAAAAGCCACCAAAATAACTCCAAGTAGCTCCGCGGTGAGCATTGATCGGGATGAGATCAACCTGGACCAGGAAACAGTCGTTGACACTTGCGGTACGGGAGGTGATGGCACCAACACCTTTAATGTGTCAACCACCACCGCGTTTGTGGTGGCGGGCTGTGGTCTCCGGGTGGCCAAGCATGGGAATCGTTCAGTCTCGAGCCTCTGCGGCAGCGCCGATGTCATCGAAAGGTTGGGGGTGAACCTGGAGGTGTCTCCGAAGGTGGTGGAGCAATGTCTCCATCAGGTAGGTATCGGCTTTCTCTACGCTCCGGCGCTGCATGGCGCCATGAAATATGCTATCGGACCACGACAGGAGATCGGTATCCGTAGCATTTTTAACATACTTGGGCCGCTTACCAACCCGGCAGGAGCAAACGTCCAGGTGCTTGGCGTTTACGACAAGCAGCTCACCCCGGTTCTGGCAGAGGTTCTCAACAGGCTGGGCTCACGGAGTGCTTTTGTGGTCCACGGTGAAGACAGCCTGGATGAGATAAGCATCACCGGTCCTACCGTTGTAAGTGAGCTCAAGGACGGCAAGGTGGACACCTACACCATAGAGCCCGAGGATTTCGGCCTGCCTCGCACCTCCATCAGTGAGATTAAGGGGGGTGACGCAGGAAAAAATGCCCAAATTGTGCTCGAGGTGCTCCAAGGCGAACCGGGTGGACGGAGAGACATTGTCCTACTTAATGCTGCTGCTGCGCTGGTGGCAGCCGGGAAGGCCAGCGATTTTAACGATGGGATCAAACATGCCGGGGAGGCCATCGACTCCGGAGAGGCCATGAAAAAGCTGGACGCACTGAAAGAGATCACCAACCGATAATGATGGACATAGGTCAACTGTGTGGGAATTACTGTGGTGGGTTGACACCGGAGGGAAGTGTTACCACCAAGGACGCAAAGGTTACACAGCAATGAACGGGCAAACAAAGTTTTGCCGAGTGGAGATGTAGCATTCACGCTTCTCTGTGGTCTCTGTGGTTAGACCTATCTGATCACCGGACGATTTGTGAATTGCCATGACTCTTGACGCCATTGTTGCACGCAAAAAAGAACAGCTGGTTGGGCTTAGAAAGAGGTCTGTTCAGAAGAAATTGGAACGGGCTGTTGCCTCGGCGCCCGGGCCCCGCGACTTCATTGGTGGGCTCAAGAAGGGCGACAGACCAGCCATCATAGCCGAGATCAAGAAGGCATCGCCCTCAGCAGGATTGATCCGCCCCGGTCTTAACGTCAGGGCGATCGCAGCAAGTTATGAAAGGGCAGGGGCTGTAGCCATCTCAGTGATTACTGAGGAGGATTTTTTTCAGGGTAAACTGGAATACCTTGAGGAGGTGCGGGAGGTGGTTTCTCTGCCGCTTCTCTGCAAGGACTTCATCATCGATCCGATCCAGGTACTCGCAGCGCGTGCTGTTGGTGCCGATGCCGTGCTCTTAATCGTGGCTATCTTGGAGGAGGAGCCACTGGTACAACTGCTGGGACTGGCTCGCTCCCTGGGAATGGCCTGTTTGGTGGAGGTGCACGATGCAGAGGAAATCGCTCGAGTGCTGGCGACGGACGCCCGAATCATCGGCATTAACAACCGGAACCTGCGGACCTTTACGGTGAGCCTGGACACAACCATTGAGCTGCGTTCACGCATTCCCCCGGATCGGTTGGTGGTGAGCGAGAGCGGCATTCACAAAAAGACTGATTTACAGTCGCTGGCGGCGGTTGGGGTTGATGCAGTGCTGGTGGGCACAACTCTTATGCGGGCAGAAGATCCCGGTGAAAAGCTTCGTGAACTAAGAGGAAAAGGTTGATCTTACTGGAATGGGCAGCTGCTTCACCTCCAACGAAGGTAATGTTGGAGTGCATTAAACCGGAAAGGCACAAAGCTCACAAAGGGGTTCCTCTATTGGAATTACATGGAATGCTAATCTAAAAGTACTATTTCTTTGTGCCCTCTCTGTTCTCAGTGGTTTCAGTGGCTTTTTCACACTGGGGATAGCAGTCTTTGAATACACTGGAGTGATGGAAGATTGTCATGGCCATACGCATAAAAATATGTGGCATTACCAACGAGGAAGACGCCCTGGCTGCAACGCAACTCGGCGCCGATGCCCTCGGCTTTGTTTTTGCGACCAGTCCCCGGCAAGTCTCGGTGGAGAAAGCACGCGAAATCATCGGAACGTTGCCGCCGTTGGTTCAAGCGGTGGGTGTTTTTGTGGATGAAGACCCTGAGAAAGTGGCGTACACCGCCACTTTCTGCCATCTGGATCTACTCCAATTTCATGGAAACGAGTCTCCTTCCTACTGTGGCAGTTTTGATCATCGGGTAATTAAAGCGGTGCGGCTGCGGAGTAGCAGTGACCTGGAGACGCTTTCCTTATACAGGGGTACTGTTGGTGCCATACTCCTGGATACCTATGTGCCCAATCAGTATGGGGGCACCGGTATTACCTTTGACTGGAATATGGCCCTGGAGGCAAGAAAACATGGGCCGATTATCTTGGCCGGCGGCCTGAATCCCGAAAACGTGGCTCATGCTGTTAGCATGGTGAGGCCTTACGCTGTGGACGCCAGCAGCGGTTTGGAGCGGAGTCCGGGTGTGAAGGATCACGAAAAAATGGCACAATTTATTGAACGTGTATATCAGGCCGCGAACCAATGAGGAGCGAATATGGACAAGCCTGGGTACTATGGACGTTTTGGTGGCGGTTTCATTCCAGAGACTCTTAGCGCCACACTTCAGCAGCTCAAGGTCGCCTTTGAAGAGGTGAAAAAAGACCCCAATTTTTGGACAACATATGAAAACCTTATGTCCACCTATTCTTGCCGACCGACGCCGTTGACGTATGCTGAAAATGTGAGTCACCATTTCGGTGGACCTCATTTTTACCTGAAGCGTGAGGATCTGAATCACACCGGTGCTCATAAGCTCAATAACGTCATTGGACAGGGGTTGTTGGTACAGAGAATGGGGAAGAGCCGGGTAATCGCTGAGACTGGGGCGGGCCAGCACGGAGTGGCTACTGCGACCATGGCTGCCAAGTTTGGTTATTCATGCACCATCTACATGGGTGAGGTGGATGTGGCACGTCAACGGCCCAATGTTTTTTGGATGGAGCAGTTGGGAGCCGAAGTGGTTCCCGTTAGCGACGGAGCACGCATATTGAAAGACGCCATCAACGAAGCGTTGCGTGATTGGAGCACGAATATGGACACCACCCATTACGTGCTGGGAACTGCCTGCGGGCCCCATCCTTACCCGGAGATGGTCTCCTATTTTCAATCTATCATCGGCTCAGAGACAAGAGATCAGATACTCCGCCAGGCAGAGCGGTTGCCCGCGCGGGTCTATGCCTGCGTAGGTGGAGGCTCCAATGCGCTGGGAATCTTTAGCGGTTTTCTTGACGAGTCGGATGTGGAACTTGTGGGCGTGGAGGCTGGCGGCGAGGGGCTGGAAACCGACAGACACGCATCTCGACTGGCCTCAGGAGATGGCAGTGTTGGGGTGGCTCAAGGCTATAAGACCTACTTTTTACAGGATGACGACGGACAGATGTTGGAAACTCATAGCGTGGCGGCCGGGCTGGATTACATAGGGGTATCGCCAATCCTCTCTGCTCAGCACGAAGAGAAGAGAATTCGTTTTGAGGCAGCAGTGGACGAGGAGGTCCTCGAGGCCACCCGGCTGACCATGAAAAAGGAGGGCATTATTCCGGCTCTGGAATCAGCACATGCTCTGGCTGGTGCTTTTCGGGAGGCGCCGCAACTGAGAACTGATGACGTGGTTGTGGTAAATCTGTCCGGTCGTGGTGATAAAGATATTTTCACCATCGCCGACGCCCTCGGCGATACGACCTGGAAATCGTTTATTACCACCAAGGCGGAGGAATACCGTGCTTGAAGACTACATTTGGCAGCAGCAGAAGGAAAAGGGTATTCTGCTTATGGCCCACGTGGTGGTGGGCTATCCTAGTGTGGAGGAGAGCTTTGCGTTGGTACGGACAATAGTTGATGCGGGTGTGGACCTGATGGAACTGCAGATTCCTTTCTCCGAGCCTATTGCCGACGGCCCCGTGATTTTGAAAGCCAATCAGGCTGCTCTAGCCGACGGTGTCAAGGTGGATGACTGTTTCAGGTTTGCCCAAAGGGTCACTGCTACATTCGACATCCCGTTTCTTTTCATGACCTATTACAACATTGTCTTCAAGAAAGGGGAGGAACGCTTCTTCGCCGAGGCTCGAGAGGCCGGCATCCGTGGTGCCATCGTCCCCGACGTACCACCGGAGGAAGGCGAGTCGTACATGGCGGCAGCAGCGGCCAACAACATTGACCCCATTTTCATTTTCTCGCCCACCTGCTCACCCCAACGACTCCAGTACTTGGGACGCTTTGGGCAAGGGTTTTTCTATTGCGTTGCTCGGAGGGGAGTCACAGGGGCCAAAACTCATTTTTCTGCTGAGATAGATGCATTCCTTGAAAATTGTAGAAGCGCGACCCAGCTTCCGTTGGCCTTGGGCTTTGGGATTAGCTCGAGAGAAGAGGTGGAATTTCTGCGCAACAGAGTAGAAGTGGCGGTGGTGGGAAGTCAGGCTCTCAGGATACTGAACACCGATGGAATCCAGGCTGTTGGGAATTTTTTCCGTACCTTACGGTGAGAAAGGATCTACGGAGGTTAGGTTCTAAGCGTCAATTTTTACTACCAAATATCCTTCCATGGCCTTGGAAATGACCTGCAGGATGGCCTCCTGTTCTCGAGCATGCCATTTGCCCCGGCCTAGGGTGGGCTCCAGGTGTTCCAGAATGGCCTTTTTAATCTCATCGGCGATATTCTCTTGATAGGTGTGTTGATGGATTTTTAGGGTGACGGCCATTTCCAGTTCTCGATCAATCTGGTCCATGATTTCCATTAAGGTGGCCTCTCTCTCTTTAAGACCACCGAGCTTGGCGTATTCGATGCGGTTTTGAAGACCCTTTTTATATTCCTCTAGAGCAAACATTGCCGAGGCGATGGCAAGGACTTCCTCCTTGCGACTATGTTGTTTTAAAAGGTATTCAATGGTAAGGGCAAATTCCTGCAAGTTCTTGTCCTCGAACTCTTCATGGGTCTTGGACATTTGCTCGACTTTAGCTATTACTTTCTTGACAACGTCCTCGCTCATTCTCGTTCTCCTTTAAGGTAGTACCGAGCGGAAATTGCTTGCAAGCTTCATGCCCTGGTTGGAAGGGAAGATAGAGAGCCAGAACTAGGTATGCTAACTTCTCATAAGGGTGTGTAAATTGTCAAGGACCATACGTCGAGAAAAGACAGGAGTTTTGGGGAAACTCCAGGAGAAAAGAAACTTGACATTCTCCTTTAGATCGTCTAACGTCGTAGCCTCAGTTCTTGAATTCCTGCGGAGGTAGTGTGAAAAAGCAGTCCTACTCATTCTTTGGTTATTATTATTACGCCATCTTGGCGAAGGAGGGGGCTGTACGCTTGTGTTGACCTGATTGTTATCCTGAAAATGTATGAAAAGCCGCGGCAGCCCCCATGCCGCGGCTTTTTTATTAGAGCTAGAAGAGCTGGTCCTTTGGGTCCGGTCAGGTCGCATAGAGCATAGCGCATGGCGCATAGCGTAAAAGGATGGGGAGTCGTGACGAGGCTTCAGATGATTCTATACTGTTTTACTCAATGGCAAGTGCATGCGGTTCACTTGTACAGTTGCCGCAAATGTGGCGGCTTGCCTCTCTATTAGTGTTCTACTGGGGCTATGGTCGATTACTCTATTGTTTTCGAAGCTTCTTTTACCATGTACCTTAATTGGACAAAGGAGTTGCGCATGATAGGCAAACAGATTAGGATGGAACGTATAATTGATCGGAATACCAATAAAACTGTAATCGTTCCCATGGATCACGGGGTTAGCTCAGGACCCATTTATGGCATCGTTGATATGAGGGATGCCGTTGATCGCGTGGTCCGTGGTGGTGCCAACGCCATTGTGGAACATAAGGGTATGGTGGGCGCCGGGCATCGTCGGAGCGGTAAGGACGTCGGCCTCATTATTCATCTCTCAGCCAGCACTTCGCTTTCTCCTCATCCCAATACCAAGACCCTGGTTTGCACGGTTGAAGAAGCCCTGCGATTGGGTGCGGATGCAGTGTCAGTACATGTGAATATAGGCGACGACATGGAGCGGCAGATGCTCAATGATTTTGGCATTGTTTCTCGTCGGGCCCATGAATGGGGTATGCCGCTACTGGCGATGATTTATCCTCGAGGTGACAAGATTGTCAACGAGTACGATCCAGACGTTCTCAAGCATGCCGCTCGGCTCGGCGCTGAATTAGGTGCTGACCTAGTCAAGATATCTTACAGCGGCACGAAGGAATCTTTCCAAGAGGTAGTACGTTGCTGTCCGGTGCCGGTGGTCATAGCAGGTGGCGAAAAGATGGAGTCGGACAGGCAGATTCTCGAGATGATTAGGGGTGCTATGGATGCCGGTGGCGCCGGTGTCTCCATTGGTCGTAATGTGTTCCAGCACCAGGATCCCACCAGGATGGTGGGGGCGGTCAGCATGATAGTTCACGAGGATGCCACAGTGGATGAGGCATCGGCCTTTCTCAACGGCGAATTCTTCAAAGAAGAGAGGAGAGATGTGACGGCATGAAAGTTGCCTGGGTAAAGGTGGATCCGTGGGAAAAATCGCTGGTTACAACCGCTCTGGAAGGAGGGGCTGCAGCAGTGATGGTTCCGGAGGGATACCATGATAAGGTTAAAGAGCTGGGTCGTATCACCACCATTGCCCCGGATGGTGATCTCAAACCGGACCAGGAAGTTGTTTTTTATGAATTCAAGAGCCAGGAAGATGAGAAGGAAATTCTCAAAATGGCTCTTAGTGCTACAGTGGTGGTGCGGACCACCGATTGGACAATCATACCCCTTGAGAACCTGGTGGCCCAGGCGGATAACATCTTTGCAGAGGTAACAAACAGCGAGGAGGCCAGAATTGCCCTTTCTGTTCTGGAGCGAGGGGTTGCAGGGATACTGATTCAGAATGCCAGCCCTGCCGAAGTGAAAAAAACGCTAGCCATAGTTCGCGAGCAGGGTGAGGAGGTTCGCCTTAACACCGCCCGGGTAGTCTCCGTGCGCGAGGCAGGTTTAGGAGATCGCGCCTGTGTAGATACCTGCACCCAGATGGGCCAGGGCCAGGGGATGTTGGTTGGAAATAGCAGTAGCGCTCTCTTTTTGATTCACGCCGAGAGCGTGGAGAATCCATACGTGTCACCCCGCCCATTCCGAGTGAATGCCGGGCCAGTGCATGCCTATATCCGGGTGCCGGGGGGAAAGACCCGCTATCTTTCGGAGTTGGAGGCCGGCGACCAGGTTCTCTGCGTGGATCACCTGGGGAGAGCCCAAGGGGTTACTGTGGGGCGTATGAAAATAGAGCGACGTCCGCTGTTGTTGGTGACCGCGGAAACTGGATCGGAGACCATTACGACTCTGGTGCAAAATGCTGAAACCATTCGTCTGACGGCACCCAATGGCGAACCCCGGTCGGTGGTGCTGCTGGAAGAGGGAAGCGAGATTCTGGTGGCTCTCGAGACCGCGGGACGCCACTTTGGTCACAAGGTGGAGGAGACCATTTGGGAAAAATGAGTGATACCAGAAAGGATAGATCGGACTTGGACCGATTGAGGCAGCAGATCGATGACTTGGACGATGAAATTCTTCGTTTGCTCAACCAACGAATGCTCTTGGTGGAGAAGATTGCCGAGTTAAAACACCGAGCAGGCAAGGATCCGCTGGATCTCACCAGAGAACAGTCCATATTCCGACGACTGGCGCGGGAAAACAAGGGCCCCTTGGCTTGGGGAGCGGTGAAGAAAATTTTTGGTGAGATCCTCACCGCTTCACGCGACATTCAGTCTCACAGAGATACCAATAACCGGACATCTACCCGGGAGAGGACACGTTGACGAAAATCTGCGTTTCCCTGATGGTGGACCGGCCCGCTGACGTGCTCGCGGCCATGATAAAGGCACGAGATATGGGTGCTGACCTGCTGGAGTGGCGGCTGGATGTCACCCAGAATCCAGACGTTGAGGGTACACTCCAGGTGGCCCCCTTGCCGGTCATTGCCACCGTGCGCTCCACAGGTCATGGTGGTCGTTTCTCAGGAAGCAGATCAGAGCAACTTCGGCTTCTTCTTCAAGCAGCAGAAGGTGGCTGCACCTATCTAGACTGGGAGTTCTGTCGTGGTGAAGCCTTGCCGGCCGAACTTTCTAAAATCCGGGATCGGGTGATTCTCAGCTACCATAATTTCCAGAAAACCCCTGCGGACGGGGAGTTAGCATCTCTATTCAAGGATATGGCTGCAACAGGGGCTGGGGTGGTGAAGATCGTCACCCACGCCCAGAGGATGGAAGATAACCTTTCGCTGCTTAGTCTTATTGGCCGTGGTCGACAGCAAGGGCTCAAGGTAGTGGCCTTTTGTCTCGGCCCACTGGGGCGAATTAGTAGGGTGACCTGTCTGTTCGTTGGCGCACCCTTTACCTTTGCGGCTTTGGAAACTGGTGTGGAGGCGGCGCCTGGACAGCTTACCTTGTCAGAAATGAACCAGGTTCTGGAATTGCTGAGATGATTAATGCTCAGACTGTATATGTTGTGCTTTTCGGGAATCCGGTGGCCCATAGCCTCAGTCCTCAGATGCACAACGCCGCTTTCCAACACCTTGGCTTGAACATGGTGTATCTAGCCTTTAAAGTTGAGGAAGCAGTAGAAGCTGCAGCGGTCATGAGAACACTCGGTTTTCAGGGAGCCAGCATAACTGTGCCCCACAAACAAGCAATAATTCCACATCTGGACGAGGTGGATGAGATGGGGCGCGCCATTGGCGCAGTAAATACGGTTTTTGCCCAGGACGGTAGGCTGATGGGATACAATACAGACTGGCTGGGGGTGGTTCGGGCTCTGGAGCAGGTGACAGAATTGAGGGGGAAGCGCTGTCTGATCTTGGGGGCCGGCGGCGCGGCCCGGGCTGCTATCTATGGATTACAGAGCAGGGGCGCGCAGGTATTTGTCATGAACCGAAACGAAGAACGAGGCCACCGCCTTGCAGCTGAGATGGATTGTACCTCAGTCGACTGGCAATCGTGGGATCGTCTGGATGTTGAGTTGGTGATAAACGCCACCCCAGTGGGTATGTCACCAAAGCCGGACCAGAGCCTGGTCCCGAAGCACTGGCTGCAGGGCAGGACGGCGGTTTTGGATATGGTGTATCGACCGTTGAAAACGAAACTGCTCAGAGAGGCAGAGGCGGCTCAGTGCCTCTGTGTCTCTGGGCTGGACATGCTTCTCTATCAAGGTGCTGCCCAGTTTGAGATCTGGACGGGCAAAAAGGCACCTGTTGACATCATGCGTCGGGCCCTCATTGAACCGTTGGAAGATGAAGCAGATCAGGACCATTAAAAATCTGGATACGACTGTTCCTATTCCAGGCTCCAAGAGCATTACTCACCGCTACCTTATTATGGCGGCATTGGCCGAGGGGAGGAGCCAACTGCGTAATGCGCTCTGGTGCGCTGACACCCGGTACACGGCGACGGCTCTTGAAAGGATGGGCGCGAGGATTATACACTCCCCGGAGGTAGTGGAGGTGGTGGGCACGGGCGGTAGGATTAACTGCCCTCCGGAGCCCATCTTTCTGGAAAATGCGGGCACCTCCATGCGATTACTGACTGCGGTGGCCTGTCTGGGCCATGGCACCTGTGTGCTCACAGGAGATCAGCGCATGTACAAGCGACCCATCGGTGAGCTTTTCGACGGGCTGAAACATTTGGGAGGAGGAGCGGAAAGCTTACAACAAATCGGTTATCCTCCGGTGCGGGTGCGTGGCAGTGGTCTCAAAGGTGGCCGAACCTTCGTGGATGCCAGCCGCTCCAGTCAGTTCGTCTCGGCCATTCTCTTGGCAGCACCGTATGCATCACAACCCGTCGAGGTGGTCCTCCAAGGCTTGGTCTCAAAGCCATATGTGGATATCACCTTAGAAGGAATGTCTCAGTTTGGCGCAGAGGTGCGTTGGCTGGACGAGAAAACCCTAAAGGTGGAAGCACCCGGCCGCTATTTGCCGGGCAGCTATGATGTGGAAGGAGACTGCTCATCCGCCTCATATTTTTGGGCTGCTGCGGCCATCACCGCTGGGAAAATCGTAACCCTAAACATAGCCCGTAATAGCCGTCAGGGTGACTTGACCTTTCTCGAACTTCTCTCCCAAATGGGCTGTGGAGTCGAATGGGATTCTAAGGGAGTGACTGTCACCGGTGGACCGCTTCAAGGAATTGAGATAGACATGAGTGACATGCCTGACATGGTGCCCACCCTGGCAGTAACGGCTGCTTTCGCCCAGGGAACTACGACAATATCCAATGTCGGCCATCTACGAATAAAGGAAAGCGATCGACTTCGGGCTATATCCGAAGGGTTGCAGAGATTGAAGATCCAGGTAGAGGAGGGGGAAGATAGCCTTACCATCACGGGTGGAAAGCCCCAGGGAGCTTTAATTGATCCACACAATGATCACCGAATTGCCATGAGTTTCGCGGTAGCCGGCCTGGCTACGGAGGGAGTTAGTATTGCTGATGAGTTCTGTGTGGACAAATCCTTCCCGGAATTCTGGGAGACATTTGAGCAACTCTATACTTCACATAATAGGCAGTAAAAACCAAGCACTAGAGAGTTACAATTTAGCAGCACGGAGCCAAGAGCCACGCGGGGCAAGGTGCAAGGCGCAAGGCACAGGGAATAGCGTTGAATAGCAGTCTAATTCACACCTTGAGCCTTATGCCCTGAGCCCTGCGCCCAACGAAACAAAAACGTAGGGTTGGCACTGCCCACCAACCATGACCAATGACCAAGGATAAGGACATACATATCGGTATAATCGGCGGCCAGGGTAAGATGGGCCGCTGGTTTCATCGATTTTTTAGTGAACTCGGGTACCCGGTTTCTGTGGCTGATCTGAATACCAAAGAAACACCAAAGGATCTGGCTAAGACGTGTCAGGTGGTCCTGGTGGCGGTACCTCTGCAGCACACGGTCCAGGTGGTACGCACTGTCGGTCCGTTAATTCAAGATACCGCCTTACTCATGGATATCGCTTCACTCAAAAGTCAAGTGGTGAGAACTATGCTCGACGTTTGTTCTGCTGCGGTCATAGGCACTCATCCGCTGTTCGGCCCAGGTGAACCGAACATAACCGGACAAACCGTGGTGCTGTGCCCCGGTCGGGGCCAACGGTGGCAGGATTGGCTTACAGGAATTTTTGTTGATGGCGGTGCCAGGGTGGAGGTGGTTGCGCCAGAGGTTCACGACCATTATATGGCTGTGGTTCAAGGATTGACTCACTTCAGCACCTTGGCCTTGGGGCTCACCATCGATTCATTAGGTTTCGATCTCACCAACCTGAAGCGTTTTGCCACCCCTGCGTTCCATCGAAGGTTGATGGAAATCGGCCATCTTCTTTCCCAAGATGCGGATCTCTACGCGGCCATGCCAATGCTGAATTCCTCCTACGGAGTATTTTATCGAGAATTCGAAAGGATTATTCTTGAGCTAAAAGCAGTAATTGCTAAAAAAGACAGCGAGGAGTTCATCCGGTTATTTGACAAGGCCCGTGACCACTTCTCTTCATATAAGGCATAATAGGTTTTCCTTGAGCCTCCCTTCCAGTCATGCTATAAACATAGCCAGCGATTGTCGAATAGGCGAGAAGCTGGGAGCTGCTCCGAATACTGAAGAGTCCGCAACGAGTATCCAGAGATATTCTGTTGATTTTCGGGCATCATATGAATATGTATTTATTAGATAAAAATGTAAATAGTTGAACTATTACATTAGATCTTATTTTTCGATATATTGATCTATTGTCTCAAGGAATAACACCCTGTGATGGCCGAAGTTATCCGACTGGAATCCTTCAAGCGCAAACAGGCTGCAACCAGGGGGTTTAGATCTTGGTCAAAGCGCTTCAACGAGAAACTGGATGAGCAAACGAGGCTGTGCGATCTTTCAGATAGGGCTCTGCTTTTTCTCATCTCTCCCGGCGATCAGAATATTTTTGCCCTCTATGAGTTAGTTATGGCAGTGAGAAACCTGGGGGATGCTTCCGACTTTTTCCACCTGGAAAAGGAGAGAAAGATGGAAGTGATTGATATCTCGATTCATCTGTTGGATCAGCTTCGCTTTGAATGTATGCGACGACTCAACTGGTTGGAGCGTGGTGGCGAGCAACAACTGCCCATCGTAGAACTTATCGAACAATACCAGCCCACGAGGAAACAAGGGCAGGAAGCGATTCCACCGTTGCATACATCTCACCCGAAATACCAGAGATATGAAAAACTTTCTGATCTCGAAAAAGAGACCTTTATTCGTAAACAAATCCCTAGGGCGATTGAAGAGTTCAGCAAAAGGCTTCAGGATTAACTGGTCGTTTTCCCTGGACTCCGATGAGATTGCACTGTTCAGCTCACTTCAGCGTACCATTTCGCGAGCTCCAGTGACCCTGAATAGTTTTCGCTGGGATTTCCACTGAAAATCTGCTAACAATAAGTGTTGTTTTCCATCACGTAGGGATCTCGATGCCTCTGGAGAATAGCTGGAATCGAAAGCTGCGGTTCATGGAATTGATGCAGAGGTGTTTACCATTCAAATGGCAGAAATATTGGAACTGCGGCATCAAGGAATTTGATCTCCCAATGATTCTCCGAGATATCGATAATCTGAAATTAACCGTACGAGATCGGTTGCTTCTCACTCTCTTGGCCCGGATCTGGACCGGTAAAACGGATTCTCTGGGGGAGGTAGGTCAGGCTGTCCCAGCTCTGGATCAGGAGCAACGCGAAATTCTTGCTGATTGGATGGAAGAGCAGCATGGATGTGAGATAAGCCCTTCCCAAACCTCTTCCTGCCCGTGCTGTCCTGAGCAGTTTAATTCTTCGCTCATTCCCGCTCAGAAAATGGAGTAAATCACCGGTGCGGACCGCACCGGCGGAGCCGACCCCTCAGGTCACCAAACATTTCCCTCTGGAAGATGTGAAATTAAAGATACCGTTTGCGAGCTCCACCCAGGTTCGCTGGAAATCCCCGGGCGAACACCATACTTGTGAACGCTATGGGTGAAATAGATACGCAGCATCGCGGCCAGCACCAATGAGAACAAAAAGCTCCCACTCATCTGCTTGCAGGCTACCAAATCAATTCTGTATAATTGCGCCCACTTTGTTCTCTATTCCAAGGCTCAAACCATCCCGGGAGAAGTTTCCTTGCGGGTAATGACCTTTAACCTCCGCTTTGAGAATGATTTTGACGGCGAGGACCATTGGCTCAACCGTCGCGATCTCGTGCTGAGGACGATCCTGAAATATCGCCCGCATATCTTGGGAACTCAGGAGGGTAAACCCTCTCAGCTCACATTTCTGAGTGAGAATCTCGACGACTATCGGATTTCAGCTGGTTCACGTCACTGGGATGATAACTGCCAGTATCCTACATTGTACTACTTGGAAGAACATTTTGCCCTCCTGGAGGACAGCGAATTTTGGCTTTCACGGACGCCAGGAATTCACCTGAGCAAAAATTGGGACTCAGCCTTTCCCCGGATGATCAGCTACGCCTTTTTGGAAATGAAACACAGCGGTCAGCAGCTGTGGGTCTCGGTGACACACCTCGATCACATCTCAGAGCGAGCGCGCATTCAGGGAGCGAGGATGATTCGTGACTGGGCCGCTAAACGTGGAGCCCCAACGGTGTTGTTGGGTGACTTCAATGATGTTCCCGGCTCAGAAGTTCATCGTGCCCTGAGCAAGCCCCTGGGACCTTTCGCTGATAGTTGGCAAGCGCTCGGTAAGGCGGAAGATCAACGGAGCTACACTCATCATGGATTTACTGGAGTGCCGAGCAAAGGCCGGATAGACTGGATCCTAGCAACATCCGAGTTCAGAGTGCTGGATGCTGCCATCGTGCACGATCACGAAGTGGATCGGTACCCGTCCGATCATTTTCCCTGTTGGGTCGATCTCAAGCTACATGAGAATCCTGCGGCAACGGAGTAGGCGAGGAATACACTGGGTCGCTGAAAGAACCCAACGATGAAGCATTCAACCCAATGCAATGGGAAAAAGGTTTGAGACCTTGTCACCCACTCTGTTCTAGAGCGTTGTCCCACTCAGATCCTCGTACATGGTTGCGTTTCGACCACGAGAAGGAAGATGGAGTCGTCTTCAGTATGTAGTTTGCTCGATATCATGATGAATTGCCCACCCTCCGTTTTCGTTGCATAGAGCTTAAACCGGATGGCTTAGGGATAAGGTCGTTTTGTTTTCCACCTTGTGCCTCGTTTTTTGTGCCGTTCGCCGACCGAGTTCGACAGTCTACTTCGCCGAAGTCTCTAGGACGGCTGAACGTGCCGCATTGCTCCTACATTTTTGGCTGTGAGTCCCATAGAGCTCACTGCCTGGTTTCTCGTCGTCGTTGTACAGCACGTTCTCTGGGAGGAACAGCGAACCATGAAGGAAACCGTTCGAGTTGCCCTCATTCAGGGGAAGCCGTATCCCGAACTAGATAACCCAAAAAATGTGGGTCATGCCATCAGACTACTGGAGAAGTGTGGAGGCGAGAATGTGGATATGGCCTGCCTGCCGGAATATTTTCCTTGGGCTGGCGAAGATATTTTAGCAGACATGGCGAGAAGGCTTGGCTGCTACATAGTGGCCGGTCTGGTGGAAAATGTGGGCGACCAAACGTTCAATACGGCAACGCTCTTTGATCGGCGTGGCCATATCGTGGGTCGGCAGCGTAAAGCGCATCTGGGAAGTATGGAGCGTCGCCATTTTGGGGTTGTGCCTGGTGATGGCACCTGCACAGTATTCGAAACCGATTTCGCCCGAATAGGTCTCCCAGTTTCCATCGATTTCTGGGGGCAGCCGGAGGCGGCTCGAACACTTACTGACAAGGGTGCAGACCTGATTATCAACCAGTCCATTTTTCCTATTCTCAGGGGGCACTGGAAACAAGGTGTTTTGGTTCGGGCATTCGATAACTTCATTCCGGTTGTGGGTATCAATACAGCAGATTTTAATTGCCGAGTGGACGGCCGGGTCTACCGTCATCAAGGAGGAGGGAGCATCATCATTCAACCACCCAGACTGGTAAGCGAGGACGATTTCTCCCTGTGGCTGAGGAGTCTGGATAGTCTGGAAAGTTGGGTCACGGTGGAACTTGATGAGCGTGAACAAGTGTACTTCGGGGAGATCGATCTGAGAACCACCCAGAGATTTCGTACAGAATTTTGGCGTCACCTGGGTTTCCGCCGCCACCGCGTTGACTGAAACCGGTAAACGGTCAGGCAATAAATGGGGGGTACTACAAACCGGCTTACCATTCACCGTTTATACAACGCTTGGCGCTATGCAAGCAGCGAGATGACGCTGGTTGTTTCCCATTCTGGACTTTGGTATCTTAAGCATAGTACTGGTGATACGGAATTCGAGGTTCATGTGCCTTGTTTTCCCAGGGGAGAAGAGATGCTCTGGCTGAAACGCTTCTGGCCGTTGCTCCTCGGCTTACTATACTTGGCAAGCCCCATAGATGCCATTCCCGACAGCCTACTGGGGCTGGGCTGGACCGACGATATTGTCCTGTTACTTCTGGCCTACTGGTTTTTCAAACGGCTCATGCCAGGGGGATACCGACAGGGCGACAGATCAAGTTACGGAAGACCACGGCAGGATGAGACGGAGCCTTCAGCAGACAAGGACCCTTACGAGATTCTAGGTGTCT
>CAYFXH010000012.1:34660-52967 GCA_964346905.1 uncultured Desulfobacteraceae bacterium | reverse complement strand
TAGCACAGAATGTAGTAGGTGTATGTGAAAGAGGCAGAGTGTAAATTAAAGTATGTAATATAAACTCTTAGGGGTGAGGAGTGTGTTCTAAAATTTGTCTTCAAGCTCTGGAAATGGAGCATCTGGTATTCTCTTATTCCATTTTTTACGAATCCGCATTACAGTTCCATCAGCTACCATTTCGCTAAAAGCATTTCTCCACTTTTGTACAATTGAATCTGACGTTTTCTTTGAAAAAGCAATGTCAACATTAATTTCCCGAAGATGGTAGACCTCCTCTATTTCATTATAATCAACCCCGGCCAACTTACAAACAGTTTTAAATCCCGGTTTTTTGTAGGCCCATAAATCTATACGCCCGAGAACAAGCTTTTGAACATTTTTTTGTTCACTAGAAACAGGTTCAAGATTTGTAAATCCTTTCAGTTTGAGGTACTGCTCTCTTGAATCATTTCGGACCGTCCCAATGCGGTTTACCTTTTTGGCATCTTCTAGACTGCTAATTTTTATACCTGAACCCTTCTTAGCGATAAGAATATCTCTTTTCGTCGCTAACGGACCAATCCATTTAAATTTATCATGACGTAGTTCTGTATGAGTCGTACCAAACAATACGACATTTTCCTCTTCCAAGGCCGTTCTGTAAGCTCTTGGCCATGGATAAACCTTGATTTGCTCATGAGACCCTACCCTTCTCTGAATTTCCTTAACTATTTCAACAGAAGGACCAACCAGCACCCCGCCTTCTACATAATTCAAGGGCGGCTGATGTTCTGTCAAAATAGTAAGTTCTGCTGATAGTGCAGGTTGAACAGATACGAGAAACAAAGTTGCCACTAATATAAATAGCTTTTTCATAATAGCCTCCCTTTTCATTGTTACTATCAAGGCAGCACATTCGGGAATCCTCTCCTATTACTACCTCCGGAGGGGTGAAGCCAATGGTTGCGGTTAGTGATTTTCAGGCCGAGCAGCACTGTGCAGAGAAAAGAAACGATCTTTCGGGAATGAAAAAAAGTAGGAGATTTCGCTAATTTCAGGATAGAGTAGTGGGCTGGATCATGTCTATACGAAAAACCACCATTTTCTAGGTTAATTCGCAGGCTCAGAATGGAGGGAGCAAACTGTGGATTACATCGCTTAATTTACACTTTTGGCTTCTGGGGACTCGGCACAAAATGCTGGGGTAAAACTCTCAAGGTAGGGACTAAACATAGTTTGCCAGTACCTAAACTTCTCAAAAACTGACGATAGGCAAGGCAAATTAGAATTATTTATGCTCGCAGAAGCCTTCTGCCGAGGTCCAAAAAAATCCTCTCCCCTTTTCTCAGATTCCGCCTTCTTGGCGGGGTGGGAAGAGGAAAATCGAAGAGGAGGATGACGATATCCACGGTCGCAGCAGGTGATTCATGAAATATCCGGGCTAGACTACAGATGCTCTGCCATCATCTTCAGGTCGAAGCCCTCACTGCGGAGCCGGATGTCGTAGTAGAAAAGGATCATGGCTATAGCGGTGAAAACCGTAGCCAGTGAGGTAGCCACTAAATTGAAAATCGCCTGGAGTGTGGGTCCCATGAGGCTGGTGGGCGCAATCCACTGGGTAATCAAACCCGGAACCTGAAAGAGAAGGTGGATCCCTATTCCGATCAAGAAACCCAAAAGAAGAATCAGCCCGCCCTTGTTCTTGGGTCTCTTCCAGAATCCGTCTTCAGTGCGGGTATTCATTAGTTCTTTGCTGCGGCGCAATGCACTTCGCCAAGCCGTTCCCTCCAGAACCACCACTTTATCAACCAACAACCAGTTTAGCAACAGATTGAAGAACTGAACCGTAAGACCTAGGCCGATAATGACCGTGCCTGCTACTTTCAGCCAACTTGCGCCTGAGCTGATTTCCCCGACTAGCAATCCACCCAATAAACTTAATACTACTAGCATCAATCCTAACAGTAACCCCATTAGGAACATTGTCCCTATGAGCCGCCCGAGGCGAGACCGCATGGCTCCGTACGATGCCCCCACTGAAGTGCTGTGACCAAGATAGGTTTCGGAGACCGCGTAGATCAATGCGCCTTGGGCCCAGAACTGAAGGGTTATCATGAACAGCACGGCGAGTATGGCGGAGATGATAATTCCTATCGCCATGTTCATGGCCATCCCCTGCTTTACTCCCACCCCCGCAAAGGTCTCCGTTCCCTTGCTTATAAGAAAAAATGTTGCCTGCGGGATCATTAATATGAGGAAGAAAGTCAAAAAGTGCTGGCGCAGAAGGCGAAAAGAGCGGTCCAGAATCTCCCCGATTCCCATGGGATGGATCTCAATGCCCGAGTGGACCCGAGGCTTGGCCCTGCGCTCAACGCCGGTGTACGGTCTCTCCACCTGGGGGGTAATGGATGTTCTCGGTTCTGCCGTCCTGGGAGGAGGCGGGGCTGCGGCCGGGGACCTTCCTATCTCTGGCTGACCCGCTGGCTGAGTGTCTTGAAGGGAATGGGCAAATTTCAGAATGGCTCCTTTGGACTCTAGAAAATGCTTGAGTTTACGAGCCTGCTCTTCCGTGGCCCCCCGGGTTAAAAGCAGGGGAAGTCTGCCAAGGGCTGCGCGAAGCTGCTCTGCTGTTTTGCGTGGATAAAGACGCTGGAGGGTAGTCACCAGATCTTCCAGAGAGGCTCCGGGCTTAATTCCCGTAAGGCTTATGGCGAATGTCTTCGTATTTCCGGTAAGATTACCTGCGGTCATGTACTCCCCCGCCTTTGGCTAATCATGGCACTGGATTGACTAGCAATTTTCGTTCCGTAATGCACCTGGGAGGGGTTATCCAGCTGACAGCATAATCATTACACATTTCGCATTTCTCATTGGGCATTTCTCATTGGGCATTTTGGTAAAATGAAAAATGAATAATGCGAAATGAATAATGCGAAATGCGAGATGCGAAATGTGAAATGCTCCTAGATGGCTCTTCTGGTTCGCTCATACACTCCCACTATCTCTTCCAGAAAAGCTTCGTGGGGAATGTGAGGTCCAGGGGCTATCCCCCATCTTTTCATGAATCGATGGGCCAGAATACGTGAAAGCTCACGCCGATGAGTTTTGTCCATTTGATGCCGCCTCTGGAGGAACGATCTCAGAAGCTGGTATTGTTCCGGCTCCAGGGTGGAGATGTGGAGTTCAAGATCCGGCAGGTTCAATTTGGCACTGCTCCGCAACCGAAGCCGATCCATGGGAACATTGCGCCTGCGTTCTACAATCACCACAGTGCCGGCGGCATAATCGCCAATCCTCTGGCTGCGGGAGCTCAGAAACATCACCAACAGCCCCAACGGGTAAAAGCCCGCCAATATGTCAACCGCTCGTAAAATGTTACGAATGGAGGATTCCAGCCACCCTATGGGCTGGCCGTTGACCTTGATAACCCGGAGCTTCTGCATCCGCTTTCCCGGGGTCTGGCCACTCCACAGGGCCTCAAAGAGGAGGAAGTACCCTAAGTCCAACACGCCGTAGGCAAAGACCACCAAGGCGAGAAGCCAGGTTTTGGGAAGACGGGCAATAAGGCCCGTGGGATCGAATCTCGGTAGCCATTCGGCCAGTAAAATCATCAGCAAAAACATAAAGAACACAAATAAGGCCCGCAAGGCCCAGTCCAACAAAAAGGCGGTGGACCGTGTCCCCAAACCGGCCAGCACATAACGAAATCCCACTTGTTCCGGCGTTTGAATGGTAAGGGTCTCTTTTGCTGTTCCCATCCCAATGACCTTTTGCTACCCTAGGGGCATGAGCCAATCCATCGAGAAGTTCATCGAATCAAGAAGGCCGCGCTGGCAGCGTTTGGAAAACCTCATCCAATCTCTGGAACAGGGAAAAGCCAGGCAGCTGCAGTCCTCGGAACTCCCTGCTCTGGGTCGCCTTTACCGGGAGGCCACCGCTGATTTGGCGCGGCTCCAGGCCTTTCAAAAAGAGGGCTCTCTTCCAGATGAATTGCTGGACTACCTAAACCACTTAGTGGCCCGGGCTCACGGCCAGATCTACAGCAGTCCCTCCCCCGGCTGGGCCCACCTGTGGAAGTTCCTCCGATTCACCTTTCCGGAGATCTTTCGGAAGACGGCTCCTTGGACCCTTTTTGCCCTGTCCATTTTTCTCTTTGGATCCGCATACGGTTTTATAGCCGGTCTTACTGATGACAGCTTCATACCCCTCATCGCTCCGCCTCACCTTATTCAGCAAGTAGAGGGCGGCAAGGTTTGGTTCGACTCCATCCTGGCTGTTCGGCCTCTCGCCTCTAGTGTGATAATGACCAACAACATCTCGGTGACGTTTATGGCCTTTGCCCTCGGTATCACCTTTGGCCTCGGAACCATTTACATCATGGCCTTTAACGGGCTGTTACTCGGGACACTGGCGGCTCTCTGCCACCTTCACGGCCTGGATGTGGACTTTTGGTCCTTCGTCCTTCCCCACGGAGTCATCGAGCTCACGGCCATATTTGTAGCTGGAGGAGGAGGCTTTCTCCTTGGCTCAGCTCTCCTCGTACCTGGCGATCTCTCCAGAAAAGAAGCCCTTATTCAGCGGGGTCGCAGGGCCGTCCAACTTATTCTCGGCTGTGTCCCCTTGCTTATCGTCGCCGGGATTGTGGAGGGCTTTTTCTCCCCGGCTCACCTGCCCCCATGGATAAAGTTCCTTGTAGCTGGCTGCCTCTTGACGCTTTTGCTTTTTTACCTTCTAGTACCAACACCTCACAAAAGGCCTCGCCGCTTCACTTCTAGATAGCGCTCCATAGTCCCCATGGAAAGATTTGCGGGAGGCAGATCCATGGCCAAGGCGCCCTTTTGCACCAGGCCGCCTAGGGCCTTGCTGCGATGTCGAAGGAGTTCCTGGAGTACCGCCCGTTCGTATATCCCCTGAACCTCCGACGGTGGGCGGCCCAGCAGTTCATCCCACTCCGACTCTCTGATGGCAATACACAGGGGAAGGTGAAGGGGTCTCAGGAGTCCCACCGCAGACAGGAGATTCTCCGACGCCACTTCGTCCAAGAGGTCTGTGAAGATCACCACCAGACTCCGCCGTCGAACGCGCGTCCTTAACCAGAGAAGAGCCTGCTCGTAATGGGGCTCAACCATAAGGGGCCTAAGGGAAAGCGTCCCTTCCAGAATCGCCTGAAGCTGTTCAGGAGTCTTCTTGGGGGGAATAAAAGAGACAACCTGATCGGCGAAGGCCAGGATTCCCACCTGATCTCCTCCTGCTAAAGCCGTATGAGCCAGTTGAACTCCCGCCTCTAAAGCATGATCCAGCTTTGTTTTTCCTTCAGATACTGCACCCATCAACCGCCCCACATCGAGCATGACCATCACGATCTGATTCTTTTCCGTCTGATACTCCTGGACTATGGGGCGGTCAAACCGGGCCGTGGCCTTCCAGTGGATTTTTCGCGGGTCATCCCCTTCCATGTATTCCCGCAGAGACTCGAATTCGCGTCCTTCTCCCCGCCACCTGGTTGGCCTGCGTCCCCAATGGTAGGCCACCCGCCTGTATGTGGCCAGATCTGGGTAGCCAAAAGGTTGAAGGCGAGGGTAGACTTTTACCTCTTCTGCGGCCTGAAACCGAATCGGTCGGAGTATGAGCCCCAGGGGTCCTTCCACTCGCAGAAAAAGGTCTCCGAAACGATACTCCCCCCTTTGCGGAGTAACCACCGGGTAAGTAAGATTCAGGGAAGATCTCCCTGGAATCACTGTTTTCAGCACAGGTGCCGCTTCCCATCCCACCGGGGTCTGATCCCGCACCTGCACTCTTCTCCTGGACTGCCCCGCATTGTTCAGAAGGATCTCAATGGCATGGTCCATACCATGGGAAAAATGACGCGG
The DNA here is from genome assembly GCA_964346905.1 of uncultured Desulfobacteraceae bacterium. Classification (GTDB taxonomy): domain Bacteria; phylum Desulfobacterota; class Syntrophobacteria; order BM002; family BM002; genus BM002. Next base: position 47,115 of record CAYFXH010000012.1, on the reverse strand, counting down.
GCAGATGCGCTCAGCATGGATCTCTCCACCCCGAAAACCGATGGTAGAATCCAGAACGCATAGGACCAGGATCCCCAGATCTAGAACAATAACCCCTTTCCAGCCCCAGAGTGCGGCCACTCCAATGCCCACTGCCACCAGACACATGGTGAGGGTGGTGGGGATCGGGATCCTTTCCCAGAACTGCTGTGATTGGGTTCTCAAGCTCATCATCCATGCCTGATATTGGTCATACGCAGCTGCTTCGAGCTCTCACAGAGATCACAAAGTGCGCTCAGCGCAAAGAGCATAGCGCATAGCGTAACACTCAGGTTGCAACCGGCAGCAGGCAGCGAAGAGTCTTTTAGTTTCACCGTCATCAAGTCATTTGGGCTTACGGTCGTCATGAGATACTAAGATCGATGACTATGAATGTCGGCGAAGCTTGATGACGTCCACCTATGGTGGCCAAGTGACTCTCAATGAAAGCATAACGTGATACCATTACAACCATGACGCTCTGCGCTTGGCGCTATGCGGCATGCGACATTTTCTGAGGACTCTAGAGGCCGCAGGGCTTGGCGATAGTAAAGCCCGAGGGAGCGGGCCTGCCCGCCACCTGCCCGCAATGCTTCGCAACTCGAGGCGGGCGAGAGAATTCTATTCCAGGCTCGACTGTCCGCAATTTAGCGCGGTACCGGGATCCCTTCCAGAATCTGGGAAAGGACCCGATCCGGTGTCAACCCCTCCAGCTCTGCCTCGGGCCGCAGAATCACCCGGTGTCTGAGGACAGGGAGAGTCATCTCTTTGATATCGTCTGGGGTTATAAAGTCCCTCCCCCGCATCGCCGCCAAACACCGGCTGGTCCTCAGCAGGCCGATCCCTCCCCTCGGGCTCACCCCAAGATGGAGGTGGGGGGAACGTCGGGTCCCTTCCAAGAGGCTCTGCACGTATGCCACAATCCCTTGCTCGACTCTCACTTTCTCGACCCTCCGGCGAAATTTCACCACGGTGTCATCTCCAGCGAGTCGACCAAGTCCCATCCCCTCCAAGTCATGGACATCCACCGATTTCCCATAGCGGCCAAGGATCTCACGCTCCTCAGCCGCTGAGGGGTAATCCAGCACGATCTTCATGAGGAACCGGTCCAGTTGGGCCTCGGGCAGCGGATAGGTGCCCTCCTGTTCAATGGGATTCTGGGTCGCCACCACCATAAAACTTTCGGACAGGGGGAAGGTCTTGCCGTCGATGCTCACCTGCCTCTCCTCCATGGCCTCCAGCAGGGCAGATTGTGTCTTGGGTGGCGCCCGGTTGATTTCATCGCCCAGAAGAATTTCCGTGAAGATCGGCCCTTTGCGAAGATGAAACGTCCGACTCTGCAAATCGTATATATTGGTGCCCAAGATGTCCGCTGGCATCAGGTCGGGGGTGAACTGAATCCGGGCAAACTCCGCCTTCAGAATGTAGGCCAAGGTCTTGGCCAGGAGAGTTTTAGCCAGCCCGGGGACGCCCTCCATCAAGACGTGCCCCTTGGCCAGGAGGCCCGCCAGCAAATAGTTCACTGCCTCCTGCTGCCCCATGATCACTTTTGCTATCTCATGAGAAACCCGATCCGTTAACTTCTTCACTTCTTCCGGCATGTTCTCTCTCCAAAGCGCAATGCGCATAGCGCCTAGCGTTAGAGTTTCTGCCTCCGCTAACTACTATTCTTCAAAAGCGTCAGCCTAAGTCTGAAAATGGAATCGTCAATTTCTTGTTTGCACTTATCTAGCACGCTCTGCGCTTTGCGCTTCGCGCAGTATGCAGTAAGCACTAAGCAATAAGCGCTACTACTAATAATTCCAATGAATCCTTTTCAGTTCCCAGTGCCCAGCATGCTGCCCGCTGCCTGCTGCTTACTGCCTGCTGGTTCCAACTGCTTTCCGGCGCGCCTCATCCAAGGCCAGATAGAGGTGCCGCACCGACACTAAAAGTTCTCTTTCTCCGATTTCTTGCTTGTCAAGCCGTTGTCGAGCAGCGAGAAGTTTGCCCTGAAGGGTGCGATCTTTGTACACGAGGAGCTTTCTGGCCTCGTCTTCAATCCAACGGATAACAGCCTCAAGGGCAAGGACCCGCGCCCGCGCCCTCTGGAACAGCTGGGCCATCGCCCTCACGTACTCAAGTGAGGAACGGCGCTCCTCTTGCATCAGGGGTCTGGGAGTGCCAAAACGTTTCCCTTTGGCAGCCAAAACGATGAGTAAGAGCAAACCCCCTTGAACCATGGGTTTCAGTGCTCTTGAATGAACCATATGCTCCAGCACTGAGGTAGCTCTCCCGTATCCATGATGGTATTCATCAACCAGCACACTTCCTTCTCCACGGTGGGCGAGCAGGAGATTTAAAGCCAACCGGGCGTGGTCCCCGTCCCGCAGCGACTCATTGGACATCAGGTCGGGATCGGCAAGGGCAATCACCCGCCCCTTTCCCTCCTCTTGCACGGCAAGAAGTCCACCCCAACTGCTCCGTATATGAACAACGATTTCCGGACGCGACGAGTTAAGACCAGGATGACCTCCGGAATGGATGGTTTTTATCCCTTGGGTGTAAGGTCCTGGCTGGTACAAAAACGTCTCTCCACTGTTGTGCTGGTGATGCTTATCAAACACCGGTCTTAGCTCCATACCGATGTTCTTGGAGAAGAGATTTGGCCCCTTCGCTATCAGAATAAAGGTCCCCCCATCACTGACCCACTGCTTGAGCGCTTTGAGTTCCCCAGTTACCGGACCGAGCTCGGGCTCCACCATCACAAGGACCGAGGCTTCTGAAGGAAGGTCTCCAAGTGTTTTTTCCCATCGCTGAATGGGTATATTCAGGCTCTGAAGCCAGAGATATAGTCCCTTGTACCCTCCTGCTCTCGCGCTGTAGGTCGTCCTACGAATAGGTAATTTGTCACCCTTCTGGCCGGACTCTAACGCCAACAGGCCGTAGGCAGCGAGGAAGAGGAGAATTCCCAAACCTCCCAGCTTTAACCAAGTGGTGCGTTCCCCTCTCATCATGCTGACGCTCCCATCCGGTGCACCCATCGCTCACAATCCTGAAATTCCTTCTCCCCTGGATGTCTCAGCCCATACCATGCCCTCTCATAGCGTTCCATCAACTTCTGAAGAGCTTTGTGCCTTTCGGCATGGTCTCTCACCCGAGCCAGGTGCTCCCTGTTGGTAGCTTCTGGCTCGTAAACCCACCAACCCTTCAGATCTCCCTCCATCAGCACCGAGATGAACAGGGATCTAATGGCTTCACGGAAAGCACCCTGCCGAGCCTTCTTGTAGGCCTCCTCCCGCCATGTCCGCCAATGCTTTTCGGGAGAGGATTGGGGCGAAGGAGGAGGGCTCACGCCTAAACGCTTCCAGCGCCAGCCCACTGGGCCGAACAAACGGATGATCCAGATGATTAGGACTGCCCCCAGGGTGAGGACAACACCAGATACCAGGTAGTGCAACCACCTTGCCTGAATGGAGCCGCGGATCCCAAAGTGGTCTTCGAGCCATTTACCCACGGCTTGGAGGAGCCTCTGGACATACTCCTTCCAGGCTTGATCCTCTTTCTTTTTTTTGCTCAGATGCAAAAACTCCTTACCACGATATATCTCATCCAGAAGTTTTCGGCTCTCGTTCCAACCGGGCCTCTCCGGATACATCTCCCCGTTACCCCATGAGAGTTGCTGCGACAGAGCATTCAGATAAGCGGTAAGACGATCCCTTCCCTGCGAGGAATCCTCAGCGTCTTGGCTCCAGCGAAGAAGGTCCGTACGATCTACAGGGAATAGTTCTCCCCCCATATCTCGGACCATCAGGTCAGGAGGGAACCGTTCCTGGAGCCAGGAGATCTCCGGAGACTCTATCGTTTCCCTTTGTTCTTCCAGATCTGCAAGGGACTCCTGAATCCGTAAACGATAACCGTCCACAGAAATGGGTTCAGCCCTGACCATTGGACCTCCAGTCAGAAGGAACAAGAACAAGACGAGACCCAAGGTCAAAGTTATTGAAATAGCTCTAAACCTCATGTTCCTGCCCGCTGCCTCCTGCCTCCTGCCTCCTGCCCGCTGCCCGCTGCCCGCTGCCCTCTGCCTCCTGCCCTCTGCCCGCTGCCTCCTGCCCACTGCCCTCTGCCCGCTGCCCTCTGCCCGCTGCCCTCTGCCTCCTGGCCCCTATGGGTACTGTACCAGGTGGGCCGTGTCAATCACGATTTGCTTATCGCCGTGTTCAAAGGTTCTGCTCACTGGTATGTTCGTTTGACCTTTTTTGATCTCCACAAGCCTAAATGCAACTTTCGTGCGACAGGTGAACAGCCTCAAGAACTTTGGGACGTTTTGACGCAAGGAATGCATGACATTAGGTTGGTAGTAACCCCTGAACAAAATTTGTTCGCGGATCAAAACGTATAGTTGTAAGAGAGTTAAGATTCAGACTGTAATAATTGAGAGAGCGTTTCAAGAAAAAGTTTAGTTTTTGTTATGAATAGATATTTATTCTTGTCTGTTTCATTGGAGATAGTTGCCATGCGACAACAATGTTTTGTATGGATGACTGTATCTAACTACGTCATGCATTGAGGAGAGTTTCAAGATCTTCACGTTTAATCTGAAGATCATTTTTTATTGAAGACACCACCTGCTAAAAAGGTGGAAAAGTCCAAGGCAGCTCAGTCGATTGCAATCTGATGGTAAGGGTATACCAACGGTTGGTCTCGGGGACAGGATGATAAAATGAAGTGTGTATTGCAGATTTAAGATTGCAGATTGATGATTTCAAATCCTATACGCTGTTCTAAAATCTACAATCTACAATCTAAAATCTAAAATCTGCAATCTTAAAGGGGCGACAGGTTTCGTTGGATGATCCGCATTATTCACGAACCACCATTATTGCCATCTTCACCGCTGTCAATTGCAAGGGACTCAGGCTGTTTTCGATAAATGATGAGCCGATCTCCTGGATGGATGGGGGCATTCGGGTTCAAGCGATTCCATATTATGAGAGAAGCCAAGGGCACCCCAAAGCGATCGGCTATGATGGTAAGGTTGTCTCCTGCTTGAACGAGATAGGTCCGCTCCCGTTGATTGGCCGACCAGTGCTTAAGGAGATCTTGATATCGGGCCTGAAAATTCTCGGAGCGCCCTGCTGGAATCAAAATTGTGTGGTTTCCCTCAGAAAGGTAGTGCCCCCGAATTTCGGGATTCAAGTCCTTGATCACTTTGAAATTGGTTTCCGCCGCCTGAGCAATAATACGAATCGGCGTGTCCTGGTTAGTCTCAACCCGAACGAGCTCGAATCTCAAAGGGGGGTAGTAATCCTGTTCGGAGAGATGAAATCCATATCTGGAGGGGTCATTGAAGATAAGCTTTATTGAAAGAATCCGAAAGACATACCGCTGGGTTTCTAGGGAGAGGTACAGTTCGTAGTAATTGTTGGTCCCCTGTTCGAGGATCTCGGCCATAAGCCCTTCTGCACCCATATTGTAAGCGGCCACAGCTAGAGTCCATGACCCAAATATATGGTAAAGGTCCTGCAAATGGCTAATGGCTGCTCTGGTAGAGGCAAAAATATTTCGCCTCTCATCAATCCGCTCATTGATGACGAGACCGGATTTTTGTCCGGTGTCTTTCATGAACTGCCAGAACCCTACTGCTCCTTTCTTTGAGCGTACGTGTGGTCGAAGGGCACTTTCAGCAATGGCAACGTATTTGAGATCCTCTGGCATCTCATGTTGTCTGAGCATCTCTTCAATGTATGGCAGATAACGGCTGGAACGTTTTAGCCAGAGAATCACCTGGGGCCTGTTCCACAGGGAAAGCAGGAGCTCTTTTTCCAGCCTTTCCCGAATGCTCTGAAGGTATAGGGGTACCTGCTCGTCACAAAACTCCATGGGCGCTGTTATTTTGAGAGAGGTAATCAGTGACGGGAAACCAGTGGGTTCCAAAGGTTCGGCTTGAACGTTTGAAAAAGTAAAAGCCACCAGTCCAAGGAAGAAAACTAGACGCCATTTCATGAGACTCACCTCGTAAGCGTTATATCAACCGCAGTTCGCGCTTCAGATTTCCCTGAGCCTTGAATTCTTATATCATAACTTACTGCAACCGTAATACCCATAGGGCTTGGCGAAATCTTTATCCCGCCCTCGAAAAATATTTCTCTGGAGTGGATAGAGGTCGACCTGCGGGTATCATTGCAGTATTGAAGTATTGTAGTATTGGGAACCGTATGCATTCTCTGTGCCTAACTACCGCATGAAAAATCGACATGTCATCTTGCAGCTCTGTACAGTCCGGATACGGCGGGGCGGGGAATGCGCTGGCCCGGCGGAATCCAGCGAGCGATTGGCTATCCTCATCTCCACTGCTTTGGGGTATTATGACAGAGAAATCGCTCACCGTTACTAAATCCTGAGGTTCATGTTGGGAAAAGAAAACAGGCGAAGATAGGGAGAAATAGCCATGAAAACGAAGGACGTGGCGCGTGCCGTGATCTTGGTAGCCATTGCGGTGGCCTTATCGTGGTTCTTTATCCCGGTGGGGATTTCTAAATGCTATCCCGTCCAGCACATGGTCAACGTGCTGAGTGCGGTGATGCTGGGACCCGCCTATGCGGTGGCTGTTGCCACCATCGCCGGCATAATCCGAAATATTCTGGGACTTGGAACTCTTCTGGCTTTTCCGGGGGGGATGATCGGCGCCTTGTTGGCAGGCATCGCCTATCGGTTCTCCAAGAACATCTACCTAGCCGGAGTCGGAGAGGTCATTGGCACCGGGATCTTAGGGTCCCTTGCCAGCGTTTGGATCGTGGCTCCCCTTTTTATGGGCAAGACCATGGCTCTGGCTACCTTGATGATAGCTTTCAGCGTCAGCACCCTGGGGGGAACGATCATCGGCATCATCGCTCTCCATCTTTTGCGTAAGGGGGGAATCTGGGAACCGTGATCCGGTTGCGGGACATCCGCTATCGTTATCCGCGCACCAGCTGGGTATTGAATGGAGTCGATTTTTCAGTCGACGATGGAGAGTACGTATTCATCGGCGGTGGTAACGGCTCTGGGAAATCTACCCTCGGATTCCTCTGCAACGGCCTTATACCGCACTTTTTCGGTGGCACCCTCCAAGGCTCCGTATCAGTTGCTGAGGTTAACACCCTGGAGCACAGTGTCTCCGAGCTTTTCACTCAAGTGGGCCTTGTCCTCCAAAATGTCGATGCCCAGCTCTTTAACAGCACCGTTGAAGACGAGATCGCCTTTGGCCTGGAGAGCCTGGGCCTTCCTGCCGGTGAGATCGACCAGCGCATTCAGGAAATCTCGAGGACGCTGAGCCTTGAAGAGCTTCTCGGCCGATCCCCTGTAACCCTTTCGGGGGGTGAGAAGCGTCTGGTGGCTATAGCATCGGTGCTCTGCCTCAACCCTCCTGTTCTCCTTCTCGATGAGCCTTATGGAGACCTCGATTGGCAAGCGGCCAAGAGAGTGCGCCATACTCTTTTGGAGATCAACCGAAGCGGGAAGACAGTCATAGTCATCGAACAACGCATGGGCGGTTTTTTGCAGGACACCAACCGATGCTTCATCCTGGATCAAGGAAGGCTTCTGTTTGAGGGGCCTCCAAAAACGGCTCATGAGATCCTTCTCAGACACCACTTGGTACCTCGTTATCCAAAACGCAGGCAAGACGGAACTCCTGGTAAAGATCCGGTCCTCGTCGCCCAGGACCTTTCTTGCCGGATTGAGGAAAGAGAGATCCTCAAAGGGGTATCTCTTGAGCTTAGAAGCGGCGAGACCGTGGCCATCATTGGCAGGAATGGTTCGGGGAAGACCACTCTGCTCAAGCACCTCAATGGATTGCTGCGGCCCACCGCAGGAAACATCACTTTCCAGGGCGAGGAAATCGGGGGCAAGGCCCCTGCCGAGATGGCGGCCCATGTGGGCCTCTCCTGCCAGAATCCCAACGACCAGTTCTTCAAATACCGGGTGCGGGATGAGGTCTTGGTGGGGCCAAAGATGCTCGGAAAGATACAGGAGGAGTGGCTCGAAGAGATCTGGGACGTCTTCGATCTCCATGGGCTTCTCGATAGATCTCCATATCGTCTCAGCGAGGGCGAGAAAAAGCGAGTAGCCCTTGCTTCGATCCTCGCCATGCGGCCTCAACTCCTTGTGCTCGATGAACCCACCTCTGGTCAAGATGGACGTTTCCGAGAGGCTCTGGCCAACCTGTTGGCAGAGCTCAAGGATCGAGGTTTCACTATTTTGATTGCCACTCACGATCTGGATTTTGCTCAGGCCGCAGCAGATCGATGGGTTGTCTTACACGAAGGTAGGGTGGTGGCCGACGGCTCACCTCAGGACCTCTGGAGCGATGAACACCTCATGCGGTTGGGTGCCCTGGGTAGATCAGTGAGCAGTGAGCAGTAGGCAGTAGGCCCAAGGCATAAGGTTCAAGGCTCAGGGCTCAAGGCTCAAGGCTCAACCCAAAATTCGAATTTCGAATTTCGAATTTCGAATTTCGAAATTGTGACAGTGCATAGTGCATACTGCCTAGAACCTATGAATGCTTACGATATGTTCAATACGAATAAACGGCTATTAAAGTAGCTCCGTAGGATAACTACATGTCCTCTCTCCCGTTAGTAGGCTGTATCGCAATTGGTCATCCCGGCCAAGTCCTGCAAAGCAGGACGCGAGCCCTGTTGAATTTCCCAGAGGGAACCCTATTCTACAGGGCGAGCCGGGATCCAGACGACGTCCCCGCGAAACCGGGGAACCAGAAAGCAAAGAATTTCATTATAGTTTTCTGGATTCCGGACATCCGCCTCCGGCGAATTCCGGAATGACGGGTTCATGCAATCACGTCATTCCGGCGCAGGTGGGAACCCAGGCATCATTGAGTAATGTGTATGTGTGGATTCCCCTTCGACTTGGCTCAGGGTGGTGTGTCCTTCGACTCTGCTCAGGACCGTGAGCCAGTCGAACGGCCTGTCGAACCACGGATATCGCTTCGCCAAGCGGCGCTCGTCCCGGAATGACGAGTTTGGCGAATTGGGACATGGTTGCCAAGGGGAGAGGACATTTTTGCGGTTCCAAATAAATGAGCGTCTACGAATAAGTGTGAAAGACCTCGGCTGGAGAAGCACTTGAAAAGACTGGACCCTCGAACAAGACTTGCCCTGGGACTTATGGCCCTTGCCGCGGTGTTTATCGCCCAAGAGCCGGAAACCCTCCTGGCGGAGTCGTTCGTTCTCATAATTTCTCTACCTTTGCTGGGGTTAGGAAGGAAATGGCTGCATTCCTTCCGTTTTTTTTGGCCCATGGTCGGCCTGGTCTTTGTGATCGGTTTGTTCTCATTTGATCTCCCAGTAGCTCTGGTTCTCTCTGTACGGTTATTCAATCTCCTGACCGTATCCTTCATCTTCTTTCAGACTGTAAGTGCTGAAGAACTGGGGGACGCCCTTCGAAAAGTCGGGGTTCCCTTCAGTCTCACTTTTATGTTAACCACTGCCATGCGTTATGTTCCCCTGATAGGACAGAAAATCCGTAACATCATCGATGCCCAAAGTTCCAGAGGTATCGACCTCAGGCCCAGGCTCAGAAACGTGGGTAATTTCATGGCCTTGCTGATGCCTCTGCTGGCTCAATCTTTTGTCCTATCTGACGAACTGGCCCTGGCTATGGAAGCGCGGGGATTTGGACGTAAAGGACGCTCATCCCGAAAGCAGTATCATCTCACCTTTTGGGAATATGGCTTGATGGTAATCTCTCTGACGCTCCTCCTGTTCTTTGCCTGGTGGGAACGGGGATAGGGAGAACCTAGCAGGCAGAAGGCAGTGTGCATAATGCTAATTTCATATTGTTCATTCAGATGAAATGCGGTAATGACTCTTATCTTTAATATGGAACCTTTTAAAAAACTCTGCAGTGAACCGCTCCCGAGCCCGATATGAGGAAATCAACTCAGTCCCCCACCACAGAGTATACACGCTCCTTTGAGGATCGCATGAAGAGCGTAAAGCAGCAGCCCATGTATCGCTACTTGATGGTGCTCACCATCTGTTCAGCAGTCGGGCTGCAAGCCTGGCTGACATTATTCAACAACTTCGCCGTTGAAGTTGTCGGGCTGGAAGGCAGCCACATTGGCATGGTCCAATCGGTGCGGGAAATTCCTGGATTCCTGGCCCTTCTTGCCGTTTTTGTAATGATGCTTATCAAAGAGCATCGGTTGTCGGCATTGTCGACCCTTTTTCTTGGAGTCGGGCTCGCAGTAACCGGCTTGTTTCCTTCCTACACTGGGTTGCTCTGTACCACTCTGATCATGAGTTTTGGCTTCCACTATTACGAGACAACCAATCAGTCGCTATCTCTTCAATATTTCGATGGTGATACCTCTCCATGGGTAATAGGCAAATTGCGCAGTTTAGCCGCTGCCTCAAATATCAGTATTGGGGTTTTCATCTACTGCCTGGCAACGTTCCTAAACTATCCCCAAATATATCTCCTTATTGGCGGTCTCATTATTGCGGCAAGCATCTGGGGGCTTAACCAAGATCCTACTGACCGGAATATTATTCCTCAGCGCAAGAAGATGATTGTTCGGAGGAAGTACTGGCTGTTTTATTTCCTCACATTCATGGGAGGTGCACGACGCCAGATCTTTATGGCATTTGCTGTCTTCCTTCTGGTTAAGAAATTCCAGTTCACTATTCAGGAAGTCACCATCCTTTTTGTGATCAACAATATCATCAACTACTTCCTGAGTCCTATCATTGGAAAGAGCATCATCCGTTTCGGCGAAAGGAGGGTGTTGTCCCTGGAATACTTCAGTTTGATCTTTATTTTCCTGGCCTACGCCACCGTGCAATCCAAAATGGTCCTGGCGGTTCTTTACATTCTGGACCACATTTTCTTCAACTTTGCCATTGCTATCCGCACCTATTTTCAGAAGGTGGCAGATCCCAGGGACATCGCCCCGAGTATGGCGGTAGGGTTCACCATAAACCATATTGCCGCAGTGGTTCTTCCCGCCGTTGGTGGGTTGCTGTGGATGGTAGACTACCGAATTCCGTTTGTGGCGGGTGCAGCATTCAGCATGATCTCGCTGATTGCTGTTCAGCGCATTCGTGTGCAAGGCCAGAAAGATACATCTTAGCCATGGATGGGCGATATGTGATGTGGGATGTGAGGTGGCATACGATACAAGACGATTTGTTCAGATCCTGCATCTTACCTCTCACATCGATATTTTAAAAATTGTTTAGAATTTATATGAGCATCACTCTTGAGGCGTAATCGCCACACTCAACCCATGATCTTCCTGGCAGTCTCCTCGGCCAGACTCATTACATCTTCGCGAGCCTCGACGTCACCTTTCTCATATACACCGCAGGCCCGGATGAAGTGGCTGTCTTTAAACCCATACCAGTTAAAGAAAAAGTTGTATCTTGGAAAAACATCGGCAAATTGGTTCTCGTCCGGATGCCCCTGGGCTTGAATGAACACCAGCTTTTTCCCAGGGGCAAGTCGGCAAGGGTTAGGGTTGGTGACATAATCCGGCACCAGGTAAGAGAAGGTGCGGTCAATGAACGCTTTAAGTTGACTTGAGACCTCACCGTAATAGATAGGCGTTGCCATCACCAGGACTTCGGCATCCCGGATGGCATCAAGCACCTCAGCCAAATCATCCTTGAGAACGCACTTGTCCAGTTTGGTTTTGCAGGTCATGCACGCTTGACAACCACGGTACTTGATCTTGTTCAAGGCAAAGGTCGTCACATCTGCGCCGAGCTCCCCGGCGGTCTCACAGAACTTGGTGGCAATGGCTGTGCTGTTACCTTTAGGTCTCGGACTCCCAAGCAGGCAAACAATGTGCATAGTCGCTCCTTTCGTACTACCGTAAATACGCCGCAGGAATAGTCCAAAGAAAATCTATGTTCACATACGAGTTTTCCACTGGAGTACTGGAGTGATGGGAACTCTGTATGAATTGCAGTACTCCAATACACCGATAGTGTGGTTACTGCAAAACTAAAGCAGAGAGCCCTCTAACCACCTGGGATGCATTGGACTCTTTTTACAACTTCTTTTTTACTGACTCCACCTTGGCCGCGATGCGATGGGAACCGCCTTTCCTGTAGTCACCGCTGATGCCCATATATACTCTGTTACAGTCTTTTTGCAACTCCTCAAAGCAGCGGTTCACCACATCCATGACCTCGTCCCACTCCCCCTCGATGCTCGTGCCCATGGGGCCGAGCTCGTGAGGCAAGCCGCTGTCTTTGATAATTTTCACCGCCCTTGCCACATATTGGCTTACACTTTCTCCCTTATCCAGAGGAAAGATAGAAAAATTGATGAGTACACTCATAAGGCCCTCACTTGTTGCTTTCTTGCATGAAACCCATTGGTATGAAATTCTCTTTCAGCTCTTACTTTACCCCAAAAAAACATCCTCTCCCTTGTTGAAGATCCCA
>CAYFXH010000012.1:25878-34650 GCA_964346905.1 uncultured Desulfobacteraceae bacterium | reverse complement strand
CCATGGCGCCGCGCTCGTAGGGCAGTCCCCTGTCTTTAATAATTTTCACCGCCCTCGCCACATATTGGCTTAGACTTTCTCCCTTATCCAAGGGAAAGATGGAAAAAGTAATGAGTAGACTCATGAGATCCCCTTTATTCAGATTGAGTTGTTCGAAATGTACCAGCTATCCCATGAGATCCCTTTCGGAGGATACAACCGCTCAAAACCCTTGTCGATCTCATGAGCCGCCATCGGGATTTTTTTTACACTACTAATTTCGCCAAAAAATTTTGAGATTATTTCAACGAATCTGACTTCATTCGCGTGCAGAAATTCGAAGTCTGCAAGGGTTACGGCACCATAGGCTAAAAAAGTGGCAAGGGTACTGTAAAAGTATCCGTCTCGAAGGTCATATGGCAAAGGAGATATATTCCTTATGGTGGTGGCGCATCTTGCATTCATAATGCAGGCTTGCCAGTATTTTTTAGGGAGAAGATATGTGTTGATGTAGTAATCCTCAACGTTCATCAAAACATGAGGGGCAACATTAGGCCGCTCATAAAGATCTTTACATTGCAGATGACCCTTCTCGTGTAATATTCGCCATTCCACGATCTCATCCCAGGGTATATCGGCGTGCTCTCCAGCGAAGGCGATATGGAGTTCGGCGTTGTCCAGGCTGAAGTAGATGATGTTTTCTCTGAGGTTCGTGCAGGTTACAGAGCCGGTCTTGACCTCAATTGGTTGCGCCACCTTTATTGCATGCTGAAGTATTTTTTCCTGGGTGAGGTCAGGGGGTCTTAGATGTGCAGATCGTATATGTTCCCTGATCTTTCCTCTTTCTATACGTTTGCGGCAAACAAGGCAGCGCATCTGATCTTACTCTCAGACAACTCTACTGGGAAGCTCTCGCCATGAAATTCTCGTGCAGATTATTGCCGTAGCTCTACACAAAAATCCTCTCCCCGAAACATGGGGGAGAGGGGGTGCTTTGCTGGTCAACCTCGGTGGCTTGGAGTCCACCATTTACTTTGTACGAGTAAAGCTGAGCCCTACCCTCCCGGCAGGTCGGCAGGGCTTTTGCAACTACCAGACAGCCACCCCAGAGGCAACAGACCGAGCCAATCACTTTGAGTAGGTATTCAGCTCCGCTATTTCCCGGCGAAGCCAGGGAGCATAGCTGGGTCTGGGAGCCAACAAATTCGGGAGAACCTGCTCCACCTGGGCCTTCCGTTTAATCAGCCCAGTGTATACCCCAGCTCCTTCAATATCGCCTACGAGTAGTGCGCCCTTCAGGAGGCCGTCCTTGAGAACCAGCTTGCGATAGCTGTTCCCACGGCGGCTGGTATACACCTGATAGTCAGCTGCCGCAGGTGGGGCAATGAGGCCGATAGAGATAGTGGGGATGGAGGCCAGTTCAAAAGAGTTGAGTACGCCAAAAGCGCCGGGATACTCCACCCTGCCTCCGGCCATGTTCTCTCCGGCCATCCGGCCCATTTCCACCGCATTGGTCCAGATACCGCTGACGACATTTTCGCCGGTGACGATGTCGGCTGTTTCCACCACATCACCGGCAGCGTAGATGGACGAGTCGCTGGTTTGCAGATGTGTGTTCACCAACACACCCTGATTCACTGCGAGACCGGCACCCTTGGCCAGCTCTAGGTTTGGCTGCACCCCCACAGCCACGACGATGAGATTGGCCTTGAGACGTGTTCCGTCTTCCAGCACAATCGTTTTGACACCGTCATCCTGCTCGACCTTCTGCACGGTCTGTCCCAGGAAAAGCTTGATTCCATATGCCTCTACGGCCCGCCCCATGATCTCCGCGGCCACATCATCCAACTGTAAGGGTACGACGCGATCACGTTTTTCCACCACCGCCACATCCAGTCCTCGATTGCGTAGGGCAAAACTGGACTTCATCCCCACCCGGCCGCCGCCGATGACCACTGCTCGATCTGCGGTTTCGGCCGAGAGCTTGATGTCCTCCGCATCCCCTATGGTGCGAAGGACGTGGACGTCGGGGCCCTCAAGACCGGGTATGGGCAACCGAATGGCCGAGCTCCCGGTGGCGAGTAGGAGCCGATCGTAGGGTAAGATCTCGCCATCTTCAAGGCTCAACTTCTTTTTTTCAGGGTCGATAGCCACAACCCGCACCCCCAAGCGCACCTCGACCCTCTCCGGTGCATGCAGTTCTTCTCGAAAGAGCGAAACCTTGCCCATGCCGTCCTCGATAAGGCCAGGGATGAGGGGGCGGTAATAGGCCGAATGTGATTCATTGGATAGGATATGTACCTGGCCAGCCGGATCCTGACCACATATGGCCTCAGCGGCGGCCTGCCCGGCGGCCCCATTGCCTATGATCACATAGCGCATTCAATTACCTCCTCTATGTGTTGTGAAAACGCGATCAATGACGAGACGCGTCTTCTTCGTCTATCTACCTTCCCTAACTGCCTCGGCCACCACACCGGCCACCAACTTCCGCACTTCAGCACCGAATTCAGCTGCTTCAGCGTAGACCAGGGCCTTGGTGGGACAGGCCTCCACGCATGCGGGTACATCCAGGTTGTGGCAGCGGTCGCACTTGTAGGCGATCTCGCGCTCCCTCTCTCGACCTACTACCCCGTATGGACACACCATGATGCAGGTCCAGCAGCCCACGCACTGCTCTTTCTTCCGTCTGACCGCCCCTCGATCATCCCGGTAAATGGAGCCGGCAATGCAAGCGTCAAGACAGGGAGCCGGATCACAATGGCGGCAGGTGAGAGGGATATTCTGATCTCCGGCACGCTCCGTATAAATTCGATAACGGGGAAGCGGCGTCTCAGCGATGGCTCCGAACAGACTCTTGCTGGCCGAATGTTCCACGGCACAAGCGAGCTGGCATGAACGGCAGCCCAGGCAACGATCCAGATGTACGAATATCTCTTTCATATCCCCAACCCCTTTCTTCTCTCCTTGATCGCCTCCAGCAGCTTCCCGGCAGCGCTCATTGGATCAGTTTCCACGATGAAGTAGCCACCGAAGATGTCCTTCACCTCATCAGTGAGCAGTGTGGCCACGGTGGCCCCGCCGAGAACCGGAGGAACGACACCGAGGTGTGTAGGCAGACCCGCTGCCACAGCCCAGGTTCCGATGGCGATGGCTTTCTCCGTGGTTGGTTCGGGAGCACTTGCAACCACCGGCAACGCATCCAGGTCTACCCCAAGCTTGTCGGCCACAGCCACGGCCACGTCGGCAGCACGGGTGTTGTCCACACACGAGCCCATATGGAGGATCAACGGCAGAGGCCCATTCAGGCCGGCGGCCTCACCAACCGCGCTGAGCACTGCCTTCAGCCCGTCTCCCGCATACTCTTTGGTGGCTTCCGGGGTCAGAAGCCCGTGACGAGCCATGGCACCGGCTCCACAGCCCGTGGCCAGGAGCAGCACATTGTGCTTTGCCAGTTCCTTGGCCATGGTCACAAAGCCACTGTCCTGAGTCACTCGCACATTGTTACAGCCGGCCAGCACGCATACCCCCTGGATGGTGCCATTAACGATGTTGTCAATCAACGGCTTCAATGGATCTTCCTTGTTTACCTGAGTTAGGGCTCCGACAATTGCTTCGGTGGAGAAACCCGCCATCATGGTGCTCTGCTGGGGTGGGATGTTCACGTTTTTGGGATCACGGTTCTTAAAGGCCTCAATCCCCTGGCGGATAATTTCTTTGGCTGTGTCCCGGGCTTTCTCTTCACTGAACTCTATGTGGCTTGCTCCTGGGATTTTGGCGATGGGCATGGTGGTGATGAGCTTGGTATGATTGCACTCAGCTAAGGTACCCAGACTGGGCATAATGCACTGGTAGTCTACCACCATAGCGTCAAGCGCCCCGGTTAGGATGGCCAGCTCTTGAGAGACCGAATGGGTGGCGGAGGGGATACCGTGGCGCATGAGCACTTCATTACCGGTGCAACAGATGCCCACCAGATTCACCCCAGCGGGAGCGCCTGCACCCTTGGCCTCTTCATCCATTTCACTGGCCACCTGGGCGATGACGTCGGAGAGCACCGGGTTGTGGCCGTGCAGGGCGATGTTCACGGCGTCAGCTTTGAGCACACCGAGGTTGGCCGCAGAAACTGTCGGCTTGGGAGTCCCGAAGAGAATGTCCGCCAGGTCCGTGCCCATATGACAGCCGGCGAAGTCCGCCAGGGCACACTTGACCCCTCCGAGGAGCAGGTTGATCGGGTCCGCGTCAACCCCGTAAGCGGTTTGATGCATGACCTCTGAGATGACCGAATCAATGCCGGTGGGGACAACGCCATGCTTCATGAAGGTCTCCACCCTGCCCTGGGTCACATTGGTTGCCGCCCAGGCCACCACCGTCTCCTTCTCGGAGAAATCGGCCAGTGCTGCCTGGGCCACGGCTTTGGCCAGTTCCTGAGTGCTCTTGCGATCTGTGGGGATTCCCAGCCGTGCGGCCACAGCTTTGAGTTTGGCTTGGTCCCTGATGGGATAATCGGGTGTTTTGCCCTCGGCCGATTTGAGCAGAGTGTGGGCCAGGTGCTTGGCATGACCGGAGTGGGCCGCTGTGCCGGCGGCTATGGCCCGGGCAAGATTGCGGGCCACTATGGTGTCGGCTGAGGCTCCGCAAGCCCCGAGAGTGGCTCCTTCCCCAAAAGGATCAATCCTGCAGGGACCCTGCATGCAGTTGCGGCAGCAGGTGCCCAGTTCCCCGAAGCCACAGTGGGGCGCCTGGGCTTCAAAGCGGTCCCAGACTGTTTCCACCTGGCCACGATATGCCGCGCGCAGCATCAACTGGCCATCTTCCGTGATGGTCCGCTTTTGCAGTTCTTCCTGGGTCAACATAGCTTTCCTCCTTCCTGGAGACGTTTGTTCAGCTCCTCTTCAGCAAAAGACCTTGCCATCTGAAGTGAGTGATGTACCTTTCCGGCCCTTGCAAGTGAGAAAACTGTTATCCCTTTCATTGCCGCAGCGAAAGTGAGTCCAAAGAGGAAACGTGTTGAGAGGACCGTGAGAGATCGAGCAGGACATTCCTGGCTAAGAGAACCGCCAGTAAGATTTGATCACTGCTCGTCCGACTCTGTACTCGAGTAGATAGAGACCACAAATCGTTCAGACGTCCGGTGTGCAAGAGTAGGAGATGGAGACTGGTTTCAGGTTACGGGACGGGCCAGAAAGTTGCAAGGGGAAAATAGCCAGGAGTTCCCGCCAAAATGGATTGTTGATATTTGTGAACTGAGGTCTCCTATCGGTTTATGCTGATGTGCGAATGAAAATGCCTTTTCTGGTGTCTCTTCTGTCGTTCCAAGGCTCACGGTCTGGCCACTTCGAGCCCGTCTGCGGCCGGGGGAAGGCACCCCCTCCCTGTTTCCCGTTCCTGGGGAACGGGACCAGGGGCTCCCCCAACCACAGACGGGGAAGTGGCTCAGACCTACCGCAGTCACTCAGAAGAAACACCAGAAAAGGCCAAAAGGAGGAGGCTGTGAAACAACAACCACCTGAGCTTTTTGAGGGGACTCCTGGAAAATAGCACTCCTGCGGTCCCAATGCTCCCTAATTTCCTTATTGGTGGAACAGCACCATACTGGAATCTCAGGGAGAGAGGAGCTACAATAACCCAACGAGGTAAACTTCTCTGAAAGCTCTCGCTGTGTATGGTGGCTAATGAATCTATCCCGCGCCAACCACGTAAAGAGTATCTGGTCACGAGGACAGTGGTGCTGGTTGCTCTGTGCGCTCCTGTTTTTGCTCAGTGGTTGCGCCTGGATGTACTTCCGCACCGCGGGTGAACCCCCTTCACCACCGGTTCAATTTGCTCTAGAGGAGTGGCCGTTTGAGGAGTACTGGACCGGAATCGTGTTCAACGGTGCCAAGATCGGCTTCACTCATCTTTCTTTATCGGTTGCCGAGGATCAAGCAAACAGCTATATCATTCAATCCGAAGCTGCTCTTCGCTTTCGTTTCCTGATGTTTGACAAGAAGGTCAATCTCAGGTCGTATGACAGGGTGGCGGCTGACCTGACGTTGCAACGTTTCGTCTACGACTACGACCTGGACGGAAACAGGCTGAAGCTCTCTGGTAAGCTTACTGATGGCATGCTCGAGGTGGAGATCATCTCCCGCGGCCAGATTAATAAACAGAGCATACCCATCGAGGGTAAGCTTTATCCTACGAGTGTCATTGGTATGTATCCTGTGTTACACGGACTCGCGCTGGGGAACCAATACAGCTACCAGGTTTATGATGGCGAGACCCAGTCCATTGCCACGGTTACCCAGAAAATCTTGGCTTATGAAGAAAGCGAGTTGTACTCGGGCAAAGCCTTTAAGATCAAAACCGAACTCCTCGGGCATAAGGTGACTACCTGGATTGGGCTGAAAGGCAGGCCGCAACTCGAGATTGCCCAGGGTGGAATTATAATTTCGGGTCTGGAAAGTGAGCTCACTGCCAAGAAATACCTAGCCGAGGCTACCATTAATAAGGAGGAGACACTCCTGGATTTCAGCCTAGTAAAGACTGATGTTCCCATTCAGGAGCCAGAACGGGTCACCTCCATGAAGGTGGCTTTATCCGGGATCGACCAAGACCTGATCATGCCTTCCGATGAGCTGCAGCAGTGCGAGCGGCAGGGTGAAGACATACTATGTCGGATTAGCACGCAGGAGCCGGATGGCATCGGCCCCACCGACAATCATCCTGAAGCACAACTCTACCTCCGCTCCAGCCAAACAGTTCCAAGTCACCATGAGCAGATTCGCAAAACGGCCACCGAGATAACCGCAGAGGCAACGAATTCCCTTGATAGAGTCAGACTGCTCATGGAATGGATGGAGAAGAATATCCAACAGGAACCTGTAGACGTATTTACTGCATTGGATGTGCTCACACGCAGAAAAGCAGAGTGTCAGGGACACACCTACCTGTATGCCGCCTTTGCCCGCGCCCTGGAGATTCCTACCCGCGTGGTCAATGGGATGGTCTACTCCCAACACTACGGTGGGTTTCTCTACCACTCCTGGGCGGAGAGTCTGCTGAACGACCGCTGGGTCGCGGTGGATCCGACCTTGGGGCAACTACCCGCCGATGGCACTCACATCAAGTTGGTTGAAGGGGAAACATTCTTGGATCTGATGCCTTTGGCTGACTTGGTGGGGCGACTACGGGTGCAGATTATTTCCGTGGAAAGCCCTTGAGAACTCACGTGCTCTGGCGTCCATTTGCACTGAGGGACTCCCAGGTAACTCCTCAATCTGGCTGGTGGTTGGGGAGGGAGATCCCATTTTTTCATATATTCTCTTGCAAATACTTTATGAGCCCCTCAACCCGCTCCCTACTGAGTTTCTTGGTAAAAGAAAAGAGGGGCATACACACCCCTTCTTCACCATCGTCAAAACAGTCCCCGATGCCAAACATGTAAAGGTCGCCTTCTTTGCGCAACTCTAAGAAGCCTTCTTTTTGTAAGGTCTCACCGAATTTATACATTTAGGTATCTCCTTGTCTGATAGCGTGCCGAAGCACAGAATCTTTCTCCAGCTGACGAGAGTTGTCAGAGGAGCAATGGAGCAGTCATCCCACACATTCCCACCGGATCCCAACAACGTACTTTGAAACGTCAAGATGAGCAGATGTGGGACCGGAAAATGAATCAGGTGTGAAGGAGCAATATGCATCAGCCTAAAAAATCCGCCTATAGGGTAAGGAAAGGGGGAAAAAGATGCAAGACTAAATCGGCTTAGCGGTTTCTCAACTGTGGTCTGGTTCAGTGCATTCGCAGTCTTACTACCCTCAGCTTTCAAAGTTGGCAGCAATCAACGAGTAGGTCGAGTGACTCTGCAGGAAGACTCTACCTATGGTAAATCAAGCTCCCCGACCAGAGTTCGGGGCTTCTCAAGCAGGTATGCTCCAAAGCTGTGTCGCTTCTCTAGCCAGCGTCCATCCGGAAACCTAGCTCTCTAATGTCATTCTGAGGAGTCCGGCCAAGGGCGGGACGACGAAGAATCTCGAGATCCTTCGCGCTGCTCAGGATGACCATTACTCTCTTCGCGGAGCCTGTCCTGAGCTTACTGAAGGCCTCAGAATGACAATGAGCCGTTTCCAAATGCAGAATAGCTATTTGAAGTGTATTCCGTCGCATTCATCCCCGACTAAAAGTCTGAGCATTCTGCAACATTCTCGCAAAAACCGGCGGCGGAATTAGCTCAATAATTTGACATCCGACTCCATCTATACTCCATGGCCCGCAGTGGCAATAAAGCATCCACCGCCACCGCTATCCCCTCCTCCATCTCCAGAGGAAGAACTTTCTCCGACAATTTGGTAGATTGCCCCATCGCTGGAAGATAGATGAACAACATAGAGCTCACCCGCTTCATCCTCACCAAAAGCGCTGATAGAAAGTTCGGTGTCGAGGAGCTCAGTAGTTGTCCAGCCACCTGTACCGTCTGCGGTGGCACCCCAGATCAGGCCAGTGCAGAAATCACCGTAAAAGTAAATAGCGTTGAGACCCGGATATCGAGTTCCTCTATATCGGTACCCCCCTGTAACTGAACATCCTACCGAATGGTCATATTCCAGGATCGGCAAAGTCAGCGTACCATTATTGCAGTTTGTTGAGGGGTTGAAACAAGTATTGCCCTCCATTAGCCGCCATCCGTAATTCTCGCCGCCTCCGCTGCTTGCCGGCTGGAAGTTCACTTCTTCCCGACTGTTCTGGCCGACGTCAGCAATAAACAGATCGCCCGTCAACCGATCGAAGCTGAAACGCCAGGGATTCCGCAAACC
>CAYFXH010000012.1:20187-25868 GCA_964346905.1 uncultured Desulfobacteraceae bacterium | reverse complement strand
TCGTCTCAGCGAGACACGATTGCACTTCATGGTCATCCCCCTCCAAATGATGGATTGCAGTTATTAAGTGTTACGTTGCCAGGATGCTAGCACAGTTGTTTGGAGAGTCAAGAACTACCCTCTTAGTGTGCTTCGATCACCTTTCCAGCACGATGTGGCCCACCACATCCGTATAGGATTCCGCAAACCAGACGCCCAGATCTCGTCCAGTGCTGCCGGATCGCCAAGGAAAGGGTTATCGGCTGGAATCGCAAATGGAATACCACCGTCCACGTCGATACGGAGTATATTCCCCAATAGCGTCTGCAAATTCTGACCATGGTCTTGCGGGTCTCCCCCCGAGCCACCATCTCCCATCCCAACGTAGAGGTAACCGTCCGGCCCGAACTGCAGCTGACCACCATTGTGGTTACCGAATGGCTGCGCGATGGTGAGCAGGATGAACGCTGAACTTGGATCGGCCACATTGGGATCAGCAGAGACAGAGTACCGGGCAATAACAGTGGCGCCACTGATATCGGTGTAGTTCACGAAGAAAAAACCATTGCTTACGTAGTCTGGATGAAAGGCCACGCTGAGAAGCCCCCGCTCGCCGCCTGAAGAAACAAGAGTGCTGATATCCAGAAAGGCCGCAGGTAACACCTGGGTGCCATCGTAGATAATGATCTGCCCACCCTTGAGAGTTATGAAGAGCCGGCTTGAGCCATCACCTGCGTGGGTGATGGCCACCGGATTAGCCAGACCTGTAACCACCAGTTCCACGTCTATGGTGACCGCAGCCCGTGACGTTGCAGCAAACAGAAAGACCAGTATTAGGATGGGCAGACCTATTCTGCTCCGTTGGTGTTGCGGTGAGAACCTGTTGCGCTTCCTTTGCCCGGCAGCCATTTCAAGAAATTCTCCTGTAACTACCTTTAGACAATAGATAGGGAGCAAGCAGTAAGTATCCCGGAGGTCATGGTAGCTCCAGCCCGTCCCCAAAGCTTAAAGATAGGTCCTGTCCACCTTAAGCGCAACGTTGGTGATGCGTTTATGATCGAACCTGCTTTTTTTTGAATTGGTCGCCCATAATGAAAATGTGTTACGGGAAAAGGGTAGCTGAGGTTAAGAAAGGCGGCATTCCGCAGGCAAAACTTTGGAATTCTTGGGAGACAGTACTCAACGGGGCAGCAAAGATTGCAGCGAACTTTCGCTGCTTTCCTCTGAAGATCGGACGCTTACCAAAGCAACTATGGTTTGGAGGATTTTAGTTCTGCAAGGAAAGTATGGAAGGCCTGAGGAGAGAAGTACACCACTTTTGTTTCAGGTCCGATGGATATTTCATCCGTATCAGCAAGGTGATATTTTTTCTGAGATGTTATTTGGGTGCCATTCAAAAAGGTACCATTCGTCGACCCTGCGTCAACAAGACAACAGCTCTCACCAGGACGAGCAAGATGTAAATACGCGTGTTTTCTGGAGACCATTTTGTTGTAGAGAACGATGTCATTGTTCGGAGAACGACCGATTGTAACCACATCAGAACTAGTGAAATCCTTACGCTTTGCTATCTCTATGACTCTGGCCTCCAATACCGCTGTCCGCACCGTGCCCTGTTTTACCTGTTGGAGCACATGCTGATCTTCAACTACATCAGTAATGAATTGAAATAGTACATTCTTGTCAAAGAACCGTTCGGTTTTTTCGACGAGAAAGCCGTTTGGATATGCCGCAACAAACTGTACCAACGTTAGATTTTCAAGAGTGGAAAGATAATGGGCAAGCTTCTTATATCTGATTTTTCCTGCAACTTCGACGATGGAGACAGGTTCAAACTGTTTCAGATTCTTAGTAAACTCTATGCCGACACCCTCGTTTTCCTGGTCGATCCTCGTAATGACCGCTACACCCTGTAAACCAACTGTCTTATTTTGGCCGGTAAAATCAGGGGGGAGAAAAAAGGTGAAAACTGCCGGATCACCAGTTTGCAGAGAACGGTAGTGTTTGGTCTTGATGAAGGCCCCCTTTTGGCTCAAATTCACAGTCATCCCGTCAAGCGAAAGATCTACCCCTTTCTTGAGAAACTTCACCTGAAAGGTCTGCTGTATTCTCGGGCTTCTCCGATGATCCACGGGCCTCATCATATTTGGCGGGTTGTTCATCAAACCATTGGAACCGTTCGAAGTGCTAGAGCGCTTAACCCTCTAGATTCAGTTTCGAGTGTGAGTCTCCATGAAAAGAGCTGGACAACGGTGAAGCGTTTTCCATATACCATAAATGGCATGCAAAAATCATACGAAATTCACTAGTTAGGCGAATTTTGCTTGGCTTTCAACTAGTTAAGGTGTGGCGCAAGGGAAAGCCGATTCTCGCAACTATATACCAAAATTCCCATGTTGTGAAAATGATTACCATTTATAAGCAGTGCACGAAACAGAAATGTTCGGGATTCATGATGCGACCCAGGGCACCATCGAAATGACAGAAATCAGTCGGTCAGAGATTGATCAGCAGCGCTAAAGCCCTTCCATGATTTTCAGTCCAAGGGTCGGTAGCTTGGGGTGCGCTGGAGACCTGGCAGACTATGGGAACCGGAGTCTCCTCGCCAGAGCGTTACATGGGGCAATCTTTCTTGATACATCTCCAGCCTCTCACATGATTCTGCACATTTGTTCTTACTCTTTTTCAGCCGATCACAGTGGATGCACGGGCTCCTCTCCTTTTCAACCATGGCATACCTCCCGTCTCATCGTCAACATGTGTAGTCTTGACTTTTCGGGCAACTGGATCAGTTGCAATAAACCGTAATACACAAAGATCATGCCAAATCGTGCAGATAAATAAATTCTAAGGATTCACGGTAGTTAACTCATGTTGCCCCGAAAACTACGTCCGCAGTATTGGGCAATCAAGGTCATAGAAATGGAAAGAAAGTACCACTTTGGCTGAAGAGGAACATATCGAAGGTACCAGGATGGTCTACGGGAAATTGCCCAAGAGGAAATTGCAGATATGTATGTGTTGCTTTACCCGAGATCTCGGTTACTGCCCACCACCCTCTGCTTTCAGGAAGAAATCCACCAGACGATTTTTCTTGGTATTGAGAATGTAATGGAGAGGATTTACGGCTCTATTCTTAACCTTGACCGTGTAATGAAGATGAGTTCCAGCGGAACGTCCGGTATTGCCCATGTAAGCAATCACCTCTCCTCGCTTCACTTTCTGACCGCGATTGACATTCCATCCGGATAGATGACCGTAGGTGGTGGTGACTCCTCTGCCATGGTTAATTCGCAGATACCTCCCCAGGTATCTATGCTTACCTTTCTTGACTACGATGCCATTCGCCGGCGCTATGATGGGTGTACCCCTGTGACCGGATATATCCAACCCATTGTGAAATTCTTTGACTCCGGTAAAAGGACTACGGCGCCAGCCAAAACCTGAAGAGAGCCAGTATGCATTGGTTTGCACTGGAACAATACTGGGGGTGCTGTCCAAGAGCTGTCTTCGATCCCGCATGGTCTCCGCCAGCTCTTTAAGGTCTTCCTGTAGGCTTTGGGCTCTTTTGATAATGGAAGATGGCTGAGTGTCCGCAACCAACTGTGTATTACTGATTGTAATGGTATCGTTGACAGCAATAGTAGAGAGGTCTGGAGAAGGCTCACCTCCCTGGCCGAGACCACCTCCCTCTTCCTGGTCACCGTCCAACCCCAAGAAATTACGGATTACGTTCTCATCCTTCTGAATCTGCTCCATTGACTGACGCAGAGCCTCGAGATCTTTCACCTCTTGCAGCAAATGGTCGTTTTGCTCCCGCAACTCAATGGAGTCAGAGTAGAGTCGGTGTCCCAGGTATGCTCCGATACTCAACAACAGCCATGAAATCACCACCAAAGTCACGCAAATGTACAAGAACACCTGGGGGACAGAGAAGACTCGAGGGCCGGAAGTTGCCGAGGGCATCCACATCACCGTCACCTTCTTGCGCTTCATCTCATCTCCTCTGGCCTACCACAACTGACGCGGCAATATTGCCACCCCTGTGCTGTGTGTTTTTCTTCATTGACGTATTCAAAAGCATACTTCCATACGCGCAACTTTGCGTTGCCATCCCGACGCTCAAGCATGACTGTATGGCTTCTCCGCAGCTATTTTGAACCGCGACTTTCCCCGCCCTGAGAAGGAGGCGCGGCTTACCGAGATAGTTAGTGCAACGGCTGTGCCAGGATAGTTCAACCCTGCTTCGCTTCTTGTGAATATGTAGCGGACCATACCATCAAGCACTTCTCCCGGTATTAGCGCTTCTTTCTTTCGCTTGGTATTTTTTTGCGTCCTGCCCTCCGGTCAAATCCATGATATAAGTGAAATGCTGGGAGCGTGAAGATACGAGCCCTACCCTGGGAAAAAATTCTCGAGGCGCAACAGCATCTTGTGAGATTAGGACTGGAAATGAGATAATCTACCAATTGTACTGCTCTTAGTTCAACCCAGACCCTAATTTGTCCACAGCATTTTCTTCATTGGAGGTGCACCATGGAAAATCTTACCGCTGGAGAGCTTCTCGAAAAAATGCGTGCTGCCAATCTACCTCTTGGTGAGTTCACCGTAGACCGTGTAGGTGGGCAAGACATTATCGAAGAAGGTTACGGAGGTATTCCTGAAACCAATGGCTGGGACCTTGTAAAAATCAAGGGTCGTGGCTGGAGATGGGTTGCACCCAATGGGATGATGTATGACGCCAAAGTGACTTGAAGTCTTGAGTGGGGTGGCAATCTCTTTGATAAGAGAGCGCAACACTTTGTAATGAGGGTGTACTGATTCTCGCTTTTTCGGAAGGTCCTGAATGACCTCTGTCGCTTTGCATAGTCGATAGCGCTTCTGGGCGTGGCTAATACCCTGCCTTGACACCCAATACAGCTGATAAACCTGAAGCGACAAAAAGATAGTAATCAACAAGGCTTACTGGATCCATCGTACGAATTCTCCAACTTCACCCCTCTTCCTCACAAAGTTGTTAATCGGGGCATTTTTGTCCGGCCAACCAAGAGCTGCTCCTATGACTAGGAGTTTGGTGTCTGGAATGGCAAACTGTTTGCGAACGATGTCGGGAGCGTGGACCGTGCCGGCAAAAGCACATGTCCCCAGGCCCTTGTCGTGTGCGAGAAGAAAAAAAGTTTGGAGAAATATGCCGACATCCAGCATAGCATATTCAAGAGGCAACTCTTTGTCGATGAGAAACAGTATGAGGGCAGGTGCGTCAAAGAGGTGGTACATCTGGGCATAATATTGCAACCGCCCTTCTGCGTCATCCCGGTCAATGGAAAGGGATTCGAAGATACTCTTTGCCAAGTCCAAGCGTCTCTTTGTGAGTGCTTCAGGCCATTTTTTCGGGATGGGGATGTCGGGGATAGAGGTTCGACCAGCAAGAAGGGCCTTCTTGTTTGCCTTTTTGAATCGATCCAGTGCTTTGCCCGTCACCACAACAATGTCCCACGGTTGCGTGTTAGCCCATGAAGGTGCCCAGCGGGCCTCACTAATGAGTTCTTGGATAGTTTCTTCTGCTACCGGTTCGGGTAAAAAGCAGCGGATGCTGCGTCGACTTCGAACTGCTTCTCGTAACTCCATGAAGATTCCTTTCTATTACTATAATATCAGGGGTATCTCGGAGCCATTTGTATGGATTGTAGCGCCCCAATGCC
>CAYFXH010000012.1:0-20177 GCA_964346905.1 uncultured Desulfobacteraceae bacterium | reverse complement strand
GCAAAGACAGCTTCGCCGTCAAGGTCCGTTTGGCCACTGAAGCATGATCCAGACCGAATTTTCCGTAGGTAAAGCGGCCACACCCTAGAGTAGTTTCCCGACAACGCACGGGCCGCTCGAATACAGGTGCTCCCAAGCAACTTTCAGACGGTTCACACTTCACTATATCCTCAATATACAGCTAGTCAATACAAGATCTTCCAGGACTTTCCCCAAAAATGGATGGTTGAAGTTTATACATTGAAGCTATTGCTGAGTTGAGGCCGCATTTGGAAATGAAAATGTCTTCCTGGTGTTTCTTCTATCGTTCCGAGGCTCCCGGCCTGGTCACTTCAAGCACAGCTGTGTGCGGGGGAGGGCGCCCCCTCCCTGTTTCCCGTTCCTGGGGAACGGGACCAGGGGCTCCCCCAACCACAGACGGGGAAGTGGCTCAGACCTGCCGTCAGCCCTGTTGAATTTCCCGAAGGGAACCCTATTCAACAGGGCAGGTCACTCAGAAGAAACACCAGGAAAGGCCAATTCGCTTTATTGAGCACCTGGGCTTTTTTGGAGTAACTCCTGAAGATCTTCCAGGAGATCCCCCATTTTTTGTTCTTTGGGGATTAACTGAGGTACCTGTTACACCCTCAATGGGCAACCAGTCACCAGCCCAGATAGGGTGAGCGGGCCAGACGGGAGGTCGGGCGAGAGTTTTGGGGAAACTTGTAAAGATTTTAGCACTTCTATAAGGGCTCTGGCAAAAACTGGAACGGGAACCCTGTATGGATCTTGATTCGATAGCTGAAATCATGGCAAGGTTGTGGGATGCTTTGGGTAAGCTCCAGTTGGATAGAGGACGTCTAGCACAAGATATGGGAAGGGTTCAAAAGTTGTCCGGTTCTCCGGGAAATAATGTTGTCTGAAATTGCACCACAAGGGGAGAGGCTTGAATGGTTAGAGAAACTTTCCCCTAGTCTCCGGCCAGGACTTCTCGAACCGCTGCGAGAAGCTGTCTCATCTCGTAGGGTTTTCTGACAAAGCCTTTCGCCCCAGCTTGGAGGATCTCTTTCGTCGGCCCATCCGGGGAGTAGCCGCTTGCGATAAGAACCTTCGCGTGGGGGTCGATCTCCAAAAGTTCTTGCAGACACCTCCTCCCGCCAATTCCCGGCATTATCAAGTCCAGGATGATCAGATCAATACGCTCTGGCTCTTTGCGATAGACTTCCAGCGCGGTTTCCCCATCAGCAGCCGTAATCGCGGTGTAGCCAAACTTGAGAAGTATCTGCTCACCGAGTTCCCGGACGAAATCTTCGTCGTCCACCAGGAGGATGGTTCCAGTGCCACCGGTGACGGCAGTCACTGTTTCTTCTGACGCCACCAATGTCCCTTCCTGTTCAATGACCGGAAGGTAGATCTTGAAGGTGGTTCCCTCACCCGGCTCGCTGTAACAGGTGATGTAACCGCGATGACTCTTGACTATCCCGTACACCATTGCCAGACCCAGCCCGGTTCCCTCACCAACTCCCTTGGTGGTGTAGAAAGGCTCAAAGATGTGCTCCAGAGTTTCTTTACTCATGCCTTGGCCGGTGTCTGAGATGGCAAGGAGAATGTACTCTCCTGGCTTGGCTCCCAGATGCGTCTTGCAGAATTCTTCGTCCAGGAGAACATTCTCAGTTGCAATGAGGAGTTTTCCCCCTTCAGGCATCGAGTCCTTTGCGTTTACTGTCAGATTCATGAGAATTTGCTCAATCTGCCCCGGATCACCATTGATGGTCTTGAGCTTACTCGCAAGGTGGAGCTCGATGTCGATCATCTTTGGAATCGTTCGTTGCAACAGCTCCTTGACATTCAACACCTCTCGGTTGAGGTCGATGGGACGCAGCTTGCTCTCCTCCCTCCGACTGAAGGTGAGCATTTGCTGGGTGAGCTCACCACCTCTAATGGCGGCACGCGAAATCTCCTTCAGTTCTCGATAGCCGGGCTCCTGTTCCCCTCTGCGTAGGAGGAGCAACTCGGCATATCCCTGAACGGCTTGGAGTAGGTTGTTAAAGTCGTGAGCGATCCCCCCGGCCAGGGTGCCAATTGCTTCCATCTTTTGGGCGTGGAGAAGCTGTGATTCTAGTCGGTCTCTGTCTTGCTCGGCCTTCTTGCGCTCGCTAATGTCCCGGGCGAAAGCACAATTGTATTCTTTGCCCTCAAACTCTATATAATTAACCGTTATTTCCACCGGGTAGACTCCGCCAGGCTTTGTCCGATACTGAGATTCCACTATGAATGACCCTCGTTGCTTGACCTCCTCCCAATGGTCTGGCCAGACCTCGGCTGGGAAGTTTGGGTCTATGTCGTGTACCGTCATAGAAAGCAGCTCTTCGCGTGAATATCCAAGAGAGCGGCAGGCTGCTTCGTTTACATAGATAAACTGCGCATTTGAACCCATCCAGAAAACTGCATCTCCCGCGTGATCGACGGTGAATTGCGTGAACCTCAGCGCCTCCTCAACCCGCTTACGTTCTACAATTTCTCCGCGTAACTCCTTATTAGCAACAGAAAGCTCAGCAGTTTTAGCCTTAACTTGTGCTCTCAGAATTAAACCGGTGGTAAAAAACAGCAGGAGCAATCCACCACCAACGGCCAATATTCCTATTAGCCATTTCGGCAGTTCCCACTTTGCGTCTGCCGGAGTCCATTTGTCCAGTGACTGATGATAGATTGATCTCTTGTCGCTTTTCAAATTCATCACATAGTTATCTATAGTTTCAATAAGCTTACGATGCTTTTTTTTAGGAACGGCAAAATGCACTTCAGTAGGACTAAAGATAACGGAGCTTCTGTTGACATTATATTGCCTTTCAAACTCGAGACCGAATAATCGATTGACGACTCCGGCATCAACCCTCTTTCTATCAACAAGTTCCAAAATAGCGTCATATTCATACGCTTCAATAAATCGACATTTTAACCCATATTGTATAGCAAGTTGCCGTAAGACATCGTAATGAACATCGTCATGAAGAACAGCTATCTTTTTATGATCTAGACTGACAATTTGATTGATATCAAAATCTTTATTCGTGTATACTACTCCCCAATTTGATGTCATTTTTTCATAGGTAAAATCATATATTCTGTTCCTTTCTCTTGAATATTCAATACCAACCAGCAGATCTATCTCTCCTTTTTCAAGTCGCTCGAGACATTCTGTCCAGGTGCCAGGAACATAGGTGATATCCCATCCTTCTTTGGAGCCAATGTGTTCCAAGATGTCAATGAGAAAACCCTTCACTTCCCCATCGCTATCAGTGAATACCAGCGGCTTGTTATCATATACCCCCACCTTCAGCACTGTACCTGCAAAAACAAGCAATGGTATACTGAGCTCAAACAAAAGAAAACAGCATAACAGAAGCGCCCATTTTCTCATGACTTTCTCTTTTCTTCTTGTGTGGTAGACGGCAGGAGAAACGTTTTGTTGCCTGCCATGCGATGTCTTGAAAGGACTTCAGCCCCAATTATTACGCATGTTGCATGCCAAAAAGTACAACGACCCCCACATTTGCTAAGACCTTGGAATTATATACGATATCATAAACCAAAAAAAGGGACACCATAAAAATTATGGGGAGGATGTGGGACCGTCAGAAAATCGGCTTGGCGCAAGGGGAAGCCCTTAAAGCCCTAATCACATAATCGTCGCCTCAATAAAAAAGCGGCTCGCTGCTCCAAAAAAGATGATACTATCTGGATTCACAGCGGACTATGAGAGAACAGAGCAATATAAATGCTGCACCCCGCCTTATGTCCAGACACCCGCGTCCACTTTTTTCATGAGAACCGTACAGGAACAGTAGTAGATGAGCAGAAAATGCTTCTCCAACTCTGATTCCATGAAGTGAGGCCGGTAGAACCAACAAGCCCGGGAATTGCGTTTTTGCCTTGCTTGATTGTGCTTGCTTCTTGTAAAGTACTGGAACCGCAAAGGAGTGTGCACGATGGTAACGGATATAGACAGAATACTCAGTCAAGATGAACTGAAAAATCTTACCCAGACCATAACGGTGAAACAGAAAAGCCTTCCCGGGTCCACTCCCGACCGCAGGATAAAGGTGAGATACATCGCGACAAAGGATACATCGATCCTCAAGATTATGGGCGCGGCCGTTTACGCAATGCAACAGAAAGGGTTGCACGAAAAGGCAAATGAATTGCGAAAGCTGATTCTGAGCGGAGCCTATGAAGAACAGGCTGATGCCTTGGAACTGATAGGAAAATATGTCCGGCTAAAGATCACCAATGAAGAAGGCACGGAGTTGGGAAGCCTGAGATGAGAGGGTGCAGTTTTCTACCTGATTCAGCACATCTCATCCACCCACCCTAACCCTCTCCCCCAGGGGAGAGGGGATTAAGGGATGGCATTCATCCCCGTGCAAAGCACGGGGCATTCTGGCAATCTTCGCAATGAATGCGGCTGGGGTTTATGTTGCGTATCATCTAACCCGGTCTTCGTCGAATTCGATTCCAACCACATGCTTCTCATAAAAACGGCGAAAACATGCGAGATTCAGTGTTGAGAAAGAATACTCTCGGTTTTCCACGGTACACGTTACCTCTCTCGCATAGACAATTCTCTTTAGTTGCTCTGGAGTAATATCGTAAGAGGCCATTTCCATGACCCACCAACGAGAAAGCGCACTACTACGCTCGAGACTACCTGCACCACTCAGTTCCATTCTTTCTTCATCAACCATCAACGTTACCGTCGTGCTGGGTTCAACGAAAAGCCAATCAAGACCTCGGTAAATAACGACGAGATTAAGGTTTTTGTCATCTCCATACTGATTGAGCCATATATTTACATCTAGACCATTGCCTAAATGGTTTTCTTCAGTTCTTGTAGTGCTGTAGCTCCTCCTTTCATCTACTTCAGTCCTGATTGTGCATCCTGGCGAAACATGTGATTTCACCGGATATTCTTTTGGGGCACAGCCAATGTTCAGGGTTAAGAACAGAGCAAAGATTAGTAACACCCTGACTCTCATCATTGCACTCCCTTTTTCTTCTTATCCCCTTTCTCTTTACCCCTTTTTTTGATGACGACCATATCTTCGCCCTTTATTGGAGTGTTGTCAAACTGCTCTAAGAGGTTGCCGTGAAGCGTCAACCACACTACCTCGTTGTCCTCAACCTCTCTACCCAAGAGAGCTTCGACTGCCTCTAAAAATTCCTGTGTTTTAAACTGAAGAACGAGATCCAGAAAACCGTCTGGATTCTCATCAGGGCAGTCAAAATCACTCACCTTTTCCATGCTGGGTTCAAATGGTGTCGCCACATCTTCATAGGTTGACCGTATTGGGCTAATCCCTGCCAAGGTAATCGAAGATTCGTCCACATCATAGACTGCGACGTCATTGGTGCCAAGAATTGCTACTGAAAGAACACCTTGGCTCTTGGTATTGAGCAGATTGGTGCAGGAGCCAGGTTTGATATCCACCGGTACCATAGTGGCTTCGGGGATGGGGGCAGGGGACGTTGGCACCCAGACCACGTTGTCTAGACCGAAGCCTTCGCCCAGTCCCATAATGTAATTTCGGGATCGAAACGTCAGGCTGATCAGGCTCTCTTGCGGATCTGTCACAAAGCCGAAAAATACCACGTCCTCGGGCAATTGGATTGTCTTCAGGATTCCTCCTCCAAAATCCAGGATGACATCAATGTCCAGTCGTTCCGCCGTCGTTGCCCCGTAGAAAAATGCCCCCCAAGCAGAGAAGGTCTCGGCAAAAGTCATTGTCACTGTGGCAGCTGTCCCGGGGATGCTTGTCCCTGTCTCCTCATCGGGACTACCGAAATCTGTCCAGATGCTGGCATGAGCAGTGCCATTATTATCAGTAAATGGAAGTAGGGGCACCTCGATAAGATTTCTGAAATATCCAGGTCCCACCAGCTCAAGTGTGAATGGTCCGACATCAACAGGTGAGGTGTGAAAGCTGGTGTCAGAGGTAAAGCTGCTGAAATCTTCTTCTGAAAAGGTCCCCACGGCTGCCTCCCACTCAGCCCGGCTCGTGTAGTGGATCACTGCAGCGTTAGTGGTTGGGGCCGTCAAAACAAAGCTGGCCATGAACATCAACCATATAAGATACGCTTTCTGATAATTGAACATAGTATGCTTCCTTTGTTTTTTTCTCTGTTTATGATGTTCACTCTCTAACTCTATACCTCCTCTGGTTTGCAATGACGCACTCAGGTTACCTACAACGAACCGTCACCTCCTAGCTAATCCATTGTGGGGGAATCGTTCCAGCTGCTGGAGAATACACCTGTTCAAGGCAGGAATCATGCCAGGGAAAATATTTCATTTTTTTTATTAATTTCTGAATAGTTAGCGCATACTATGGTGAAAGCTAAGGTGAAGATGGTGGGTAATTGAGGTTATGAATTGTGAAAAAAAATACCACATTTCAGGGACTTACTGATTCGGTCTCCGAGAGAGAGAAGGCGACTCTCGCACCATAGTTACGTTAGCAGTCACCTATTCGATCTGGATTGCTTAGATCAAGAGGGCGGACAGGTGCAGATATCGATGAGTTCTCTAAACACATACCGATTTGCTGGGGTTGTGTAGATAACATCCCGACTGGTGGGATCGGATTTTCAGATCTGATCACAAGATACAGACAGATTACAACAGTGTAGGAGGATTGTTATCTACTCTCCTAGGGAAACGGCAAAGGAAATGGAAGTAGTCTCCATGTAATTGAAACCAAGAGCACCAACAGTTGGCTTGTGAACGCTTAGGTTCGGGCTGCCTTTTCTCGCTCCTTTTTCTCAATCACACAATAAATGCCGCCTTCTTCAAGACCAGGCGTAAAGCAGCTATTGCATGAAATACACGTGGCCGGGCTGCGGTCGCCCTGCAGCCAGCGGTTGGCCAATCCTGGCTCCCGGATCAGCGGCCTGGCCAGGGCAATGTAATCCATACCGTCTTCCCTGAGCGCTTTTTCGGCAATCTCATAGGAACGGATTCCACCTACCACCATGACCGGACAGCTGACCGCCTCCTTGATCCGGCGAGCCAGTTCCAGGTTATATGCCTCCTTCTCAGGACTGTTTATCTTCTCGCGAGCCGCGCCTTTTTCGCCAGAGGCCGGGGTGCCGGCTGAGACTTCTATGGCATCGATACCGGCTTCCGCAAGTTTTTTGGCAGCGTAAATCGCATCATCAACGTCAAGACCACCATCCAGGTTATCCGAAGCATTCAACTTGATAAGTACAGGATAATCTGCACCGACATTCTCCCGCACCTTTCGGTAGACTTCCAGCAGAAACCGGCTGCGGTTTTCAATACTGCCGCCATACTCATCAGTGCGCCGGTTGGTAAGCGGAGAAAGAAACTGGTTGATCAGAAAACCATGGGCGCCATGCAGTTGCACCCCGTCGGAGCCCCAGGACTTGGCCCGGCTGGCCCCCTCTCCAAAGGCTATAACGATGTCACTGATTTCCTTTTTGCTGAGTTCGGCCACCATCTCTGGAAATTGGTCAACCTGTACGGCCGAGGGGGCAAGGGGCTGGCGGCCGGCGTTACTGGCAGTGGTTTGGCCGCCGGCATGAACCAGTTGAACCGCGATCTTACCGCCATCATCGTGGACCGCCCTGGTCAAATTTTCATAATCGCTGGCAAAGTTATCGGTATGGATGCCCATTTTGCCAGGGAACCCTTTGCCTTCCGGCCTTACAAACGTATAGCCCGAAACAATCAACCCCACACCGCCTCGTGCTAAGGCGCGGTAGCAGTTGATCAATTTTTCCGTGGGCCTGCCGTCCTGGTCGCACATCCCCTCCCAGGTGGCGGATCGTACTATTCTGTTGCGCATCGTCATGCCGTTAAGTGCGGTCTCTTCGAATAATGTGGCCATGCCTTGCCTCCTCCCACTCGGTTTTTCCCTATTGATATCGGCAGATATTCTTTCCTTTTTCTATCCGGAAAATGGTTGATAAATCAACTGTGGAGATTACATTTGGTCGGCTTCGTTCCCTGAAATTTGAGCAGACGAGTCCTTTTCGATCCTTCCCTGTCTTCCTAGCAGGAACCACAATCACCTATGGGGCATCAAGGATCTGTATACAGAGATAGCTGTCGGGTAGCGGAATTCCGGGGAAAAGACAATGTTCATGGTACCTATTTAGCTACCTCAACTCCTGGGACAGTGTAGATAACCTCAGGGTGGCAGCACTCGCTGGGATTTAATCTAGAACAAGATATTGATTTCTGCTAAGGTCTCGCGTTCCTGGCGGACTTGGATAACAGTCCCGCTTAAAACCCTGGCTGATTCAGTGCAGCATGTCTGCAGCATGCGAAACTCTGGCCTCATCGTATGAAAGGCTAACTCTAGATTTGGACTCGGTGAATTTGTCTCGCTTACTGATCCCATATACATGCTCCTGACCGCTGCGCCCGCGAAGAGACACAAATCCCAGGTCATCGACCTGGAGTACGTCCAGGACAAGCCCAGCAGTATGAGAACAAATGACGATTTCACTCGGTAGATCCTTGTTGGCGATGCCGGAGAGACGGAACGCCGAATTCGTGCAGTCACCCATCAAGGTAAGGTCAGTGACTCTCCACCCATAGTGCGACATGGTAACCTTGCCGGTGGTGATTCCCCATCCCAGCCGCAAACATTTAACAGCCGGATTTATGCTGGATAGTTTAGCTCGAATCTGGTCCACGGTCCTGGCCAGGGCGAGAGCCGTCTGACAGGCAGCTACGGCTTGCTTTTTACACATCTCCGGACCATGTTCCCAGAAAGCGTAAACGGCATCGCCAGTATAATCTTTGATGGTACCTTTGTGGGCGTGTACAATGGTGCAGAACGTCTGGATTATTTCCCTCAATAGTTCATAGATCTGGCAAGATTCTTCCCTTTGTGACATGCTGCAGAAGCCTCTGACATCAGCGACTACGTTGGTTACTATCACTTCCCTGGGTGTTACCAGTGTCTGCGTTGATTCCAATTCGTCATTCTTGTTGTAGGACACAGTGGCTGGGCACCTTACGTGGATTAAGGTCTCGCCCAAACGTACTACATCTCCATCCTCAAGGCACTGAGTGGAACCTGCTGCCAAACGAACATCGTTTACCCAAGTACCATTCTTGCTCAGGTCTCTAATCTGGGGCTGAGAGCCGCTGTTATTGATCTCAACGTGATCCCGCGATACTTCGGGGTGGCTTACGATGATTCGCCTCCTCTCATCAATACCCCTGCAAATGCGGCCAATGAAAACCCTATCAACGATTTCGAGACGACGCATTTTCTGGTTTTCATCCATCCATTCTAAGTATGGATTCACCATTGCGTCCCTCCCCTCCCGCGCTCTGATGCAAAGATTTTTATGACTTGGCCTGAATTCTGGCCTATCTCTAGTGCAGCCGGCATGCCAACTAGAGCGTAAAAGAAGAGAGTTTGCAGCTCTCACCTAAATAGTTGATATAGCTTGTTATCTTTGCGAGAGTTGAGGGTGTGGTCTGAGTCCGAACTGTCAACCTTTTATCGATAAACCGCCAATAGCGTTGACAGCCACTGGGAATAGCACTGAAATATGTGTAATTCAGAGGAGTTACATGGTGAAAACTAAGTTGGCAGCCTGATGCCAACCAAGTTGACAGATCTGCTTCTCAACTGCAAGAACTTCAGACAGGGTTGTCCGCTCGAGACCGTCCGTACGCAGCTTGGCTTTCTACTCTAGCCGATGATTCTCACTCCAACCGAGAAATCTCCAACTGTACCGTACCGCCCCCGGTGATTTCACAAGGATCAAGGCATTGTACATAGGCTTCTTCTGACTCTCCGCGTGAGAGCCCCAGTGCTCGAGCCTCGACGCCTTTGCTGAGCGCCACATAGTACGGCAGGATCGAAGCCAAGGAATGCATGCAGACAACGTCAGTGTGCTCAGGATCCAGAATGTATCCCTCATTCAAGGTGATCCTGTCGCCAATCTGATACACCGGGCATTTTCCCTTGATATCCACTACTGTGATAATCAATCTCATGGCTCTCTCCAGCGGCTTTTTGCGAATTATAGCATCTTCTCCATAGCTGCGGCAGGCCAGATTAATCGCATCGAATCCACTGGAACGTTTAATACACCTTATTGATGATGGCAAAGTTCTATGAGTCGATGGTGTACCTTTGCTAAAACGGAAAAAGGGATGAGCCCGTGCGGAGGCAAAGAATGAACCGAGGCTCTGCTGTATTTCCCTTATAGTTGGCAGGCTTATCGTCCCTTTACCAGGCGAGAGAAAGTGACCGGCATGGCTTTGTGTCTGATGAGTCGATTGAGAAGAATCATTACTCCGGAGGCCACAATTACTCCGAGGTCTCGAAAAGCTCCAAAAACTACGAATGCTATTACGTCCCTCCATCCAGCATGCCCTACGCTCCAATTCAGCTCAAGAGGCCACCAAAATGAAACTGGTGAAGCTGTAAGCACAGCATCAGCGAGAACGTGAGAAATAATGAGGAGAAAGCAGAGAAGAAAAGGTACTTTTGGAATTTTTGACCAGCATCTCCACCCGTTGGCTGCAAGCAACGCCATAACGAGGGCAAACAACAAACTGTGAGTAGGACCTCGATGAAAAAAATTACCGTTCCCATGAACAATAAGTCCTATCAAAACGTCTATGTCGGGCAGGTTGGTAAACACAATGACAAAGAGAAGCGCTTTCCAAAGGCTGACGGTGGAACTGCCTTTGGAATAAAGGTCGTGTATAGCCAGACCAGCAGCAGTATGTCCCAGGGGCAAGGGCATAAAGAATCGCCTTATGATTTAAGATTTCAGATTGCAGATTTAAGATTTAAGCTGCAGAGTTTTCCTCAGGGCAAACCGCCGAGCTCTTCACTCTACAATGTGCAATTTCAAATCTGAAATCGAAGATATCACCCCACTAACAAGAACCGTGCCACCGGCTATTCGTATAGTGATTTGTCATGGATTCCAGATAATTAACCTATTCGCAGATCAATGATGGAACAGTGAGGTTTGGGAAATCGGAGTGAGGTAGTGGGAAAAGAACTACTACTTGTGGATTATTTTTTACTGTTCCACTTGGGTTAGAATGATGAGGTCACCGCTGATACAATTGACACTCAGACGATTGAAGATTGTAGATTGTAGATTTCCAACAAAAGTTTCTCGTTCTCTCAATCTTCGCTAGAATCTGCAATCTGCTTCCGGCAATTGGAAGTTCCATATCCTCAATCTTAAATCGGAGGCAGCAGATGGCGACAATTAATCTCAGAAATGTGCCAGAAGATTTACACCGAAAGGCAAAGGCGAGAGCAGCCATGGAAGGGGTCTCATTGAAACAACTCATAATCAGACTACTGGAGGAATATCTGGAGGGAGTATGCTAGCCCGAATTATTTATGAACCGCGGTGGATGCATGGACACGCTTTCCTTAGCGCTCCGGCCAAACCCTGGGACAACGTTTTGGAGGTGGTCAAACAATCGATGTTTGTATCTGCTAGCATTGTTGGCCCAATGCTTTGCATTTTACTGATCCCGCAGGTTTCGCTCCCTCCCTCTCTAGCCGACGGTAATGGCGTTCTTGCCCCGTTTCTTACTACGATACATGGACTGGTCGGCCATCTGGAGTAACTCCCTTTTATCGGAGGCATCTTGTGGATAGCTGGCAATACCGCAGCTCGCAGTGATCTTGATTTCGAGCCCCTCAGACTGGAGGAAGGTGGCATCGGCCAGTTCCTTGCGAAC
Source organism: uncultured Desulfobacteraceae bacterium (assembly GCA_964346905.1). Taxonomy (GTDB): domain Bacteria; phylum Desulfobacterota; class Syntrophobacteria; order BM002; family BM002; genus BM002. Next base: position 8,434 of record CAYFXH010000012.1, on the reverse strand, counting down.
ATTTTCTATTTTAGCGAGCGCTGCCCGCTTGTCCTGTGCCGGAAGGATAATCACGTATTCATCCCCGCCATAGCGCACAAGGGAGTCCTCATCCTCTAGTCGCGAGGCGATGACCATGGCGACCTCTCTCAGCATTTTGCTGCCCATCGGGTGCCCGTGTGCGTCCACCACCCGCTTAAAGTTGTCCAAGTCCAGAAAGGCCAGGGAGACTGCCTTATCTTCCTGAATTAACCCGTCCAGGTGATCATGGAGGAAACGACTGTTGTAAAAGCCGGTCACGTCGTCGGTGATAGCAAGAGACTCTATCTCCATATGGTTACGGGCATTGGTAATAGCTATGGCCACATAGTCTGCGAGAATGGAAAGCACCGGCATGAAAGCGTCCTGGAAGAGCGAAGGGTCCTCAGGATTTACAATCTCAATGACACCAATCACACAGTCCTGTGCTTTCAGAGGAAGACAGATGAGAGAACGGGTAACATAACCGGTGAGCTCATCCACTCGCCGACTAAATCGAGGATCCTGCTGTACATTATCCCTTACCAATATCGGCTTTCCCGTTAGCGCTGCGGTCCCCGCTATGCCCTCGCCAAGTTTGATCCGTACATTGTTGAGCTTGTGTTTATCCAGGCCCACCACCACCTCGAAATGGAGCTCTTGTGTCTGCGGATTCAACAGATACAAGGTCCAGTTTCTTGCCTTGATCAGTTCACTCAGCCGCTTAAGGATAATGCTCAGGATCCGCTCCATATTGAGAGTTGAGGTTACCGCCTTGCCGATCTCAACGCAGGTCATTAACTGGGGATTATCGAATGACATTTTCTCAGAACCTCTCCTACAATCTTCGCCGTTGACTTCAATCTTTATACAAAACCAGAATAGGTTGAAAGTTGTCAAGTCTGCGTGTTGGATTTATGTGTCACCTGAAGAATCCACCTTGAGAGGTGGAACCTCTTGTCCGCTCCAGGACGGGTCTGCTATCAAGGGAAGGAAGGACGACCATCTCTGCGGTCGCAGAGAGAGGTTGGTGAATGGTGTGGGCTAACTGGCAGCAGCCCACTCATCCTGTCTGACGGCCGATTCTAGTAATAATTCAATGGCATTCATGTCTTCGACAACGAGCTCGTCAAATTCTACATGGCAATCTTGATATTGAAAATCGCCTTCTGTCCAGCCGAAAAGATCAAATACAACCATCCGAATCTGGTGACGCAGGAGTTCTTTCAGGGTATCTTGGCTGACGTATCCCAGAGCCACGAGCATCTCTCCCATCCGCTTGCCAGATTTCTTGGCCATTTCCAAGACCTGCAACAACCTTTCTGGTGATATCAGCCCTCTCTCATAAAGGATTTGGCCCAGCTGCAGTCCCGGTTGGCCGCTTCCCGCAATAATTTTTCCCTCTTTCAAGCAAATGGCTCTTCGCTTTTGCCCCTGAATGAATTGGAGAACACCAGTCTTGTTGTCCCATGCCAGAATTTGTAAGATGGTAGATAACCCTATTGACTTGAGATTTCCTTTGAAGTCCAGCGAAACCTGGCCTCTTGAAGAACGAAATGGATTCCACACAAGCTGTCGTTCAGCATAATCTCTCGTATTCCAAACTCTTATTGCCTCTTCCTTACTATCTCTTAGCGGACCGCTCGTACCGCACCAACAAACAACTGAGAAATACCGCTGCGAATCTGGAATAACTCGGAGACAGATCCTATCAGCTTCATGCTCACCTGAACCACAAAAGGGACAGGGCCGTAGGACCTCATTGAGATCGACCATTATGTGCCTCCTACTGATGAACCGAAAAGATCTTCATCTCCTGGTCAGTCTAGAGTACCTGTGCCTTAGAAGCACGTTATGAAAAAAGTATGCCAGCTTGGAGTATTTTAACTTTTTTCATTTACCTTCAGACAGTTATCTCACTTGACCTGAAATGAGAATGGGGATATCAGCCGGCACCGCGTCAAAGGATGTTAGTAAAGTGCCACTTTTTGGGAAAATTTTTATCCCTTTTGTTCCCAATTCGGAGGGTATAAACAGGTACGGTTGGATAATACCGCAGAGGTCCAGTGGATCGCAGAAAAAGGCGCGGAGGGAAATCCTAGCTCTCACGTGCTTTCGGGGAGCTAAGGTAGTAACCGTATTTGGAATTACCGTCTGGTAACCGTGAACTCTGTACTGCCACGGTTCTTACCTATGTGTGGGGTCCCGCCAAATTTCAAGTATGGTGAGATCGTCTGTTGCCTCGGCATCGCCCCGCCAATCTTTAACCGTCTCTAACAGGCTCCGTCCCCAAGGAGGACCGCTTGTGGTCTTGAAATGCTCGTGTAGACGGTAGGTACCGAACAACTCATCCCCTTCATTTCGTGCCTCGGTGACCCCGTCAGTCATGAAAAGAATTGATTGTCCCGGCTCCAAAATTATTTCTTTAGTCTCGTATTCAGGCGTAGCTTTTATGCCCAGTGGCATTCCCTTCAATTCGGGGATGCTCCCAAAGCCATCTCCTGCAACCCACAAAGGAGGCAAATGTCCCCCACGGGCAAGTTGCAGCTTCCCGGCTGCAGGCCAATATCTTCCAAGGATAATGGTGGCGAAAAAACCTTCCTTGGCCAGCAAGGAGTACATGGTGTTGTTTACTCTCTCAAGCACCCTATCCACCTCTTCGTGAACATGCGCTTCACTTTGAAGCCTCGCCCACAAAGCAACCATGATCAGCGCAGCGGCAAGACCTTTGCCGCAAACGTCAGCCACGTAGATTAACCAACTACCGTCGGGCATGGGGATCAGATCGTATAGATCACCTCCGACAAAGGCTGCAGGCAATGACACGGCCCAAACGTTGCTTCCTCCTTCCATTTTTGGGCATTCCGGACAAAAGAGCGACTGAATTTTGGATGCGGCTTGGAGCTGAATCTGCAGTTTTTGCTGCATAAGCTGAGTTTCCAGGAGCCTGGACCGTATTATGGCTACCCCGGCCAGGTGTGCAAAGCTATCGAGAATCTCTTGATCATCGGCATCGAAACATGGCTTGTCTTTGGAGTTGAGCACCTCGATTACGCCAAGGAGTTCTTCGCCATAGGCAATGGGAACGCAGAGGAGGTTTCGGGTGAGGAAGCCGGTGTAATGATCAGCCTCCTTGAAGAATCTATTGTCCTGCTGCACCTCCTGGATGATAACAGGCTTGCGGGTTGAAGCGACCCAGCCGGCAAGTCCCTCACCCATCTTGAGCTCAACGTGACTCTTAAGAATCTGCTCCGTTCCTTCACCCAGAGCCTCGTTTTTGGCAAGGGCGAATTTCAGAACCTTGCGTTTCGGATTGTACAGTAAGATTGATGAGGCTTCCGCGTCTGTCACCTCCTGGGCCAAGTCCAAGAGTTCCGGCAACAAGGCGTCAAGAGACTCTATGCCCGCCAGAGATTGACTTGCCTTGACCAGATTTTTCAACCGCCGGGCAACGTTGACATCGGTATCATTGTGGCTTTCCATGTCGGAGAGAAATCCTTTCTTGTGAATATCGGGCAGGGGGCTTGCTTCGATCCACCCCAAAGAACTTTTGAGATTAAGGGGGGGTCGGTGGCAACCGGTGGTTACGATCCTGGATTGCAGCATTCGCTGTATCCACCATAGCACACCATAGAGGTGTCGGTCAAAAGTAGCTCGGCAAAACGATTGGGTGTTCTGCCTCGCATTCTGGGCGGGAGAAGACGCACTGAAAACACATCCAATCGAGCACTCAGCATGTGCAGTTATTGGCTACTATCCGGCCTTCGTAGCCGTGGGTACCGCACCCAAATCGGCCAGCGCAAAGCACCGTTTTGTCATTATCCTTCGCTGTCGCAAAGGTTGGTACAATACATGACTATGGATGACAACGTAGCGGAACCGGGAACCCGCTTGCGGGTTCCCGGTTACCTCGCTCTGCTCTGTACCTAACTTGCTGCCTTGGCGATGTGTATAAAGAGGCAGAGATTCCGTCCAGCTTAATGGCTTGCGGTTGGTTCCCAATTTTGACTGAGATCGGCTTTCATAAAGCTTTCGAGAGTTGGAGTGAATTCAATGTCATCGGAAGTGTGATTCGTCTGGGCCTTCTTACAGTGGAAGTGGAGCTCCTCATCGGTGTCGGGAAGTTTACAAAAGAGGTCAAATTGAGAGTGCCCATCGAGAGCTTCGATTTCAAAGCCGGAGCTTTTTGGGCAGTTTACCGAGACGCCCCCTGGAGAGATATCGACTACTACAGTTGGGCAACTGTTATCTTCCAAGAGTGCCGTAATTGTTATGGTGCATTTCCTCATGACCCCCCTCCCTTGCTATCGGTTAGCTGAAACCCTTTATCCTGTTTTTCTAGGAAGGCAAGTCACATGCCAACATTGGCGGAACGGCAAGAATATCGCTACGTGTATACAAGTAGTTACTATCACATAGTATTTTTGAGCTCAGGTGGGGAACATGCGAGGAAAAATAATCCTTCCTGTACGGCGCAGCTGTCAACCACGTTGACAGCTGCAGCAGAGCTTAAGGAAATGTTCCTGTTTTTAGTGGGTTAGATGGTGTAAACTAGGTTGGCATGGAGGTGACAACACACTTGACACAATGAGCGTTGAATCCTCGTCCCTGGGGCCTGTTTCTTGGCCAAACCACCAAGCCATGGCCACACCCGGAAGACTTGGCTTTGACGAGCTAGCTCAGAAGCCATATCGTTGCATCTTCTTGGTGAGCCCGTATCGACTCAAGCCTAATTCCTTCGCAACCCTTGTCCTGTTCCCTTGATGCTTCTCTAACAATTGGGTGAGAACAGACTTTTCCAGAGCTTCAACCATCTCCTTGAGGGTCCCCTTTGCTTTCAGTCCGGAGCTAACTCGTGCCGATTTACTAACTATTCTTTCAGAAAGATGGGAGATCTCAATACTGTCTCCGTCCCGTGCCAAGGCCACGGCCCTTTCAATCTCATTTTCCAATTCTCTCACGTTGCCTGGAAAGGGGTAGCTCTCGAGGCACTGCAACGCTTTCTGGCTCAACCCTTTGATGGATTTGTTGGTTTTCTGATTGTATTTGTGTACGAAGTGACTAGCCAGGATGCGAATATCACTGACCCTCGCGCGCAACGGTGGAAGCTTGATGGTAAATACATTGAGGCGATACAGGAGATCTTCCCTGAACGTTCCTTTCGCCACTTCTTCGTCCAGGTTCCTGTTGGTTGCAGAGATCACTCTGGTATCAACTTTCTTGTAGTGGTCAGCCCCCAGGGGTCTGATCTCACCATCTTGTAGTACCCGTAAAAGAGTCGTTTGCATCGCAGGCGACATCTCACCTACCTCATCAAGAAAGATGGTGCCGCCATGGGCGATCTCGAACAGCCCCTTTTTGTCTGCAACGGCCCCAGTAAAGGCCCCTCTTTTGTGACCAAAAAGCTCGCTCGTGAGCAAGGTTTCGGGGATACCCCCACAGTTTTGAGAAACAAATGGTCTTTCTTTTCTAGGACTGTTGTAGTGGATACAACGAGCAACAAGCTCTTTCCCTGTGCCCGTCTCTCCTTCGATCAGGACGGTTATATCTAAATCTATCACCTTCTCACACAGCTTGAACACCTCAACCATCGGTCTGCTATTTCCTATAATCTCGTCAAAACAATAACGGCTCTCAATTTCTTGTCGAAGCAGAATGTTCTCTTCCTGGGTATGTCTGAGCAGCTTTTCCTTTGCTCTGTCTATTGCTTGCAATTCTCTGTACGCCTCGTCCAACTTAGCGTACATCCGAGCGTTATCTAGGGCCATGGCTATTATCGGGGCAAGTGTTGTGACAAAGGTGAGATCTTCAGTGTCAAAGACTCCTCTCTTTTTGTTGAGCACTTCAAGAACACCAATGGTTTTTTCTTTCTTCTGTAGCGGCGCAGCAATCATAGAGGTTGTTTTGAACCCGGTTGATTGATCTATGTCCTTATAATGACGCGCGTCTTCCGCAATATTGGGAATAAGCTCTGATTTTCCGCTCTTAAACACGCTACCAGCAATGCCTTTGTCTGCAGGAAAACGAATTTCTTTTAGCTTTACAACAAGTCCATTTGGGTCACTTTCGGCCCAGCAAAAAACGAATTCATCCTTGGTTTCATCGTGTAAAATAACTGATACGCCCTCTGCGACCATCACCTCTTTCATCTGCTTAATAATGTGCAGAATCAGATCATCAATATTGAGATATTGATAGAGAGACTGACTAATATCCCAAAGCGTTCTCATGACGTCAGTCTCACGACTGGGTCGCTGGTTACTATTCCCTTTTTCTTTTCTCTTTTTTGTCACTGGAGTTGCCTCAGAAACTCTAGAGGAGCACTACCAGGGTTATCCCATACAGGCTTCCCAGATGAGCCCCCTGATCCAAGGCGTGGATCAGAAACCACGGCCACAGCTTACTCAGCTTCATCTTCTCAGGGTCTTTACTGTTTCCTGATATCCACGCCAGCAATTCTGAGCGCTTCACGTGCAGCCGGCCAGGACCATAGAGCCTGATTTCCACCTTGCAACGAAGGAAATCGATGAAAAAGTGCAGCACGAGAACCAACAGGGCTGCTTTGAGCCAGGGGCCACCGAAGGCAAGCAAGAGCAAAGCGGCACAGATGGCGTGAACGGTGCTATGGTAGCCAACTGCCCAAATCTGATTAAAGAGGCCTGGTGTGCGCTTACGAACAGCCAGTCTGTAGGAGCTGAGAATTACGTCTCCTAGGAAATGGGAAATGAGCAAGAGGAAGAAGGTCTTCAAAGTCATAACGCAGAGCGGGTCTCGAAGAGTGGGGGATCAGTAGCTCTACCCTGAGAAGGAGCTGGGCTTCACCCTCCATAACGCTGGCTCGCAATGAAGCGCAGAAGTGATGGCACAACCTGAGGGGGAAGAATCAAGATCCTGGAGCGTGCTGAAGTTTGAGTGGCGCCAGAATGCGTCTCAGCTCTTGCGCCTCATTTCAATCTCTTGTTGAATTCCTCCACTTCCTTCTCCAGCGTACTGACTGCTCTCTTCACCTTATTGAGGGCCACGGCTGCTTTCTGGTCCTTAACGGAGGCGGGGTCAATTTCACTCACGGCCTCCTCTATCTGAGCAACCGCCTCACCGAGCAGGTTGTTCAGTTGCTGTGCGGCCTCCAACTGTTTCTGGATCAGAATGATATCTTGAACTGTGAGCTTACGCTGCTGCAAGGTCGGGTATCCTCCTCCCATTGACGGTGCGGGACCGGAGAGCTTCGTAGGTCCCTGTCTTGCGTATCAATCTCGTTTTTCTCCCTTGATTCCCTGTAGTGGGAAATTACCTTCACTCCTGACAATCTGGTTCCCTATATGACTCCAACGGCAAGGATACCCTAGCACAACTCAGTGGAGTCGGTCAAAGAGGATCCTACCAGGAGTTTCCGTAAAAATGGATGCTTGATGTTTATACAGTGAAGCGATTTCAGCGATGACGCCTCATGTGAACATGAAAATGTCTTCCTGGTGTTTATTCTATCGTTCCGAGGCTCCCGGCCTGGTCACTTCACGCGCAGCTTCGGGTGGGGGAAGCCCGCCCGAAGCTGCGGAAGTGGCACAGGCCTCCCGTCAGCCCTGTTGAATTTCCCGAAGGGAACCCTATTCAACAGGGCAGGTCACTCAGAAAAAACACCAGGAAAGGCCAAAGGATGGAGTACCCTGCCTCCTTCGGTCCCAATCGTTCATAACATTTTTGTGGAATCTCCTGGGAATTTAGAAGGCAAGATATGGTGGGTTGTATCGGAACACACAAGACGGTATGTAACTGGGCAGAGGACTAAACACGCAACCTGGAGGCTAGTAAACATTACTGGCAGCGCGCGGGGCCAGTGCCGTAATCTGCTTTTTCAACTTTGATCACCTTTCCCCCCTGGAGGGTGAGAATTCGCATAAATCGCGTCGAGCCACAATCGTAGGTCCATTTCTCCCGTATCAGGCCATCTGTTTTTATGAGTTCTTTCAGGTCAGGTTCACCACACTTCTGTAGCAACTCGATGGTGGGGTCCCCGACCCGCACTATTTCCGTTCCTCACCGAATCGTCCTGGCAAAGGCTGCAAGGGCCATCACCAGAGTCAGAGCAATCAGTACCATTGTAATTGTTAGGGAAAGTGCTGCCTTTTTCATAGGTCGGTCCCAATTTTTACTTCTTTTCATCCCAACAAGGGGCTACGCAACAGTTCTGCCTCGCTATTGCACTGACATGGTAAATATTCGAACGGCTTTAGTCAATCATGTCAGCAATATTGCTGGAGCTAGAAGTACTCCCTTTGGTACTTACTCCTGCCAGCTTTGAGCAATAGGATTTTGCGAAAAGGGCGGGAATGATCCCCCGCCCTTTTTTTGTGTGTTCTTGCTCTTGCTGGATTACCCCTTCCCCCTAATAGATGGGCTTCAGTTCGACTCTTCTGTTTTTGGCTCGTCCCTCGGCAGT
>CAYFXH010000011.1:41326-55090 GCA_964346905.1 uncultured Desulfobacteraceae bacterium | reverse complement strand
AAAAACATGTGGCGAAGGCTGTTTTGAAGTTCGCGATTCTGAGGCAGAAACTCAGGAGGTATAATTGCTTGAACGTTAATAGGGATGCAACACAAAAAGCACAAAGAACGTGAAGGCAATACAGTATGAAGATTATGCATTTTTCAGCTTTTACTATTGCTGATTCCTTTGTGTACTTTGTGACCTTTGTGGTTGAGCTGCCTCGCCGATGATTTATTTCATTTGAAGGAGTTGATTGCGTGACAGAGTATCAGGAGCGGAAATATCGCCACCAAATCCGCCATGAGCGATTGGTAGCCTTCGAGGTGGCAGTGCAGGAAACCGATCTATTGATACTGGCTGAATCCAATCTGGCCGTGCTTGCTGAGGAGGTCATATACAGGGTGCGTGGTCCTTTGGAGGGTTATATTGCCCAGCACCCTGAATTTCTTCATGCCATGACCCCTCTGCCCTACGATAAACTCGCACCTCCGGTGGTCAAGGAGATGCTCGCTGCAGCTCAAAACTGCGGTACCGGCCCCATGGCCGCGGTGGCGGGTGCCATAGCGGAACAGGTGGGTTTGGCTCTTCTGCAAGAAAGCAGTGAGGTTGTGGTGGAAAACGGCGGTGATTGTTTTGTAAAGCTGGACTCGCCATTGCATGTGGGTATTCTTGCAGGGCAGTCACGGTTCAGTGAGCGGCTGGGCCTGCAGGTCCATCCGGAGAAAACACCACTGGGAATCTGTACATCTTCGGGCACCGTGGGTCACTCATTGAGTTTGGGGCGTGCCGACGCGGTTACGGTGATGGCAGCCTCTGCGGCTGTGGCCGATGCTGCGGCGACTATTACGTGTAACCAGGTGCAAAGCGAGGGCGATATCCAGCGGGCCCTTGCTTTTGCCCAGGAGATTGCTGGTGTTGTGGGTGTGATAGTCATTGTGGAGGATCAGATAGGTGCATGGGGTGATATAGAGTTTGTCCCCGTAATCTAAAATCCGCAATCCAAGATCTCCAATCTATAAAGTGCTTGTTTTTTTGGCAAATGTTGGTATACTCGCAAAAAATTTTCCTACGGCACGTGAGGTTTTTCCTGCCGTACGGTGACAAGGTTACTGGGAAAAGAATTCATTACCAAGTCGAAAATTGCAGAGCACTCCGGTACGTTAGGTAAGACTTGGATCATGAGTTTCTAGGTGACGGTGATGCAGAACCTATGGGCGCCCTGGCGAATGGACTACATCTTGCGCGACCGGCCGCAAGGGTGCATATTCTGCCGGGAGGGTAACGGCGAAAGCGACGAGGAGCGGCTCCTTCTCTACCGTGGTGAGCTTTCCATGGTGGTGATGAATCGTTTTCCTTACAACAACGGGCATCTGCTGGTGGCCCCTTGGAACCACACCCCCACTCTGGATGGTCTGAACAAAGAAGAGCTCCTCGATCTGATGCAAACGGTTCGGCGGTCTCTGGGCGTGCTGCGAGAAACCATGAGTCCGGACGGCTTCAATGTGGGGCTAAACCTTGGGACGGTGGCAGGAGCCGGAGTGGAAGCGCATGTCCATTTTCACATAGTGCCACGGTGGAATGGTGATACCAACTTTATGACGGTTTTTGCCGAGGTTCGCGTGGTGCCAGAACATATCCAGCAAACCTACAAGAAGCTACTCCCCTATTTCACAAAGGAGAGATTTGATGAAAGCAGTTAAGTGGGTGGCTATAATGCTCTTCATGGTGTTGCTCATTGTTTTCCTCTTTCAGAACTATGAGGCGTTTCTTTCCGCAACAACTCTCGAGTTCAGACTGCCAGTACTTTCGCCATTGAACTCCGGTCCCATCCCTCTTTATGCTCTGATTCTGGGTTCTATTTTCGGGGGAGGGGTAATCACTGCCCTTTACCTTGGCTTGGGCACCTTCCGCCTACGGAGTTCTCTCCGTTCCCTCAAGCGGCAGAATAAAAGCCTCCAGGAAGAACTTAACTCCCTGCGTAATCTCTCCATCACCGAGGCGGATGTTCCGGCCAGCCGACCGTCAGAGACGTCTGAAAGCGAGCCTGCAGATGAAGCCGAAAAGGCAGACTCCGAGTAAGCCAGCGTGATGGATGGATGAATGAAATTATCCTACATATTTGGGGAATGGAGTTTCATGTTCTTGCCCTCCTGTTTCCCGTAGCCATTCTAGGCGGTATTATTGGTTACTACTTTGCTAAACGTAAGCTCCGCCCAGACTTGTCACTCCAACCGTCGAGCCCACCAGAAGACTACACTGCATTTCTTGAGGGAATTCAGTACATCCTGGCCAATGAGACGGACCAGGCCATTGAGGCTTTTAGCCGTGCAGTGCAGGTCAATTCAGAGACAATCGAAACGTACGTGGCTTTGGGTAATCTTTTCCGGGCCAAGGGTGAAATCGATAGAGCCATCCGCATAAGACAATCCATTCTCCTTCGCGAAAAGGTAGACCCGGAAACCAAACTGCAGGCCCTTTTTGATATGGGGATGGACTACAAGCAGGGCGGCTTCCTGCAGCGAGCAATTTCCACCTTCGAAGAGGTAATCCGCCGGGCGCCGAACAGATTGGACGCCTTTATGGAGCTTGAGGCCCTTTGCGAGGCAACGCGAGATTGGCAGCGGGCCTATGAGCTCCAGCAGGAGATCTGTAAGTTGAGCCAGACAAACGAACAGCATGTTCTGGCTCACCTGCGAACCGAGCAGGCCAAAAGCGAAATGAAAATGGGCAATTTGGAAACTGCCAAAGCCCATTTGAAAAAAGCACTGTCGTTGGATTCTGGATGTGTAGACGCCAGCCTGCAGCTGGGTGAGCTCTACTGGTTGAAGAACAACAAGAGGAAAGCGCTTGCCATCTGGAGAAAGCTCGTTCAGAGCAATTCGAAGTGGGCCCATTTGGTTCTTATCCGTTTGCAAGAGAAAGATGGAGGGCCAGGAGATGAAGTTCGCGTTTTGGATTTTCTTGAAAACATTGCCGGGGAGAACCTGGATGCTGTAGCTCGGTTGGCGCTGGCCCGCTGCTTTATGCAACGCGAGCAGAAAGAACAATGTCTTGCATCGCTGAGAATAGCACTGGAGATGGAACCCGATCTGGGGGAAGCGCGCAAGATGCTTGGTGAGGTTTTGTTGGAAGATGGCGACAGCGAAGGAGCACTGAATGAATATCGTGCGCTGCTTCGCCAACTGGGGCCAGCGAGAAAGCGCTATCGCTGTCAGCAATGCGGTTTGGAAACAGGTGAGATCCTGTGGAAATGTCCAGGATGTCATAATTGGGACACTGTCCAACCTATGAAGACTGTTAGTGATTAATCTCTGTGGTAGCGCTGTATCTATACGTTGGTTAGCTCACCATTTTTTATCATCGGGTCAGACTTCGTCTTCTGTCTCTCTTTTTCCAGAGGAGTAATAGAGTTACGATAGCTTAACAAACCATCCGGCCACGTCTCCTTCGGCAGCACTTTCTGAAGTATCGCCACGGTTACCAAGGCTGGGTGGCGACGACGTGCAATTGTGACTATGAATGGCACCACCTGGTCAACCTAACAGGTGCTGATGAGGAAGATCTCTCGTGAGTAAAGTTACTCCCATGATCCAGCAATATCTGGAAATCAAGGAAAGCTATCCAGATGCGATACTCTTCTACCGCATGGGAGATTTTTATGAGATGTTCTTCGAGGATGCCCAGGTGGCGTCAAGGGAACTGGAAATCACTCTAACCTCACGCGATAAGCAGGCAGAAGATCCGATTCCAATGTGTGGCGTACCACACCACGCAGCAGACGGATACATTGCCAAACTTCTAGAAAAGGGATACAAGGTGGCCCTTTGCGAGCAGGTTGAAGATCCTCGTCAAGCGAAGGGGTTGGTTCGCCGTGAAGTTGTGCGAGTGGTTACACCGGGAACCGTCTTGGATAGCCTGGATAGCAAAAACCCCAATTATCTAGCGGCTGTCTACTGGGCTGGTGAGAATTGCGCTCTGGCGTTTCTGGATCTTTCCACGGCCGATTTTAGGATGACTCAAACGGAGAGCCCCGCATGGCTGTTTGAAGAATTGGGTCGGGTAGAGCCGCGCGAACTTCTGGTTCCGGATGATGCTGAGCGTGATTCGGGCTGGTGGCAGCGCCAGTTGTCGGAGTGCAGTGTTCAAGTCTTGGAACCAAAATCCTTTGATTTTGCCAGCGCTCACAAACGGTTGCTTGCTCAGTGCCAGGTTCATTCGCTGGAAGGTTTCGGAGTTCATGATCTCCCATTGGCCGTTAGTGCTGCAGGTGCGATTCTTGACTATGTGCAGAGAACCCAGCGGCAGACCGCCGAGCATATCCGTAAGGTTATTCCCTACCGACGCAGCGATTACATGATCATAGACGAGGTGACCACACGTCACCTTGAGCTGTTTCGCTCCTGGCACCATGGTGGACTGAAAGGTACGCTTGTGGAGCTTCTTGATAGAACGGTTACTGCAATGGGTGGGCGGCTGCTCAGAATCTGGATGCGTTACCCCCTGATTCAAGCTGAGGATATTGGAGCGCGACAAGATGCTATTGCCTGCTTTCGCCAACATGAAGCTATACGTGCTCAGGTCCGTCAAGAGCTAGAAGGGGTTTACGACATAGAACGGTTAAATAGCCGGGTGGCGATGGGTTCGGCCACGCCTCGCGATCTTGCTGCCCTGAACCGGTCATTGCAGTCTTTACCTCGGCTTAAATATCTCCTCGGTGAGCTAGAGGACCGGACCCTCTCTGAGCTCGCAAACCGATTGGATCCTCTCGAAGACGTCTCCTTGTTGTTGCAGGAAGCGCTGGTTGATAGTCCGCCGCCAAGTCTCGCAGAGGGTGGTGTGATCCGTCCAGGGTACAACCAAGAGTTGGATCAGTTGTTGGGCCGCAGTCGGGATGCCAAAAAGTGGATTGCCCAGCTGGAAGCAGAGGAAAGACAGAAAAGTGGTATCAGCTCATTAAAGGTGGGCTACAATAAAATTTTTGGCTACTATCTGGAGATTTCGAGGGCAAACCTTGCCTCGGTACCGGATCGCTATATTCGTAAACAAACACTGGTTAATGCTGAGCGTTACATTACCGAGGAGCTGAAAGAGTACGAGACTCAAGTGCTCACCGCCGATGAGCGGCGAATTCGCCTTGAAGAAGAACTCTTTGTGGAACTCCGGTCCAAAGTTAACAGCCATGGAGAGCGAATTCAGACCAGCGCTGCAGTGGTGGCAGAGCTGGACGTATTTTCTGCCCTTGCCGAGGTCGCTAACCGCAGAAACTACTGCCGTCCCCACATTGACGACGGCGTGGAAATTCACATTGAAGAGGGGCGCCACCCGGTAGTTGAAGCAGCAATGGACCAGGGTTCTTTTGTTCCCAATGATTTGCATCTGGATAACCATGCTCACCAAGTAATCATAATCACGGGACCAAATATGGCTGGAAAATCCACTCTTTTGAGACAGGTGGCACTCATTGTTCTCATGGCGCACATGGGGGCGCCCGTGCCTGCAAGCTCTGCTCAAATTGGGGTGATCGACCGTATTTTTACGAGGGTTGGTGCCACCGATGAATTGACCCGAGGTCGCAGCACTTTTATGGTGGAGATGCAGGAAACTGCACACATTCTTCATCAGGCCACGGACCGAAGCCTGGTAATTTTAGATGAAATCGGACGAGGAACCAGCACCTTTGATGGCCTGAGCATTGCCTGGGCTGTGGCTGAATTCCTTCACGACTGGCAGGGAACAGGAATCAAGACACTCTTTGCCACCCACTACCATGAACTGACCGATCTTGCTTCCACTGGACCGCGGGTAAGAAATATGAACGTGGCAGTGAAAGAGTGGGGGGAAAAGATAATTTTTCTTCGTAAGCTGGTAGAAGGCGGCACAAATCGAAGCTATGGTATTCAGGTGGCTCGCCTAGCAGGACTACCGGTTGAGGTTGTGGAAAGGGCTAGACAGGTGCTTCAGCACCTGGAGCAGGAGGCCACGGATGTGGAAGGACTCCCCCGGCTGGTCCGCTCCTCCGCAGATCACCGGGATGGACCGCTGCAGCTTTCTCTTTTTCAGCAGCAGGAGCAAAGGCTCCGCCACCGCTTGCGAAGCCTGGAGCTTGAGCAACTCACCCCCATTGAAGCTCTCAATGAGCTTGCTAGGCTGCGGGAATTGGTAAAGGATTGATGCTGGATGTTCGATATTCGATCCTCGATGGTGGTGCCAGGATCCTGCATGGCCCCGAGCATCATCCAGCATTGAGCATCTGGGGATCATAGCCCAAAAGATGATTGTCGCGCATAATCTCGTGAAAAAACAGCACCGAGGAATATGGCTTGTTGCCCTGTTTTTTTTCATCGTGGGATCAGTGGTAGCGGTAACTCCCCCTTCGGCAGCCACCCAGGATGCTTTGAAGCGGGCAAGAGATTGTACTCGGCGACTCTACCGATCCAAGAAACGCATGAAATACAGGGATCAGTGGCTGCGTTGCATTGAGGGCTATGAGAACTACTATGAAAAATACCCCAAAGGTCGTCAGGCGGACGAAGCTCTGTATGCAACGGCGAAGCTTTACAGGGGGCTTTACGGGTATTCTCGAAGGCCGAAGGATCTGACTGAGGCTACAAATAGGTTCAAGGGGGTTGTAAAAAAATTTCCCAAGAGCAGATTCGCTGACGATGCCCAATATCAAATAGGGGAAATATATCGCAAATACAAAAAGGATTTGGAGCGGGCCTATGTGGAATATTTCAAAGTGGTAATGAATTTTCCGCAGGGGGATATGAAACCAAGGGCCCAAAGGCGGCTGACTGAACTTGAAGCCAAAATAGGCAAGGGAAGGCCCAAACCGGATTTGCCAAGCCTTCCCAAGGTGGCTGCTGTGGCTCCAACTTCGCTGGCGAGGGTAACCGATATTCGCCACTGGTCCGCGCAAGACTATACCAGGGTCGTCATTGACGTAAACGACCACGTTACATTTACGAGTCATCTGCTCAGGCCTGACCCTGACCTCAAGAAGCCTCGACGGCTTTACATCGATCTGAAGAGCTCCGCCTTGGATCCCAACTTTGTTGGGGCGATTCCCATAGGGGATGGTCTTCTGCGCAAGGTACGGGCAGGACAGTACAAACCGAAGGTGGTTCGGGTTGTGCTGGATATTGAGTCCATTGAAGATCATAAGATTTTCTCTTTGAGCGACCCCTTCCGCATTGTGATCGACGTCACCGGGGAGAGTAGAAATCAGTTGCCCGGGCCAGGCAAGACCACCGGTTCAGACCTTACGTTGGCTCAGCAGCTGGGGCTGGGAGTGAAAAAAGTGGTCATTGACCCAGGCCATGGCGGCAAAGATCCGGGTGCAGTGGGTCCAGGTGGAATCCGTGAGAAAGATGTGGTGCTGGCTATTTCTAGAAAGCTCCAAAAAAAACTACGCGAACAACTTAAGCTGGAGGCTATTCTTACTCGCAGTTCGGACAAATTCCTACCGCTGGAGGAACGCACCGCTCTGGCCAACACCAAAAAGGCCGATCTTTTTGTTTCAATTCACACCAACGCTCACAACAGTCGGCGAATCTATGGTATCTCTACTTATATTCTGAATGTGGCTACTGATGCTGAGGCAGCGCGGGTGGCAGCATTTGAGAATGCTGTTTCGACCAAACGGATCAGCGACCTGGAAAAGATTCTGAACGATCTGATGCTTAATTCTAAGATCAACGAATCTAGCCGGTTGGCCGATGCCGTTCAGCGGGGACTGATAAAGCTTTTACCGAAAAAATACAGTGGGATAAAAAATCTGGGCGTAAAACAGGCACCCTTCTATGTACTGATTGGAG
This sequence comes from uncultured Desulfobacteraceae bacterium, assembly GCA_964346905.1. Classification (GTDB taxonomy): domain Bacteria; phylum Desulfobacterota; class Syntrophobacteria; order BM002; family BM002; genus BM002. Next base: position 47,291 of record CAYFXH010000011.1, on the reverse strand, counting down.
CACAGATGCCCTCTATTATGGTGGAGACCTCATTTATCACCAACAAACGGGAGGCAAAACGGTTGGCAAATCCTGCATACCAAGACGTACTTGCCGAGGGAATTTTGGCGGGAATTCGCGCCTATATTAGACAGATCGAACGTGTTCCTGGGCGCGGCTGAAGTCACGTTTCCGGCCTTGAAGGTTCTCTGATGAGAATAGAATCGACATCCAGCGGCCATGGCTCTTTCACTGGGGTGATGGAGTGGTGGAGTACTGGAGAAATGACGTAATGGGTAGAGAGATCAAACCAGGAGCGAAAGTGGAATTTTTTGAGAGCAAGAAGCTCCTGTGTGCGGTGTGCCTGGACGTAAAGAACAGCCGGGTGCTGGTGCTCACCGAGCAAGATCGCGAGGTTAATGTTTCTATCAAACGAATCCTCCATGTGGACGATACCCTCCTCGATGTAAGCCAGAGCCGGGTGCAGTTGGTAGCTGCTCTCCAGGAGGCAGCGGCAAGGCGCCAAAATCTCATGACTCGCATCTCTGTGGAAGATTTGTGGGATTTGCTGCACGAGGAAGAAGAGGGATTTGATTGCCAACACCTGGCAGAAATCTGTTTCAGTGAAGAGGTGACCGCGGATCATTCTTCGGCCGTGTTTAGAGCCCTGCTCACCGACAGCCTCCATTTTAAGTATAAAGGCGGACTTTTCCATGCCAACAGCCCGGAGAGACTCGAGCAGATACGGCTGCAGCATATACGGCAAGCCCAGAAAGAAAAGGAATTGGCTGAGGGAAGTGTCTGGCTTGGAGCAGTGTGGAAGGGCGAATCAGTGGAGGAACCCGAGGATCGGGACACGTACGTGCAAATGCTCATAGATTTCTGTCTTCTGGGCACCGAGGCACCCAACTACCAGCAAACCAAGAAAATTCTTGCCATGGCTCAAGTTCCCGTACCGCAGGGGATTTTCCAACTATTGGTGACGCTGGGCGTTTGGAAGGAGGATGAAAATCTCTACCTGCATCGTTTCGGAATTCAAGAGAGTTTTTCAGCGGAGATCCTTAATGCTGCTGCTCAGATTGCCGGAGACCTTGGAGCCTTCAATGGAGAGGATAAGGAAGTCGAACGGGAAGATTTTACCTCTAGGGAGATTCTGACTATAGACGGGCCAATGACGCGAGATTACGATGACGCCCTGAGCATTCGTTCACTGGGAAATGGTGCAGAGGTGGGCATTCACATCGCTGATGCAGCAGCGGTCGTCTTTCCCAACACCCTATTGGACAACGAAGCCCTGGAGCGGGCCACTTCTCTCTATTTGCCGGATGCCAGGATTCCCATGCTGCCGACGACGCTCTCGGAGGATCTCTGCAGCCTAAGGCAAGGACTAGAGCGTTTGGCGGTGAGCCTACTGGTTCGCTTTAACCAAAAAGACGAGGTTCAGGACTATCGATTTGTGCTCAGTCGGATACGAGTCCAACGGCAGCTGACGTATGCCGAGGCTAATGAGCTGGTGGCAACTGACGAAGCCTTGGGCAAACTTTACCGGATCTGCACCCGACTCCGCCGGCAAAGGATCGCAGGAGGGGCCCTCCTGTTACCCCTGCCCGAGCTCCGCGTTTGGGTCAATAGTCACAACGAGATCCATATCGGCACGTTGGACCGAGAGACACCAGCGCAACTGATGGTCTCCGAGCTTATGATCTTAGCAAACGGTTTAGCTGCAGAGGCGCTGGCCGCCAATGAGGTGCCCGCCATCTATCGTAGTCAGTCCAAACCCCAAGAGATTGTCGTGGGTGAAGGCACTGACGATCTCTATCTGAATTTTGTGCAACGCCGCTACCTCAGTCGGGCCGAATTGGGAGCTACCCCAAAACCGCACAATGGCCTGGGCGTGGCTGCCTATACCAATTGGACATCTCCCATACGCCGTTATATGGATTTGGTTGTTATGCGCCAGCTCAAGAGCATGGTGCAGGGAAGTTCGCCGGTTTATACTACCACCGACCTCGAGCCCATCATCGCCAAGATCACCATTGCTCAAAGTCAAGCCTTGCAAATCAAAAGGGAGTGGACGCGATACTGGGTTCTCAAATATTTTGAAAGAGAACGAATCAAGTTTTCGGATGCCCTGGTTCTCGGCCAGGGACGGAGAACCTACCATCTGTTACTGCCAGAATATCTTCTGGAAGCCCGTATGCCCTTGGAGGAAGGCAGAGGTCTCAGCCCAGGGGATCATTTTCGAGTGGAGATAGTCCAGGTGAATGCCCGAGAAGAGGTGCTGAAATTGACAATGGCGTGATAGCAACGGGCGGCAGGCAACTAGAAGTGCGTACTAAGCATAGGCACTGTTTATTCTTTAGACTTTACTGTTCCACAATATAGGTTATGAGTTTTCCTGCTTTCTGCTGACTGCTCACTGCTTACTGCTTTTGCTCGCTTCCCTCTTGTAGCAGAAAGGCCTCAATTAGCTCGTCCAAATCACCATCCAATACAGCATCAACGTTTCCCTTCTCTACTTGAGTCCGGTGGTCCTTTACAAGACGGTAGGGGTGGAGCACGTACGAGCGGATCTGACTACCCCAAGCGATATCTTCGAGAGAATCGTGGATCTCCTGCAGCTTTTGGGACTGGAGCTGCTGTTCCCGCTCGTAGAGTCGTGAGCGGAGGACCTTTATGGCCATTTCCTTATTGCGGTGTTGAGATTTTTCATTTTGGCACTGAACGACAATGCCTGTGGGAACGTGGGTTATGCGGACAGCAGAGTCAGTCTTGTTGACGTGTTGGCCCCCGGCGCCACTGGCTCTATACGTGTCGATTTTGAGGTCTGCTTGTTTCAAGTCGATGACAATTTCGTCTTCCACCTGAGGGTAGACAAATACTGCAGCGAAAGATGTGTGCCGCCGACCACTGGCATCAAAAGGAGATATCCGCACGAGCCGGTGAATACCTTTTTCGGCCTTCAGTAAGCCATAAGCGTAGCGACCGCTGGTGGTAAAGGTCACACTCTTAATCCCCGCCTCTTCACCCGGTTGTATGTCGATGATTTGATTCTTGAAGTTCCGTTTTTCTGTCCAGCGTAGGTACATCCGCAGGAGCATTTCCACCCAGTCTTGGGCTTCGGTACCACCAGCGCCAGCGTTTATGCTAACGATGGCGCCAAGATGGTCATCAAAACCGCCCAACATTCGTTGGAATTCTTGGGCAGAGATCTCCGCATCGATGGCTTTGAGTTTGCCGGTGATGTCAGCCAGTTCCTGGCGATCTTCCTCCTCTAAGGCCATATCCAGGAGAATGGTGACATCTTCCAGTTCACCACTCAACCGCTCGAAGCGTTCAACGGTTTCGGAAAGGAGTGCCCGTTCCTTCATGATGTGGCGCTGCTGGTCCGGGTTGTCCCAAAAACCTTCTTTTGACATTATGGATTCAATTTCTTTGAGGCGATGGGATTTTGCAGGAATGTCAAAGATGACCTCGCAGATCTTCTAGGCGGCTAAGTAGGTCTTCAATCTGTGATTTCGTTGGAAAACCCATGAATGCATCTCCTTCGCGTCGTGTAATTTTGTTACACCATTAGTCAAGCATAATTTGTGCCGTTTGTACAGAGGAGGGCTCAACTTTTTGGTAGATACGCTTTTGGGCCCGCAATGCAATCGCAACGGTTGTTACTAACGAGCCGACACGGTGACCCGATGACGCGGGGACATGGTGAAAGGCGGCAATTATTTAAGAATTTTGATCTGATAACTCCAACTTCCTAACTCTTGTTCTTACCTAGTGCTTCATTATTATATTCCATATTCGCCGTGTCGCCGTCTCTCCCCTCTCTATCTCAGCCCGCCGAGCGTCGGCGGAGCGAATAACCAAATCCCAGTAGAGAAATGGTGAGGCAGCTCCAGGCAAACCAGTCACCATAGCGGCTATAGATGGTTTTTCTATCTCCCAACTGGAGGGTTCCCAGCATGGTTGCCTCCTCAAACAAGCCGGTCACTTGGAGAATGCGGCCACGCACGTCGATCAGGGCACTAATTCCGGTGTTGGCACTGCGGGCCATGGGTACACGATTCTCAACGGTGCGGAATACTGCCATGGAGAGGTGTTGGTAGGGGGCGCTGCTTCGACCGAACCAGGCATCGTTGGTAATGTTGACCAACAGATTAGCACCTCCGGCGACCAGATCCCGGCTGAGCTCCGGAAAGATGGCCTCGTAACAAATAAGCACACCCACCCGAGCCGGCTCCAAATCCAGAACTGCAGCACGGTCGCCGGAGGCGAAGTCCCCAGCCGCTTGGACCAGTTTGTCTACAAAGAAAAGCAGCCTCTTCAAGGGGACGTATTCGCCGAAGGGCACCAAATGAATCTTGTCGTAGTAGCCAGCAACCATACCTTGGCTGTCGAGAAGATAGGCTCGATTGTATAATCGCAATCCGCTCCCTTTCCGGCGATAGGCGGGGCTGCCGAATAGCAAAGGTTTTCCCAGCTTACGTACCTCCTCAATGAGGATTTTGCTATTTTGAGAATCAGCCAGGAAATAGAATGGAGTGGCGGTCTCAGGCCATATCATCAAGTTGGGTTGCAGCTTTGCCACCTCTCCGGTCAACTCCAGATACTTTTTCAGGGTTGCCTGCTGGAAGGCTGGGTCCCACTTCGTATCTTGGGCAATGTTACCTTGGACAAGGCCGAGCTTGAGAGACGGACTTGCGCGGGTCTCAAGTGCTGCAAGTCGCCAGCGGCCGTAGCCGTAAACTGTCAGGATCAATACGATCAGAAGCAGAGAGGAAAGGAGTCGAGTAACCACCTTCCTCTGGCCTTCTTGGCCGAATATCAATAAAAAGAGTAAGGTATTGGCGAGAACTAAGACAAATGAGATCCCAAAGACACCAGCGAGGTCAGCTATTTGTATGAAAGAAAGCCAGCGGTATTGGCTATACCCCAGGTTCTCCCATGGGAAGCCAGTAAGCAAGCGACTTTTCCCTAGCTCCAGGGCTACCCAGAGGAAGGGAGCAAATAGCAACCACGGCAGGTCTCGTTGTCGCAGCCAGCCTAACCCTGCACAGAAAAGGCCAGGGTAAATGGCCAGATAGGCAACCAGCAGAAAACAAATCCCTATGCTAACAGGAAGGGGTAGATTGCCGTAATAGTTGACCACATAGACGATCCAATAGAGCAGGGTCAGTCCATGACTCACCCCGGCAGTCCAGCCCAGGGTAAAACAAGCCGGAGGCTTGTTGCTCGCGGCCAGGAAGAGCAGGGGGAGGAGAGCCAGCCAAGCAACAAGAGGCTGGCCAAAGCGAGGAAAAGAGAAAGTGAGGAGCAGGCCAGCGAAGAATGCAAGAAGGACGTGTTTTCGACTTACAACAAAGAACTGTTGTATCTTCACTCTAACACCTGAGAGAGCCTCCGGGAGGAGTGATCATTGATTCGGTGGGGCCTTGCTGAAAGGCTCCATTTCTTCCAATACCACTTGAGATGGTGGACACCATTAACTTCTTGAGAGGCTGGCGCAAAGCCACACCCTCTGTAGGAGAACGCTTTGCATCCCACATTGGTACTCATTCTTTCAGTCTGTTGTGTTGCTGTACACCTTCGCAAACGGAAGGCATTCTAACACGAAACCTTTCATGTGTGCATTAGATTCACTCTCATGCACATCCTCTACCGTTTCAGCAAGTAGGTTTGCTGGTTCCGCGAAGTGGGCTTACCCTGAGCGACTCTATCTGAGGAGTTCGAGTGAGCCTCCCTTCGGCCCGAGCCTTTCGGCAGTGAGCTCAAGGCCGAACTGCTCACGGCCGAGGGCAGTCAAACTCCTCGTCGACAGGTGGTGTCGAAGGGCTCTAGAACGAGGGTTGAAACATGGTTTCCAGATGGACACTGGTTACCTGGAACAAAGAGATGGAGATCTTTGATATCGAAGGGTTTTCAGCTTGGTTTGAAGACCGGTGGGATACCTTCTTACAGTAAGAGGATGACCATTGGAAGACCGGTG
>CAYFXH010000011.1:34349-41226 GCA_964346905.1 uncultured Desulfobacteraceae bacterium | reverse complement strand
GAGGATGACCATTGGAAGACCGGTGGGATACCTTCTTACAGTAAGAGGATGACCATTGGAAGACCGGTGGGATACCTTCTTACAGTAAGAGGATGACCACAGGAAGGGATAGTTTAGCCTGGGGGCAATAACACGTTACATCACTGAGGCTTGGCCATAACCTCTCGAATATATTGGAGATCATCGTCAGAGATCTCAATGAATCGAACGCCAATTCCAGTGAGGCCGTTTTTGTCGTCTGGGTCGTAAATATCTGATCTGGCGATCCTGGCGGTGGCTCGTATGAATTGTCGGTGATCAGGTATCTTTATAACCATACGAAAAGCTTCGTTGGCGTCGGGTTGCTCTCGGCAGGAAATAAACGCACCCCCTAGACTGATGTTCTTAACCTCACCTTCAATGGGCCCCTGGGAAGTTAGCATCGTCACAGGCCACGTCACCGCAAGTCTGGGAAATCGGCGTCTCTCTTTCCCCACAGACGACTCCTTCATCACGGGAGTGGACGTAGTTCCCTCCGCCCGCAAACGGAATAGCGGACCCCTGGAATAGTGGGAACAGGGGTATCAAGATTATATAGGATGAAATAGGTTAGTTCTGCGCCGGAGGCCAACATTCCATTATTCCATGAGAGAGGGTAACAGGGACAGTCGCAAAACAATCCTTTACCTACAGGACGTTGTGGAAATTGGACGCTGCCTGCTTGTTGGAGAACCCTTCGTCCTTTTGTTCGAAGGAAGGTTATATGGTTACGAGGGGGTCCTCGAGTCAGACATCTTGTTCGTGTACTTTAATTCTGACCTTACGAATCTTTCTGGCATCTGCCGATTCAATTGTAATTTCTAGGGGGGCGTGGGTTAGTGTTTCGCGAGGTTGGGGAACCCGACCAAGGAGACTGATGATGAATCCTCCCACTGATTCAAAGTTTCCTTCGGGGACCTGCATGTTAAAATGTTCCGCAAGCTTTTCGATCTCAAGTCGCGCGTCTACGAGGAGGTCGCCTTCATCGGTGGCAACCATCAGGGCTTCATCAGCGTCGTACTCGTCGTGAATCTCGCCGATAATCTCCTCGATTATGTCCTCGATGGTGACCAATCCTGCAGTGCCACCATATTCGTCAATGACAACGGCCATATGTGATTTTCTATCGCGAAGCTCCCTCAGGAGTAGACTAATCTTTTTCGTTTCAGGGATGAAATAGGGGGTGCGTAGGATGTTGTCTAGATGCAAATTTTCTTCTCCCCAAGAAGAGAGCAAATCCTTAACGTGGAGTATTCCAATGATGTTGTCGGTACTGCCAGCATACACAGGAAAGCGTGAGTGGCCTTTCTTAATGATTAGCCGGAGGAGTTCTTGAATGGAGGTGTCTGCACTCACAATTACCGCATCTGTGCGTGGCACCATTATTTCTCGGGCCACGGTGTCGCGAAAGGAGAGAATGGACTGGATCATCTCTCCCTCGTCCTCGCTGAGTAGCCCCTCTTCCTCACCGGCGTCGACAAGTTGCTGAATTTCTTTTTCAAGATCGGATTGTGAGGGTTTCTTGCGGTGGCGAAATTTCAGGAAGGTGGCGATCTTTCGCCAGAAACTCGTTTCAGGTCCTTCTTCCAAGGGACTCAGAATCTCCTTATGTGCAAGGGAATGCTCTCTCGCCCCGAGCTCGCCCAGAACCGAAACGGCGATTTGGCTCCAGTGCGCTTGGATTTCCTAATCTTAACAGCCTCTTTTTCTCTTTGTCAATTATATTGTCGACGCTACAAACTACCTGCCTCCTAGTGGGACGATCAGGGGAAGTCAGGTCACATTTGAGATGTGAGATGTGTGCAATGGGATTTGGGATACTGTACTTGTCCATCTTTTCTCCGACATCTCAGATCTCATATCCCATATCAAAGATTTATACGTGTTTTGAGCTTCACAGTGCTCTCCGCATCGCTGCATAAAGTCTTTGTAGCTTCTTGGCTAAAGCTCTCTTAATCTATGACATACCGGTTTCGAAGCAATAAGACAGGAGTTTGTAAGCCAGTTTGGCTGCAAAAAAGTTGGGAGCAATATTCCCAGGCTGGGGGCAGAGCTCCATGATATCAGCACCCACGATCTGGTGGGTTCGACTAACGCGGTAGAGTAGGTCAAGAACTTCATACCAATGTAACCCCCCAGGTTCCGGAGTTCCCACAGCTGGCATGATTGCTGGATCGAATACATCTAGATCGATGGTTATGTAGACCCGGGGATTCAAATGGGCAAGAACTTCCTTCTGCCAATCTGACCGTTTATGGATATCGGCTGCGTAGAAGATGGAGAGTTGTTGATCTCGGGCCCAGCAGTGCTCTTCCCAACTCAGCGAGCGGACTCCAACCGGAACCAGTGGGCCGTAGCGACTGGCCAGCCGCATCACGCAAGCGTTGCTGTATTCCGTACCCTGATACGTTTTGCGCAAATCGGCATGTGCGTCCAGTTGCAAGATTGAAAGATCATCTACTCGGCTAGCCACCGCTTGGATCATACCCAACGAAAGTAGATGTTCCCCGCCAAGCATCATGGGGAATAGACCAGCATCAAGCACCCTTTCCCCGATGGATCGGATCCTGGCTACCATGGCCTGGGGACTGCTAGCGTCCACCTCCACTTCTTCAAGGGTGGCAATACCCAAACGATAAACCTCATAACCTGTTTCTTCATCAAAAAGCTCCAACTGCTGGGAAGCATGCAGGATAGCAGCAGGCCCGTGACGGGTACCGGAGAGGTATGTGGTGGTGCCGTCGTAAGGGACCGGAATAATCAGAATCTTTGCGTTCTTTAGGTCTGAGGCAGCACCGTCCCGTCCACCAAAAGAGGCTGACGCTCCAGCGAGCGTCTCGAGAGAGGGCAAACCGTAGTTTTGTTCTGCGCTCATGAAAAGAGAATCCGTGCCTCCAGGGTCAATGCTTCAAGTGATGACGCTCTTCTCGAACGATATGGGCCGACCGTCTGATGTTCTTGGGGAATTCCAAACCCCGGTCCAGAAGCTTAATTTCGCTCTTTTGCACGGCAAACAGCTTGTTAACGTAAGAAATTGCGTGTTCTGAGTCGAACTCCTTGCAAGAGAAGATGTCCAGGCTAAGGTAGTTTTTTTCAGGAAAGGTATGAATGCTAATATGACTTTCAGCGATAAGGACAAAGCCTGAAATACCCCAATCCGCCGGATTCTCGGCGTCATATCGAAATACATAAGGGGGCATGATCTTTGTCATCTTAATGTGAGCGGGGTACTCGCTCAAGAATTTGTAGATGAGAGACAGGTCCTCCAGTCGCTCGCGATCACATCCATATCCATCTAACATCAAATGCGTACCAAAACCGTATTCAGGTCTTCTCAATTTAGCGACCTCCTTGCATTTTTGAGGTAGTTTTACCCCCTCCTCAGATTCCACAGATGTGCTCCCGGACGTTTCGTTACAACCCGTAGTCCAGTCCAACTAGAAAACGGGAGGGGAGACGACCCACAGGATTTTCGCTGTGGTCTTGCCGGAGTTGTGTAGTCGATGTTCCCTATCAGAGGCAAAATAAAAACAGTCTCCCTTCTGCATCCGGTAAGCTTCCTCATCAACCCAAAGCGTCACCCTTCCTTGTAACAAAAAGCCAAACTCCTCACCTTCGTGGCCGAGATGGGTTTCAGTGAACGCCCCTGGTTCCAACCTCACCAGCACCGGATCCATGAGCCTACTCTGAGCACTGGGCACAAGGAGTTCCACATTCATTTGCTCAGTTGAGGTAGAGCTGAGGACTCTGGCCTTTTTGTCAAAAAGAACTCTCTCGTGCTTGACTTCTCGAAAGAAGTCGGCGAGTTCCTCGCCGAGAACATCCAGAATACCCTTCAAGGTAACGATGGAAGGTGAAGTCAGATCTCGCTCCAACTGACTGATAAATCCCTTGGTCAAATAGGCGCGATTGGCGAGTTCTTCCTGGGTGAGATTATTGGCCTTGCGCAATCTTTTGATCTTCTCGCCGATTTTTAGAACCGTCTCCATGGTTTACAATCACTAAACAGAAAGTTTAATAAAGGGCATCTTTATAATGGCTCCATATCTATTTGTCAAGTACTTTTTGGTGAGTTGAGTGGCTGAGTTTGCCGGTTGGCTCATCAGGGGGAAAAACAGCCTGGAATTTTATGAATCGTCTATTGAGGGTTACAAGCCCTCGTTACTTCGCGCTCACACCGCTCTCCTCTCCCCGGGCCAGAGGCCCTATGGCTTCCGGCTCGCAGAGAGGGTAGGGGGCTACTCCCGGGAGGGTAGAGCCTACATTTCTGAGAGACCAGCGGCTCAGTCCTCACCCCTTTAGAGCGTGTCACAGTTTTCCTGAATTGTTAGATTCTGATTTTGACTCGCAGGCAACGTTCAGGAATAGTTGCCTAAGTTTGCTGGTAACTAGATGTATTGAAAGGTGAGTTTTTTACATGCGAGTTTTCGTCTGCTGCCCGAATCTGATCGCCGCCGTGGTTTTTTGCAAGGTAGAGGTGCTGGTCGGCGATCCGGAGCAAGTTCTCAAGGTCCTGCTCTAACGTTTTTAAGCCGCCTTCCAACCGGGCCATACCCATACTCAAAGAGGCGGGTCCGAGATTACTAACGTTAAATTTGCTGCGCAGCCGTTTTGCCACCATCATTGCCTGTGTGTTTTCGGCATGAGGAATAATTACGGCAAACTCGTCACCACCATAGCGATAAACCGAATCAACGTTATCCCGACTGTAGAGCATCATTAGCCTGGCCAGTTCCTTGAGCAGTTCGTCTCCCTTCTGGTGACCGAATCTGTCATTGTAGTCCTTGAAATTATCGACATCGACCAGGAGGAGAAATAGACCATAATGTTGTCTAAAAGCCCGGCTTGCCTCACGTTTCAAATTTTCATCAAAGTAGCGGCGATTGTAAAGGCCAGTGAGACCGTCACGGATAGAAAGCCTTTTGAGTTCTGCCCGCAATTCACGCTCACGGATAATTCGGTTGATTTTCGCCTCCAACTCGTTGACATTGAACGGTTTGGAGATGAAATCACTGGCGCCGAGCTCGATGACGTCAGTATACTTATATTCCGCCTGATAACCAGTAACGACAAGTACATCTATGTCATCCGAGTCTGCCTTGATTCTTTTTGTCAGCTCAATTCCGTCCATTCGGGGCATGCTGATGTCGGTGATCACCATATCAAATTGATCTTCTCCGAGTTTCTCCAGGGCATCCACTCCATCCGCCGCGGTGACACTCGTATGCCCCAGCTGACTTACCACCTCATGGAGTAAGCCGAGCATCTCTTGGTCGTCATCCACAGAAAGAATGGAATAAGGAGATTGTCTTTCTTGGTCCACGCTTATCTCGCTGCGTACATATAGCCCTAAGACTTGCCGTAGTCAGATATGACAAGCCGTAGGTATAGCCTAGAATAAATAATTTTACAACTACCTTTTTTTACGGAGGGCCAGCAGGCAAGGTTATACGGCAAAAGAGCTTTCCTGAGGTTGTTGGAACCTGACCCACCTTGAAACACTGGGTGTCGAGGCTCTAACGGTTGACCCACACATCACAATTTTGCTAAGAGATGAGGTACAATTAGTTTTGTTGAGCCAGTTGACACCATTGCCTAAAGGGTCAGTGGCAACTGCCCTCTGATTACCCAGGTACTGAAGGGCACTGAGGGCCTGTAACTAAAAATTTTGGAGTTTCTTTTTTCGGAGCCATTTGCGTGCACTTTTTTAGCCGTCGCCGTTATAGGCCGCGGCGGACAGCGGCTCAGGCTGGCGAAGTCGGTAGTCTACTGTAACCACGTGTCTTCTCCCTGAAGCAACCATGCCGAAGTGCATTGGACCCATTGACTGGGAGTGAAAACCTTGCCCCAGTAACATATGTCGCGCAGCATGCTGGTGGAGAGAGAACCTGATGGCCAAAATTACCGTAATACACAAGAAAGGTGAGGGTCTGGCGGCAAAGGTTGGGCTGGAGATAAAGCGTTGGTTTGAGCAACGTGGTGTGAAGGTCTTCCTGCTTGAAAACGTCTCCCACCATACCAGACAGACCGGTCTCGAGGACTTTTCTTTGCAAATCCAAGCCGATAGCTTGGCGGTGGTTGTTCTGGGGGGTGACGGCACCTTGCTCAGCGTCGCTAGGCTACTGAAGGATCAAACCATTCCGGTCCTCGGCGTAAACATTGGTGGGATGGGTTTTCTCACTGAAGTAAGTATGGAGGATTGCTACCGGTTTTTTGAAGATATTTTGGCACGACGGTTTGAGGTGGAAAAACGCATGCGCCTCCAAGCTACCTTCTTTAGACGGGGTGAGTGTGTTATCGACAGTACCGTTTTAAATGACGTGGTGATCAACAAGGCTGCTCTTGCTAGAATAGTTGATCTGGAGGTCACTATTGATGGTCTTGCTTTGACAACATATCGGGCTGATGGGCTTATCGTCGCAACCGCCACAGGGTCCACCGCTTACAATCTTTCCGCAGGAGGTCCCATCGTCTATCCAACGGCAGAGACCATCATCTTAACACCCATCTGTGAATTTTCCTTGACAAATCGCTCTATCGTTCTGCCGGGGGACGCCCACGTTGAAATCAGGGTGGGAGCCAAGGCGACGGATGTTACTCTGACCTGTGATGGCCAGGTGGGATGCGAGTTGGAGGCAGGCGATCTTGTCAGCATCAAGCAGGCTCCGCAGCCGCTCTTCTTGGTCAAATCTCGCCAGGAAGACTATTTCACCATTCTCAGAAATAAGCTGAAATGGGGACAACGTTAGTTGAGATTTCGGATTGCGGATTTCGGATTTCGGATTTCGGATTGCGGATTTGGGATTTCGGATTGCGGATTGCGGATTTCAGATTGAAGGTTTTTCCTGAAGATAGATAA
>CAYFXH010000011.1:16637-34339 GCA_964346905.1 uncultured Desulfobacteraceae bacterium | reverse complement strand
GCAATCTAAAATCTGCAATCTAAAATCTGCAATCTACAATCTGCAATCTGCACGTGGTTCTCTGTTGAGAAGGAAATCTGACCATGCCCGATATCGCTCCACTTAAAGGGCTACTGTATAGCCAGAAATTGATATCTGATATGAGTGAGGTGATCACTCCACCCTACGATGTGATCTCCCCCGAGGAACAGGAGATGTACCATGACCGTCACCCCTATAACATGATTCGACTGATTCTGGGAAAGAACAAGCCGGGTGACAACGAGCACAATAACTGGTACAGACGGGCGGCTGCGACACTTGAAGCCTGGCGGAAGGAAGGGGTGCTGGTCCTAGATCCCGGGCTGGCGTTTTACGACTATGAGATTAATTATCGGGAGCCTACCGATCTTGCAAAGACGCGGCAAGGCTTTATCTGTTTGGTGAGGTTAGAAGACTTTTCCCATGGATCAGTGCGTCCCCATGAACGCACTTACGAAGTGATCAAGTCGGAACGCTTGAAACTCATGTGCGCCTGCAACGCGAACCTTAGCCAGGTCTTTGCTCTCTACCCTGATCAGGCCGGGCTAGTGAGCCAATATCTACATGAGGGGCGAGATAGGAAGCCGGTGTTTACTTTTACGGATAGCAGCGGCATTCACCATCGTATGTGGCGGGTCACCCAAGGGGAGATAATTCAAAAGGTGATGGCGGCTATGCAGGACAAAACACTCTTTGTTGCTGACGGTCATCATCGCTATGAGACCGCTCTGAATTATCAAAAGCTGATGCAGGAGAGATACCCTGAAAGGGGTGAACGGGCCTCATTTAACTACATTCTCATGTATCTAGCCAATATGCACCAGGAAGGATTGTCCATTCTTCCCGTTCACCGGATGTTTAAGCACTTGCCGCAGTTCCAACTGGATCCGTTTCTTGCACGAGCCGCCGAGTACCTCGAAGTGGTACGTTTTCCTTTTGATGGGGCCAGCCGTAACCGGGTACTGGAAGAATTCCTCCACTCTCTGCGCAGTGCTGGTGATCGTCATTTTATTGGTGTTTATGAGTCTGCATGTGGCGAGTTCATACTCCTCAAGCTACGCAACGATGTCAACCATGAATCTTGGCGTGGCCAGTTGCCGTTACCCCTTCAGAAGCTGGATGTGATAGTGCTTACTGAGTTAGTCCTCAAGCGACTCCTTGAAGTGGATGAGCGGATGCTCAATGATGAGAGTGAGATTAAGTACCGACACAATGCCTTGGAGGCAGTAGAGCAGGTAGACCGAGGTCTTTTCCACCTGGCCTTCTTATTAAACAGCACCAAGCTAGAGCAATTACAGGAAGTGGCGAGTTCCGCGCTGATCATGCCTCACAAATCCACCTACTTCTATCCGAAGGTCATTGATGGCTCAGTCATACACCTTCTGAATCCACAGGAAGATGTGCCCCTCTGATGTGAGCAGACCCCGTGAAGGGGAAACCCTTGACATCATTTTCCGGGAACGGTTGAGGATCATTCAGCCTAAAGATGGCTACCGCTTCTCCATCGACGCAGTACTGCTGGCAGGACTCACCCGGAGTCGTCCTCAGGATCGGGTTGTAGATCTTGGAACTGGCTGCGGTGTCATCCCACTACTACTCGCGGTTCAGCAACGAGTGGCCCACATTACCGGCATTGAGATTCAAGAATCCCTGGTCTCCATGGCTAAGCGAAATGTGCGTATCAACAACTTATCGCACTTGATACACATTGTTCAGGCAGACCTAAAAAAGGTAAAGGGTGATATGGTGGAGGGACCGGTCAGCCTCGTGGTGAGCAATCCTCCTTACGGCAATTTAGGTTGCGGGAGGTTAAGCCCCCATGCGGAGAAGGCGATAGCTCGCCATGAGCTCTTGGCCAATGTACGAGATGTGGTTGGGGCAGCCGCTCGCCTCCTGCCGCACAAAGGACGATTGGCGCTCATTTACCCGGTTAAACGTCTGCCCAGTGTTCTCAAAGAACTCAGTCTGGGAGGTTTTGCCCCAAAGTATCTCACCTTCATTCACACCACCCTGAACTCAGCGGCCATACTGGTGCATCTGGAATCAATAAAGGGGGGAGGAGAAGAATTACGGGTGAGCAAGCCTTTTGCCATTCACCAGAGCGACGGCAACTATACCGATGAGATGAGCGCTATGTACGGGAATGGTCCTTCTGTCTCTTGAGCAGAGTTTCCAGAGCCCGGCGCAATTCAGAATCTGGTATTGCCTCAAGCAATCTTTGCTCCTCCAGGTTTAGGGAAGTGGGTTGCCTCGCCACCTCTTCAGGAGCCGGAGCATCTCCAGATGATGGTGGCGACTGGAATGAATCCAGGGGGCCTTGACGGAAGCGTATCTCATTGATCTCTAGAGATGATAGCTCGTTGTTGAGCTTCTGCCGAAGTTCCTCCCCCAAAAAGCGGAGATGACTGAGCCACACCGAGTTTTCCACCCTCACCTGAAGCACACCGTCCTTCAGAAACTCGGGTTGAGACTTACTGGCAATCTGGGGACCCACAATCTCCTGCCAACGAAGGAGCGCCAGGGAGACTTTTACATTCTCCTCCCAGTCACGTTCGCGGAAAAGTTGCTTGAGAATAGCGCCGATATGTTTAGGACCTTTTTTTTGCAATGGCTTATTCCATTACGTTTATCTTATTTTACCGTTTTCTGTGTTCTCACGGTGTTGCCATTCAGCCGCCATGGCCACGCCTCAGACATGGCGATCATGACCAAGGAAGCTAGCGAGTATGGCGTGCCCTTACTCCGCCGCGCGTTAGGTGTGGCTGCGGTGTGTGGACCCGCCACGGCAATGAGCATTTACTGGCGCATCTACCGATGGGACGGCACACATAATGCAAGAACCGGAGTGTTTGATCAGAGTTCCTCGGAATGGAGAATCTCCAGTAAGTCCTCCTCGCTGTAATCTTCCAGACGGTCCCAACGCTCTCTTTCTCCCTCATCAACGGAGTTCTGGTAGTCATCGGGGTCGAATGGGCCACTGACTTCGGCAACCCAGAATCTATCGGCGAGTTGATTCACCTCCAGATACTCCTGAACCAGTTCCTCCGCTTCATCGGCATCGTCAGCCTTCAGGATAAAGGGGACGGTCATTTGGTCGTTCTCGCCAACCTGGTAGCCAAGTGTTGTCTCGAAAATATAGAGACCCTCGTCAAGATCAAAGTCCACGAAGAGCTCCTTTCATAACGGTAGTTTCCCTCTGCAAGCAAGCGCTCAGCTTGAGCGTTGCCCAAAACTGAGAGCTTACGGTTCTGTGGCACAACTTACCACCTGCAACTGCAGCTCACCGCAGTCTCTGGGATGGAACTGCTGTCACGAACGAAGTTTACTATAATATAGCCGGTAGCTTCGTCAAGAAAAATCCTTCTGTTTTTTGTTCTTGCAGTCCAGAGAGACGAACCATCTGGAGGTTCATCTCCGCTTGCGATTGGCATGAAATCGTGCTAAACAAAGCATGATTTGAGACGTGGGTATGTAAAAGATACGCGAGCTTGAACCACTCCACACAGGCCGGCCGTATGGGAGGTTCTGCCAAAGAACAACTTGACCTTCTAGAACAGAAGATCAAATTCACCCTCAGACCCCTGCTCAATTCTATCAGCACGTCGGGAATGAACAGGGAGCGCAAAAATCAGCTGGATAGCTTGCTCCTTGAGATTTCCAATCTTCAGCAAACCGTTGAAAGTCGTGTGGAACAAGAGGGATCAACGGAAAGTAGAATCCGGTTGACCGGTCTGGTGGACTCCTTCTATTCTCTGATTAAAGGGATGGGTATTCAGGTGGATCTGCCCGAGCGGCGGCAGCATCCTAGGAGCGATATACTGCTGGATGAACAAGCTGTAGACGAGGCTTCTAAATCAAAGGATATTCGAATTCTCAATATCAGCATGGGGGGAATGCGGTTACACTCACTGACAAAGCTTAAGGTTGGAAGTGTGTTTCGTACCAAGTTGACTTCTTCGCGTCACGGTGTTATTCCCCTGCGGGGAGAGGTAGTTTGGTCGAGGCCGAAGGATCAAGGTGAAGGCTATATCATTGGGGTACATTTCGCGCCAATGAGTGAAGATGTGTTGCGAGCTCTCAGAAGCTTTTTAGATGAGTGTGATGGCTGAGATTGAGCTTTTCTGGAAAAAAAACGTGAATAGATCCATACTGACTGCCGGAAAAGGCAGCGGTGGGGATCTTACTCAAGGGGTGTTTCCATGGCAAGAGATTATCGACCCAATATAAGAGAGAGCAATGTTATCTCCCGGCTGGACTCTGCTAAAGAAGCGGCACGAGCCGGCGCCATCAACCAGCTCTACGAAGTAGGGGACGATCTGGCGAACCGGATCGCCATGAAGTTGATCGAGGAGAAGCTCATAGAGACGAAAAACAAGAAAGAACTGGAGCGCCAACTGGCTGGCTGTATCAAGACCTTGATAGCAGCTGAGGATTTTGATGTTCAGTATCAGATCGCTCCACTCCGAACGCTGGTGCGTCGTCCCAACTTCATTAGCCTATACATCACCGCCTTCATCATCGAGAAGTTAATTAACCACAGGACCATTGTGGACGTTTATGGCACAGACGAAGAAATTTACGCTTGTGTCAATTCGCAAGTGAATCGATTTATTCGCATCTAAGATTGTGCAGATCAAGTCACTACCCGTAGGCATAAAAAAGCCATCCTGAGATGGCCTTTTTTTATCTTGACAGTCGCGTTCCCTGGTTACAGTTAAAGGCCTACGCTTCTATCCGGCAGGCAGGCTTGGGGATTGTGGAATAAAGGAGTAGTGGGATGAAAGCTATTTCAGATTGTAGATTGTAGATTGCAGATTTTGGGACCACATAGTCTCAGCTTAGTTAAATCCGAAATCCGCAATCCGCAATCCGAAATCTGCAAAGCTCCCTTGACCTGAACCGAAGCTGGTTGGTCAATTACAACCAGGGCATGTTTTCTTGGTTTTATGAGGATCTAGTTAAGAAAGGTAAGGTCAACGAACTCATTGTCACCAAGGGAGGGTGTTGGATAAACATATTCAATAATTCCCAGATGATTGACAATGTCTCTGATTTTATTCGCAGCGTTTTCGAGAGTTCTCAAGTCGTCTTCAGATATATTTTTATACTTTCTCCGAAGAAGATGTATCTTTCCAAGAATTATCGTTAGTGGACCGCTGACAGAACCTTGAACGGCCTCAGTCAGCTCCCTCATGGTCTGCAGTCTTTCGTTTTTTATCAAAGTATCTTGAATTCTTTTTAATTCATCGTACATTATCTTATGTTGAAGAACTGCCTTTAATCGAGCTTTAAGCTCAGGCATAAAAAAAGGTTTATTGATATAATCGATTGCTCCTGCTTCTAATGCTTCAACAATATTCTTCTTATTATCTACAACAGTGAGCATAACAATCGGAATATGCCTAGTTTCTTCATCATTTTTAATAATTTTGGTCGCTTCGATGCCGTTCATGACTGGCATCATTATATCCATTAATATTAAGTCAGGTTTCACTCTGCGCACAGTGGTTACTGCTTCACTTCCATTTGTAGCTGTTATAACGGTCAGGCCCTCGAGTTCAAACTCGGCCTGCAGGACTTCTCTGAGTTCGTTATCATCTTCAACAATCAGCACCGTGAGGGCTCTTGTCTTCAACAGTGCAAGTGTGCCCATGTTGTCTCCTTGACTTGGAATTCGTTCAATACCGAAAACCTTCCTGGAAAGTGGGGTTGCCCAAGCTTCGTTTCCAAATTACCCCTCCAAGGGTGGTTGTTGCCTGTCTCCTACAAAGCATACTTCCTACTAGACGCGCTGGAAGGTAGAGAGAAAAGTCAAGCTCGGTAGCTGAAGTTATTTCCCGGACCTTCAAAATTCGTGCCTAAAGTGAACTTTCAACCTCGCCAGATGCCAAACTTGGGTGGAATTGGGGTCGTAGTTCCGTGCGGGACGGAGACAAGATGAAGACCTAAAAAGGAGGGGGAAGGGTGGTGTGGATGAAGCCCAACCCGGCTCGTTTCGGAGGACAAGAATAACGTTACGAACAGGGAATCTAGCTGATTTTTGGTAGACAGATCCAAAGAAGTGCGGTCATAATAATTGGGACCGGGAGGGGACAGTGTTCAGAGTGAGGACGTGAGAATTGGACGTCTGACGGTCTGCATGATTGATACCCAACATCTGACTGTTGCTTTTTGTTGAAACAAAAAGAAAAAGGCGATTACGATCATAATCGCCCGATACGGTCAAAGCAATAGCCGCTATGCTCAGGGTAGAATGTCTCTATGACCCAGTTGTGCGGTTATGCTGTTCGTTTACTTGAGTATTGGTGGAGCTGATCGGGATCGAACCGACGACCTCTTGAATGCCATTCAAGCGCTCTCCCAAACTGAGCTACAGCCCCACCGAAGGAAAACCCTATCTATATATCAAGAAGATCTGATGCTGTCAATAACGTAATTATTATCCAATAGTTCACCTAGACGTCTTGCTTTGCAAAAGACTTTTTTCGCGCCACCTTATGGCAGTGTGCCTGTTGAGAAAGCACCACATCTTCATGCTACCGCGCTCGCCGGGCTGAGATGGGTAAAGACAGGTTACTCAGAAGAAACACCAGGAAGACATTTTCATTTCCAAATTCGGCGTCAACTCAGCAATAGCTTCAAAGTATAAACTTCAACCATCCATTTTTGAGGAAACTCCTGAATTCTTATTGACCTTAGCCTAGTTTATTTGCTACTAAAAAAAGACTAGGTTCCTTCCTTAAATTGAGCAACGAGTGAGAATGTAAAAGCATGTAACATTATACATACGCCCGCGGCATACTCATGCGAAGACATAACGTTTTTCTCGTTGAAGACCATACCATTATTGCCGAGTCTCTGAAGCTGCTCCTCGAGGCGAGACCGGAATTCCGGGTCATCGGCAGCACCCAAAACCGCCTCCTCGCCGTTGACCAGGTCAAAGAGTGCCAACCGGATCTCATACTCATGGATCTCTCCATGCCCGATATGAGTGGTATCGAGGCGACCCGGCGGATCACCAAGGCGCTGCCGCAGACAAAAGTGGTCGCTCTAACCATGCACAGGGACGAGGGATTCGTTGCCCAGTTCTTTGAGGCTGGCGGCTCAGGCTATCTCATGAAAGATACTGACGCTCAGTGTCTGTTTGATGCCCTCAAATCTGTCTGTAAGGGTGAACGATTTCTGAGTCCGTCCCTCTCCAGTGAGAATATCCATGGATACCCAGAGATCAGGGAGCAAAAACAGGAGCCAAAACTCTCACCACGTGAGAGGGAGGTGCTCAAGCTCATTGCCGAAGGAAAAAGCAGAAAGGAGATCGGCAAGATACTCAGCATAAGCGTTCGAACCCTGGACACTCACCGTACCAACATTCTGTTAAAGCTGGGGTGTAAGAGTACTGCGGAGCTGGTGCATTATGCGGTGCGCCGGAAGCTTGTTAAATTGATTTGACCATTCACTGAATAGTTAAAAAAGGGACGGGGAAGTGTGTAATGGAGGATGAGGTGAGCCGTTTCGCTACCACGGCCTCAGCATCCGAGACGGCGCTGCAACAAGATCTCGAGGATCTAAAAAACCTGCTTCTGGAGCACGATCGGTCTTTGTCCCACAAGCTCTCCAGGGGGGAAAAACTCTCTCTTTCAGAGAAAAAGGCACGTAGTCGCATTATCCGTCAGCTTAACCGTACTCGCCGAAAACTCTACAGACTAAAAAGTGGTGCTGAGCAACCGCCTACAAGGAGAATAACCTTCCGGGTGAACGAAGACGACCATGCCCACCTGCAGACCCTTGCTCAGGAGGAGGGGTTGAGCCTGTCGGCATATATCCGTAAGCAATTGTTCCCGGACAGGTGAAAAACCGCCACGATCTATTCCCATTACAAAGAGCACAAAGACCCCAAACGTGTTTTTCTTTTGGTCCCCAGGTTCTGCCCAAGGATGCGGCCAAAAGAATTTTCTGGATGCATTCTGTGAGTCTCTTGCTTCATGTTTGGAAAGGTAGTTACCTAAAAAAACGGAACAATAAAGGCGAGGGTTCCCACCACAAAACAATACGGGGCGAAGTAGAAAAGCTTCCCCCTTCCCACCAATGATTGCAGTAGCCGCAATGCTATCCAGCCCACCAGAAAAGCAGAGAAGAAGCCGGTGGCCAGCACATACCATTCTGGATAATTGCCGCCAGCCTGATAAATTTCTAGGACAAGTGCTCCCAAAATAGCTGGAATCGAAAGCAAGAAAGAGAAACGGAACGCCAGTTCAGGGCTGAGGCCAAGGAGCAAACCGGCGGCGATGGTCATTCCAGAGCGTGACAGGCCGGGGCTGATGGCGGCTCCCTGAGCCAGGCCAACCACCAATGCGTCTCCCAATGTAGGCGTGTTCAAATGCTTGCGCTGCTGGCGGGACCAGCGACTCCAGATCAGAAAAAAACCTGTCGTCCACAGGCCGAGCCCGACGATGGCGGGTGAAGTAAAAAGTCGGTGGGCGACATTTCGCAGGAGCCAACCGATCATGGCAGCGGGTAACGAGCCCGCCAGGATCATCAGGATCATCTTCACACCGCCAGCTAATTTTGTGGAACCGCTGAGAGATGGTGATGGTCGAGACCGTCTCGCAAAGGTAAAGCAGTCTTTGAACATTTCAAGCAGGTCGGCGCGAAAGACCAAAAGAACCGCCATGAGGGTGCCCACGTGAACTGCCACGGCGAAGAAAAGTTGCGATTCCCGGAGGCCAAACAGATGTTGCGCCAGCACCAGATGCCCTGAGCTGCTAACCGGAAGAAATTCAGTGATTCCTTGCAAAATGCCAAGACAGAGGGCCTGCAGGATGTTCATAAATTACCGCTCTTGTTCCGCGGGTATCGAACCTAAGACAAAACAGCGGAATCATCCGGCAGCGGTCACGGTCCGGCCGGCTGGTGGGGAGGTGAGGTGAGAGAGTCCGCTCCTCCAGGATAATTTCACATTGTGTCGGTTAAGAAGCGCAGTTTTGGTTCAGTAATTCTCCGCTCCAAGAGGACGGGTAAACGTGTACTTGACAGGTTTCACCACCAGCTCTTTCGCAGCTTCTCCAGTGTTACCCCCGATTACACTCACAGGTAGGGAAACGATAAAGAAAGCGGTGCCTATGGCCGTTGCTGCGAGACCGAGAGGTCTGAGCAGCACCAGATCAAAGATCATAGCCAAAGCATTCCTATCCTCTCCTTTAATATACTGATACTCTCTCTCAGCGGCCAGGACGGGGGATGCCGCCCACGTGAGCAACAGGACAGCTGCAACCAGAAGCACCAGTGATTGTTTCCTAAAAGTACACATGTGGATACCCTCCTTGCCAAGGGGGCGGATGTGGGCTAGATTCCGCCCATTGACGTGTAAGTGGGATCAATCCGTTGTCCACCCGGAATGGCTAGATGGACGACAATTAGGAAATCTACCACAAAACCCCTCGATATTCCATGTAAATTTTGCACCTCTACAAGAAGTGGTAACTTCCATACCCAATACAAAGCCCCTCCAAGGACAGATCAAAGCGTGGTCCTCCAGGCCTCCGGCTCCGCTTCCAGCCCGCAGGACTTACAGGCCGGAGGGTAGACCCCAAGGCTCGGAGAGCTTGGATATTTTACTTTCAGGTCTGGACCGTCCGGACCATTTTTTCTGGACTTTTGTTAGGTGCACCGCTACACTTTCTGAGTGCGAGAGCCCACGCGATTGTAGCGACCTATCATCAGGACTTACGGTAAACACAGAAGAGGAGATCTATCATGACCACGACCCCACAGCACTGTCCGGGATGGGAATCTTTCAAGGATCTCAAGTCATTCGTTTGCAAGTGCAACAATTGCGGCGCAGAGAAAGAGATTTTTTCGGACGAGTTCAACAAGACACATACCTGCGGTGAATGCGGCACCACAATTGATTTCACAACCTGCACCTATGAGGCAGGGGGAGCGGATAGCTCACCTCGCTAAGGGTGCAGTATTTTGCTTCCCTACACCCTTTCGGGATACACACGTGTTAACCCTGTTTTCCACCGAGAAAGAGGATTGGATGGGTGTAACCTCACTGGATAGACTCACTTCCCTTTGACCCCCTGCTCAGTTTGCAAAACCCTGAGCTGGAATCGATCAGCCGGTCTCTAGCACAGGGTTGTACACCCCTATTGCCGCCAAGCAACTTACCCTACCTGAGTTCAACTGCTCCCGAACGTTCTCCGGGAATGAATGAAAGGTTTGCGGTACAGCACGACTAGTCAGGTAGCTTGTTTTCTCCGCTCGAAAGCTTTCCAGGTTTAGATACTCGAATTGCAGACCGACGTATCGTTCTTAGAGTACCTGCCACCAGACGCTCCGTATCATAGCCGGCATGGAAGGTATTGATGTCAGGCGCGCCCACACGGCCAATTGCGTAGGTGAGCCACTGCACGGCGAGGACGAGATCGAGGAATTGCTGCAATGGCTCTTGGATCCCTGGAAGGTTCACCATCTCCATGCGGGCATCTACATTGCTGGAGTGGTCAGCGTTACTCAGAGATTGGGGTTGGATCCAAATAATCCGTGCATCGAAAAGATCCAGGAGCACCGGAACGATTTCCGCCGTCCGGGCGGCAGTGTCCTGGTCAGAAACGAGGAAGACCACGGTGTCGCCGGAGCGGGTGATGAAATATTGGGTGTGACAGTATTCTTCGATGCCGGTGAAATGGGCTGAGCGGTTAAACTCGTGCATTTTATAGCAACCAAAGCGTGCAACGATTCTCGCCCAACCGCTGCCAAGGAAGAAGGTCTGCCCGCTCTCTGACCAGACGCTAGCTTTGGCGAGAAACGGCTCATAGAAAGACGGTGAAAGCAGGAGGCGAGTGTGGGACAGAAGAATTTCCCAGTCCAGTTTGGCCTGTGCCGCCCGGATGAGGGTAAGAAGAACGGCCCAGAATGTTTTTGTTTGGGCGACGTCGTGGTGGTAGCCGACGTATTGTTTTGCATGTTCATCGTTATAATTTGTCTGGCGGAGTTCCTCCGCAGGCGAGGCGTGAATGGGCCAGACCACGGAGGCCATCTCTGCCAGAGGGCTTTGCAGATTGTCAGTTACAGCCACCACCTGAGCACCCGCAGTGAGAGCGCGTTTGGCCGCCTCCAAAACCCGTGTGGTGCGGCCGGAAACACTGATGCTGATGAGCATATCTTCCGGCAGGAAATGGTGAGCGGCTTGGCTGGCCTCGAGTGCCGGCAGGCCAAGCACCTGACCGCGCTCCTCCAAGAGCCATTGGCCAAAGAGGGCGGCGCAGTGAGAGTCCCCCGCGCCAGTGATGATCAGTTTGCCCGGTGCGACAGGTAAGCTCGGCTCAGGGAGCGTCTGGTGTAAAGCCGCGATTCTTTCCTGCTCGAGGATCTCTTGAAAGATATATTCACGACTGAGCATGCGATAAACCACCTCCTACAAAAAAGTCTTTCCAGACTATCCGTGGACAGAGCTGGCTGTCAAGGATCAGCGGTATTTTCCGGAAAGTAGTCTGCTCTTTGCCGTGAAACACCATGGGCGTAGCTCTATTCGTACCACATCGGTCGACCCAGCTTCTGCGGCATGCGGATTGCATCCCGCCCAGGTAGTTCCAATATCTTTGCACTCCTTGAAATGGTGATGATGAGGACTCGGTGACCCCGACTACTCTTCTTGAGGAAAGGAGTTTAGGCTGTTGAATTCAGTAGTTGTGAGAACGTTGTTCTCACTCATCGTGCCTGGCGGACTTGTCTTTTTTGCCACAGCACTCCTTCTGCACGTAGGCGTGTTAGACAAATCCTTGTCAGCTTTGGTACACATCTATCCCTATGTGGTGGCAGCTGCGGGGATACTACTCGGCTGGCGTTTCAACCGCAGTCGGCTAGTTTTAGCCATTATAATTTTGGCTCTTGCCGATAGAGCACTGCTGCACTTTGCCGCTGGCACTGTCAGCAGTGGTTCTACCTCAATGGATGTGGGACGGTCCGTTTATAACGCTGTCGCCTTTCTACTCCCCCTGAACCTCGTGGTACTCTCTTCGGGGAAAGAGCGGGGGATTGTGACTTTGCGTGGCCTGGTGCGGCTGAGCCTTATTTTCTCACAAGTATTAGGAGTGTTCCTCATATGCCGTTACCCGCAGCTCGGCGTATCCAGTGTTCTCGGCTACTCCTTTCCTCGGGAACATTTTCTCACGCGTCTCCACCTCGCTCTGCCCGCTCTGTTGTCCTTTGGCACAGCTTTTGTCCTGCTTGCTATCCGTTTT
This sequence comes from uncultured Desulfobacteraceae bacterium, assembly GCA_964346905.1. Lineage (GTDB taxonomy): Bacteria > Desulfobacterota > Syntrophobacteria > BM002 > BM002 > BM002. The sequence goes on along the minus strand of CAYFXH010000011.1, from coordinate 22,073 downwards.
ATCCAACAGGAGACTGTCATTGAGAATGGTTTTTTCTGGGCACTGCTATCAGTGTTTGTGGCTCTGACCCTGGGCAGGATAGGGTCTGTCTCTACCATCTATTTTGCCACCGCAGGACTTGTCTTGGTCATCTCAGTCATTGAGACCTCCCATAGCATGGCATTTCGGGATGAGCTCACCGGCATTCCCGGGAGGCGAGCTCTGGACGAGGCCATTCTCAAGCTGGGTGCTAACTATAGCATGGCAATGCTCGATATCGATCATTTCAAGAAGTTCAATGACCGGTATGGACACGATGTTGGTGATCAGGTTTTGCGCATGGTAGCTTCGAAACTCGCCGAGGTTTCTGGCGGGGGGAAGGCTTTTCGGTATGGTGGTGAGGAGTTCACTATTGTCTTCCCCGGCAAAAGCGCTGGCGAAGCCGTCCCTTATCTTGATGGACTGAGAAAAACGGTGGCGCAAGCGAGGTTCATCATTCGGGGCCGCAGCCGGCCCCGCAAGAAACCAGAAAACCCGAAAAAGATCAGAGGATCTCGAAAGAAGGTCAAGATCACTATCAGTATTGGCGTTGCCGAACGAAATCAAAAGTACACGAGTCCGGAGCAGGTGATCCAGGCGGCAGACAAGGCCCTGTACCGCGCCAAAAAAAAGGGACGCAATCGGGTTAGTAAATAATCCTTGAAGTTAGTGTGTGGGTATTGAGACGAGAAGCCATGGGCATAGGCAAAACTTGAGCTTATCGGACTTTTTCATCTATCATCCTCTTTGCTTTTCTTTTCAACCTCTTCCTCTTGAGTCGCAGCGAGCGCTGCAGCCGCAGCTGCTTCACGTTTCTTTCTCTCTACCGTACCAGCAGATTTGTCGTTGGCTGCATCCTCCGCTTGAGTCTCGGCGGCGGGCGTTTCTGGAGGAAAATAGACGGTGACGTTTCGATGGGCGAACTCTATGCCCTGCTCACGAAAGGCTTCTTGAACGCGCTTGTATACTTCACGCCGGACGAGAAACTGCTGCCCGGGGATTGTCTTGAACTTGATCCGCATGATCATGGCGGAATCATCCATCTGTTTCACACCCTGGGATTTTATCTTATCCAACAAGCCTGACGCGAGTCCCTCGTCTTGTTGTATCTCCGCATTTATTTTCTTTATGATTTTCCTTACCTTATCAACGTCGGTGTCGTAGCGAACCCTGATATCTAGCTTCATGATGTGGTAATCACGGCTATAGTTTGTGACTGATTGCATGTCCCCAAAGGGAAGTGTGATAACCGGGCCGCGAGCGTGGCGGAGCCTGAGCGAACGTATTGATATGTGTTCCACAGTACCCCTCATGCCTCCGGTCTCCACATAGTCGCCGACCCGAAAGGCATCATCGATGAGGAAGAAAACTCCGGAGATAATATCTTTAACAAGAGTCTGGGCGCCGAAACCGATGGCAAGCCCGACGATGCCGGCGCCGGCAATCATCGGCCCAATGTTTATCCCTATTTCCGACAACACAATCATGATTATAATTACAACCAGGACGCAAAGAACGAACTTTCGCAGAAGCAAGAGCAAGGTGCCCCTGCGAGTGCCGCCCGGGCCGCCCTCCTCCATCTCTTCGTCGTCATCGGGAAATTCCTCTTCGAGCTTTTGATCAATAAGCGTTTTGCTGTACTCCCAGACGATCAAACCGAGCAGCAACGTCACAATAATTGCGAGCACGCTTGATGAGAAGATCCTGGTAATGGCAAGATCAACGCCCCACAATCTGAGAACGAGAAAGAACATGGCCACCACCAGCACCACCCGGAATAATCGCTTGAGAAAAGGGACATAGTGGCGCGTAACCGCTTTCTCATCCACATCTTGCTTAAAATCGAAGGTGGGCTCGCCAGGTGTTTCCGGTTCATCACCTTTCTCCGGCTCATCATCTCCACTCAGATCTATAGTTTCGACTGATTCGCCGGAGGCGACCTTTAATAAACGCTGCCCCCACTGATCAATGCCAAGGAATAGGGGGATCACAAAAAGGCTGGCAATGAGTTTCACGATCTTGGCTTTACCTGCAATCAACGCGCTGATTTGCCAGAAGAATCCAGTAAATATGACGTATAGAATCGCAAAAATATGCCAACTTTTTGCAAACCCAGCCCGCAGTGGAGAGTGGTCACAAGTCCCATCAGCAGCATCCTGGCAGATGGCCTGGGCTACTCTATGTCGGCTTTGCCAGATCATTATGATGAGTAATAGAAAAACGCTAAGGCCCGCCGCACTATATATCAATAGATGGAGCTCTTCGCTAATTTCCATAGAATAGATAATGCGACTTGGTGCCACGATCAAGGCTGCAACGGCTGTAATTCTGAAGAACCAACGGTAGAGAAAAACCGCATCCTCATCCGCCATGGGCACTAAACGGAGTGGGGGCTTTGCCGGCGAAAGCACGATTCCAGCAAGAAAGATGATGACCCGAAAATAGTAGCTAACGACCAGACAGGTGCGAACGGTAATATATGCGGCGGTTCCCTTATCGTAGAAAACGACAAGTAGGACGGAAGTGGTCAGTATGTAGATCAAGACTCCCAGGCCGTCCAAGAGCAATAGGCAGAAAACATTGCCTAATTTTTGCCATGCTCCCTCGGGCACCATGGTGAGCAGTTGCTCGTGAATGTCACGGGTCAAACGTAGCAGCAGCCGTTCAGCGAGAAGGCCGGCTCCAATCAGTGCAATCAAACCCACCAGGGTCAAAAGCAAGGCAGCGGTTCCCTTGCCATCGGTCAATAGTCCTATAAGCGAGCGTGGTTGGGACAAAACCGAAGCCGATCCACGGAAGATTCCCCTGATTCGCTTGAAAATCATGGATGCTTCCTCATCGGCTTCGTCGTAGAAAGATCCTATCGCGCTTGTCCTATCAGTGGGTTCTTCAAGCTCTGCTATTCTGGCTTCCTGCTCTGCCTTTTTTTTGAGTTCCTCGATGAGGAGACGTCTTACCTGCTCGTCGCTGAGCGTGGCCATGAAACCATCGATCTGGTCTCCTACTAGCTTTTCCGGCAGTTTGGCCTCTTCCGTAGCCTCTGCTTTTTCTTGGCCTTTTAACGCCTTGAGCTGCTGCTGACTCGCTGCTCGGGTCGTCTGGCCCCAAAAGAGGAGATCGAGCAGAATGAGAAATACTATCACAAATGGCCGAATTTGGCTGTGCATCTTCCATCCTTTCCTCTCACGTGCGATGTTCCCTTCATTTTCTGTCGATTCTTGCTTATCCGGTTATTTCTGTCAATAGTGGGCCCAAGTTGAAGCTTGTTTTAGAAAGCAAGAGAGCTGGTGAGCATTGGAGATCGGATTCATTTGACTCCTATCCGGAGGTATCTTAACATCACTGCATGCCGAGATGCGCCAGCGCGAACATATCCGAGACACAATAGTCTGCGAGACTCGCAGTCCAGCCAACCATTCTCGATACACAGGAGAAGTAGGATGAGGATAGCGAAACTATTTATTGCTGTGTTTGTGACATTGGTATTCTTATTCGCGTGCACCCACGGGAGGGAGACAACCGTCAAGTCGACTCCTGTGCCCTCGCTTCAGCGTATTCTCGAAAAGGGGGAATTGGTGGTGGGTACAGCCGCTGAAATGCCCGCGCTCAACATGAAAACCAAAGATGGTAAGATAATCGGTTTTGAGGCCGACCTTGCCAGGTACATGGCTGGGGCCATGGGCGTGAAATTAAGATTTCAGGTCATGCAATTTTCACAACTGCTTCCGGCATTGGAGGAGGGCAGGGTGGACATGATTTTGTCCTACATGACTATAACCCCCAAGCGAAATCTGAGGGTTGCCTTTGTGGGGCCGTATTTTGTTTCCGGCAAGGCATTTCTCACCAAGATTAAAACCATAGCGGCGGCAAAAGAGGCCACTGAGGTAAACAGTCCCACAGTTCGTTTGACCGCCCTCAGAGACTCCACCAGTCAGTATTTTGTGGAAAAAGTCCTGCCCAAGGTCCAGCTTGTCCCCGCCAATAACTATAATGATGCCATAAACATGGTTCTTCAGGATAAGGTGGATGCCCTGATTGCGGATTATCCTATCTGCGTGACCTCAGTGTTGTTCTATCCTGGCCAGGGGCTGCTTGCTGTGGTCACACCCTTAACCTATGAACCCCTGGGTATCGCTGTTCCCGCTGGCGACACCCACCTGATTAACTGGCTGGAGAACTTTCTCAACAGCCTTGAGGAGGCCGGTGAACTGGATGAGCTGACAGCCCGCTGGTTCGGAGATGCTTCCTGGTTGCGAGAATTACCTTGAGAGGTTTTGGGTCACGAAAAACTACGTGTGAGTCAGAAGAACGAGACGCAACCTGTGGGGCATAACCCAGAGAACCGATTGCTCAAGGCCTAAGGCTCAGAGATTGCAATTGTATGCCCTAAGCCTTATGCCTCATGCCTTATGACGCAAAGCGCTAAGCGAAGGTCGCAAAGCAAAAAATTGACAATGTCACGACTCCACATATTTTTACGCTATGGGCTATGCTCAATGCGAATTGACCTGGCCCACAGGACCAGTTTTCTAGCTCTAATAAGCAGCACAGAAGGTGAAGAAGAATGAAAAAAGTAGCTGTGGGTATGGCAGTAGTTTTCTTATTGTTACTCATTTGTACTGCATCGGGTGATAATACTGTCTACGTGACGAAACAGAACTATCCCATGGCCTTTACTTCTGAAGATCTAGAACTGTTCTATCAAGGTATTTTGAATGATGACACGGCCATCTACCTGAAATTAAGGCAAGAAGGCAGAGCATGGATGTCAAAAGCTGGCCTGGAGGTATTAATTATTGAAATCAAAGGATCAGACAAAATCAAGATCAGACCCAAAAACTCAACCACAGAAATATGGACGCTCAGTACTGCGGTAAGGAAGAAGTAGGCAGTAGCGTTAAGGCTTAAGGCGTAAGGCATAAGGCTCAAGGCAAAAGCAAAAAACTTATCCTCCCCTTATCCCTTGCACCTTAGGCCTCATGTCATGAGCCCTTCCACACACAGCGGGGTCTTCACAAGGGGCAGGGATTATAGGACTTATGGATGTAAACAAGTTAGTTCTTGTCTCGCCAGATCTTTGCGGATAGAACAATAAGCAGCTGGGATATGGGAAAGGTAGGGTCATTAGAAAGAGCTGAGGAACTGACCGTGAAGCAATACAACACCAGGCCCGGATCGAGGTATCCATTCGGGGCGACTGTGGATTCTGAAGGGGTAAACTTCTCCATTTTCAGCCGGCATGCAACCAGAGTCGAACTGTTGCTCTACGAGCGGTCAGACAGCCCCGCCCCTTTCCAGGTGATCAGGCTGGTCCCTGAGGTTAACCGGACTTTCTTCTCCTGGCATGTTTTCGTTGAGGGGCTTCCCACTGGTGTCCATTACACCTGGCGCGTGGATGGCCCAAACGACACCCGCCAG
>CAYFXH010000011.1:0-16627 GCA_964346905.1 uncultured Desulfobacteraceae bacterium | reverse complement strand
AGTCTGGTTTCCGCTTCGATAAACACAGGGAATTGGTGGATCCCTGGGCCCGGGCTGTTAACGACGAGTTGTGGGATCGTAGCCGGGCACGGCGGGCGGATGAAAAGCATTGGCCATCGATGCGAGCCATGGTGGTTAAGGATGACTACGACTGGGAAGGTGATCGACCGCTCAACCGTCCCTCGGAAAACACCATCATCTATGAACTGCACGTTGGCGGGTTCACTCGGCACCCTTCAGCCAATGTGGCCAGCCCCGGCACCTTTGCAGGCGTGATCGAAAAAATCCCTTACCTTGTGGAGCTTGGCGTCACGGACGTGGAGTTGATGCCGGTCATGGCCTTCGATGGGCAGGATGTGTCTGCAGAGGTGGCCGAGAGAGGGCTGAAGAATTACTGGGGTTATAGTACTCACAGTTTTTTCAGCCCGCATCCAGGGTACTGTGTCTCACCTCAGGAAGGAACGCATCTGCGGGAATTCCGGGATATGGTCAAGGCCCTTCACAAAGCAGGCATTGGGGTCATCCTGGATGTGGTTTTCAATCATACAGCTGAAGGTGGCGCGGATGGGCCCATCATTAACTTCAAGGGACTGGGAAATCAGTCATTCTATCACCTCGATCCCGAAGACCGAAGTGTCTATCGGGACTACACCGGATGTGGCAATACGGTAAACTGCAATCACCCGCTGGTGGCCAGGTTTATTGTCGAATGTCTGGAGTATTGGGTTCGCGAGATGCATGTGGATGGTTTTCGCTTTGACCTGGCCAGTGTCCTGGCGCGTGGCGAAGACGGCACCCCTCTAAAACATCCACCCGTCCTCTGGAACATCGAGTTTTCTGAGGTGCTTGCCCGCACAAAAATCATTGCGGAGGCCTGGGATGCCGCCGGGCTCTATCAGGTGGGGAGCTTTCCCGGTTTTCGCTGGGGCGAGTGGAACGGCAGATACCGGGATGTCATCCGCAGGTTCGCCCGGGGCGAAAGGGGACTTAAAGGAGAGGTCGCCAAGCGAATAAGCGGTAGCAGTGACCTCTATCAACCCACTGGTCGTTTGCCCATAAATAGTGTTAACTTTGTGACCTGCCACGACGGTTTTAGTCTCTATGACTTGGTGAGCTACAACGAAAAACACAATGAGGCTAACGGTTCGAATAATCAGGATGGAACAGATGAAAATTTCAGCTGGAACTGTGGCCACGAGGGAGAAGCCAGTGACCCCGAAATTTTGTCGCTACGCCAGAGGCAGGCAAAAAACTTCATGGCCATACTGCTCCTGAGCCAGGGGGTGCCCATGCTTCTCGCGGGTGATGAGGTGCTGAGAACGCAGGGTGGAAACAACAACGCTTACTGCCAGGACAACGAGTTGAGCTGGTTCGACTGGACTCTGACAAAAAAAAATAAAGACATGTTCCGCTTTGTTCAGCGTCTGATTGCTCTTCGGAAGCGTCATCCGTCTCTTAGGCGCAAGCGCTTTCTGACCGGCACCATGCAGGATGGCAGCTATCTGGCTGACGTAAGCTGGCACGGTGCCAGGCTCAATGAGCCGTTGTGGGAGGATGACACCGCGCAAATTCTGGCCTTTACGTTAGGTCCGGTAGGCGAAGAGGAAGAACCCCTTCATGTGGTCCTCAACATGTCAGAAAGTTCCCAGGCAACTGAGCTGCCGCGGATACCTGACAGCACGTGGTATAGGGCGGTGGACACCTGGCAAACATCCCCAGCAGATGTCCTCGAACCGGTTGACCAGCCTCCGGTCAACGATTATACATATCTGGTACAGCCCCGCAGCGTCGTGGTACTTGAAAGCCGGCCCGTCTCATCTTAGTGGAAGTCTGAGTTGGGTAGGGGCGGGGACTTCGGTGAGGAGTAATGTTTATTTATTTCTCTCCGGATTCGAGTAGAATGCAGAAGGCTTGACAAAGTAGATCACCCTGATGATCTTATCTGATAAGTGTCTATCCGGAGACTCCACATTGTCATTCTGAGCCCTTCGTCAGGCTCAGGACAGGCTCAGCGAAGAATCTCCTAGAAAACTAGGAGCCAAGAGATTCTTCGTCGCTTTGCTCCTCGGAATGACAAGGGAAAGGGCGGGTTTCCGGATAAACACTTATTAGGTTCAGAGATAGGTATACTAGCCCGCCTTTCGATAACCTGGAGGTGATTTGATGTTTCATTCTGTTTCCGGTGGGAGAAAATTTCTCGCTTTCACCCTCTGCTTGCTTGTTCCGATCCTGGCAGTGTTTGGCTGCGGTGAGGAGGAAAAACCGCCAGAGGTCATCCGCTCGATCAGGTGGCTTAAAGTGGCCGAGACCACAACCAAGCAGGTGAGGATGATCTCAGGCACCACCAAGCCCGTGGACCAGACCGCCCTCAGCTTTGCCGTGGCTGGAACGGTTGAGAAGGTCCAAGCAAGACTAGGTGACCAGGTCAAGAGAGGTCAGGTGTTGGCTGAGCTGGATCAACAACCTTTTGTGCTCGGGGTTAGAGACGCGGAAGCCGCTCTATCAAAAGCCCAGGCCAACGTAGTGGAGAGGCGTGCCAACTACGAGCGCTATCTTGCCCTCTACGAGTCCAACAACGCCAGCAAGGCTGAACTGGACGAGGCCAGGGCCAGCTTCGACAGTGCCACGAGCCAGGTGAAGGCAGCACAGGCTCAACTGGGGCTGGCACGTCGCGATCTGCGCTTAACCCGGCTTAGAGCTCCATTTAACGGAACAATTTCCGTGAGGGAGATTGAGCCCTTCGTGGAGGTGCTTAGGGGCAAAGCTATTTTCGGTTTGGATGGGGTGGAATCTGGCTTCGAGGTCAGCGCTGAAGTGCCCGAAACGGTTGTAATCCATCTGAACGTTGGTGATGAGGCCGAGGTTATTTTTCCTGGCCTGAACAACCGCAGGGTGGATGGAGTGATCACGGAAGTAGGGGCGAGATCACGAGTTGCCACTACCTTTCCGGTGACCGTGCAGCTGCAGGAGCAGTTTCCAGCACTCAGATCCGGTATGTCGGTGGAAGTTGCCTTTCAGTTCATCCCGGAGTCGGAAACAGGGGAGCCAGTGGCAACGGGGCTTGCAGTTCCAATTGCCGCGATTCTCATGGGAGCAGAGAAAACAACCTTTGTTTTTACATACGACCAAAAGAGCTCCACCGTCAAGAAGACTCAAATCAAGGTGTTGAATCTTCGGGAAAACGACGTACTGGTTGAGCCGGGAGAGCTCAAAGCCGGTGACATAATAGCCACTGCCGGTGTCCAGTTCTTAACCGACGGGCAGAAAGTGAACCTGATGAAGGAAACGTAGGGGGATTTTAGATTTAGGATTGCAGATTGCAGATTGCAAAATGAAGGAAGAAGGGTAAGGCCATTTAAGATTTGAGATTGCAGATTGGCCATTGAAGAGTTGTGGATTGCAGGTTGATGAGAGGGGGCGCCAAAGATGAATCCTGCGGCAATGAAGAATAGGACAAAGGAATTTGCTAAGAAGGTTATCGAACTGTGTCGTGAACTACCAAATAATCGAGAGGGGATATTAATCGGAAACCAGCTGTTTAAATCGGGAACTTCTATAGCTGCGAACTATAGAGCAGCTTGCAGAGGTAGGTCCAAAGCGGAATTTGTGTCGAAGCTAGGAATCGTTTTGGAAGAGGGAGATGAAACTCTATTTTGGTTAGAGTTAATAGATGAGATGGAAATCCACGATGGGAGCTTGGTTGGATACTTAATGCAAGAATGCGATGAAATTACCGCTATCATGGTTACCTCGATCAAAACAGCAAAGCGCAGCAAAGACGGCATGTCAACATGCAAGCAACAATCTTAACTCCATAATCTAAAATCTGAGATCTAAAATCTAAAATCTGAGATCTAAAATCTAAAATCTACAATCTAAAATCTGAGATCCACAATTGGAAATCTGCAATCTGCAATCTGCAATCTGCAATCTAAAATTGAATGGGAGTGTTGAATGAACTTGACCGGTTTCTCGCTCAATAACTCACGTTTGGTGATGCTTCTGGTTGCTCTGTTGGCCATTACTGGCGTTGGCATGCTCACAAACTTCCCCAGTAAGGAGGATGCCTTTGTTACCATCCGGGATGCGGTGGTAACCACCTACTTCCCCGGTATGTCACCTGACCGGGTGGAGGACCTTATTACCCGGAAGGTGGAGGAGTACATCCGCCAGATTCCTGAGGTGGAGGACCTCTACGATGTCAAGTCCACCACCGGCGTGTCCATCGTCTACGTCAAGGTCTGGGATAGTTTTTTCGATATGGATCAGGCAGGACCTGCGCAACAAAATGAACGACGTCAAGCAAGAGCTGCCGGAAGGAACCATAGGCCCCTTTGTCAACGATGAGTTCGGCGATGTGTCCGTGGTTCTTGTCGCTCTGACAGCCAAAGGCTTTACCATGGCCGAGATGCGTGATGTTGCGAGGGATATGCAGGACGATTTCTACACCATCCCGGGCATCCGCAAGGTGGAGCTCCACGGCGTGCAGAGTGAGAGGGTATTTCTTGAGATATCCAACGCCCGCTTGGCACAGTGGGGGCTCAGCCCAACTGAGCTTTCCCAGACCCTCATGAGGCAGAACATTATTCTCCCGGGCGGCTCCGTGGATACCGGGGCGGTGGAGCTGATGGTTGAGCCTTCGGGAAATTTTGAGAGTGTGGAGGACATCGAGAATGTTGTAATCAGACTGCCCTCATCCAAACAGGTCGCCTACCTGAAAGATATAGCCACAGTAAAGCGCGCCTATATTGATCCGCCGGTGCAGAAAGTCTACTACGACGGGGAGCCCGCCATCATCCTGGCGGTGGAACAAATGGAGGCAGGGGTGAACGTTCTGGATTTCACTCCCCGGGTTCAGCAAAGAGTTGAGGAGTGGCAAAACCGGCTGCCCATCGGTAATCAGGTGGACGTTGCCTTCTATCAAGCGAAATATGTATCAGAGTCGATTCACGGCGTGGCCATGAACCTTTTACAGACGTTGGTCACCGTGCTTGCCGTGGTAATGCTTTTTCTGGGGTTGCGTACCGGACTCATCGTGGGGACCATTGTCCCCCTCACCATGATCGTTACCCTTGTGTGGATGCGGGTTTTAGGAATCGAACTCCATCGGATTACCCTGGCGACGCTGATCATATCCCTGGGGCTTCTTGTGGATAATGGTATCGTAATGGCCGAGGAAATCGGGCGGCGGATGCTCGAAGGTGAGGAACGGAGGGACGCTGCCATCAATGCGGGCAAAACCCTGGCCCTGCCTCTGCTTACCTCATCGTTGACCACCATCCTGGCATTTGTACCCCTGGCCATGGCTCCAAACGTAACCGGAGAGTACCTGAGCTCAATGGCTACGGTTATCGCCATTACCCTCCTAACCTCGTGGGGGCTTGCTACTATGGTAACCCCCCTCAACTGCTACTGGTTCTTAAAGCCCAAGGCTCTTACTGAAGAGGAAATACAAGCGCAGTATGAAAAACCCATGTACCAGGCGTACAAGGGGCTTTTGACATTCGCTTTGAACAACCGGGTTATTGTTCTCGGGGTGGTGGCAGGTCTGATGTTTGGGGCCGTCACCCTCATGGGTCTGGTGAGGAAGCAGTTCATGCCCGACTCGGAGCGGGATCAGTACATGATCTATTTTGATGTTCCCGCCGGCTACAGCTCCAACGCCATGGACCGTACAACAGTTCGTTTTCTCGAATGGCTCCACGACGAAAAGGAAAACCCAGAAGTAAAAAGCACTTTAGCTTACGTAGCTTACGGCGGCCCTCGCTTCTTTCAAACATTCGGCCCCCGGGCTCCAGCCCCTAATATTGCCTATATATTGGTAACCACAAGTGATTATGATTCCATCTTCCCATCGATGGAAAGGGTCGATGCTTATGTTGCCGATAATTTTCCCGAAGCCTATCCTCGCCTAAAGAAGTTCTGGCTGGGGGCAAATGAGACAGGGCTGGTGGAGGTTCGAATCTCCGGACCGGGTCACGACACCATCTATGAGCTCAGCCAGCAGGTGCTTGCGGCTCTCCGTGATATTCCCGGGACGGTGGGCATTTACAATGATTGGGAAAACCGGGTCGCCAAGATTTTCGTTGACATTGATCAGCCCAGGGCGAGGAGGGCAGGTGTCACTTCAGAAGAAGTTGCCAATAGCCTAAACGCCTTCTTCAGCGGCAGCCCGATCACCGACTATCGGGAGGAGGACAAGGCCATACCCGTGATGCTCCGGGCCATAGGGGCAGAAAGAAAGACCCTCGATCGTCTCCGTACCGTAGAGGTATATTCCTCAACGCGAAACGAGAATGTGCCCCTCACCCAGGTAGCTAGTCTCAGGTCTGAGACCATGTACTATCAGCTCTATCGACGGAATCTGCTGCCGACGGTGACCGTGGAAGCAAAGCATCAGTGGCTTCAGGCGGCAGAGCTGGAGGAGGCGTTGCTGCCGGTCCTTGAGACAATAATGAAGGATCTTCCTCCCGGGTATTTCTGGGAGTGGGGTGGAGAGTCAGAGAACTCTGCCAAAGCACAGAATGCCCTGGCAATATTCATTCCCCATGCCCTGGGAGCCATGATTCTCTTGATGGTCTGGCAATTCAACTCCTACGCCAAACCGGCGATAATCTTCATCACCATTCCGCTGGTGCTGATTGGGGCTGCACCGGGATTGCTGCTCACCGGGGCATTCTTTGGCTTCATGGCGATTCTGGGGTTTCTCAGCCTGGCGGGGATAATCATCAACAATGCCATTGTCCTGCTGGAATCCATTCAAAATGAAATCGATGCAGGGGCAAAGCCTTACGATGCGGTTTTAACTGCCTGTATAACCAGATTCAAACCGGTGCTGATGACTACTCTCACCACCATTCTCGGGCTGGTCTCCCTTATGATCCCGCCCGATGCCATGTTTTTTGCCATGGCTGTGGTAATCAGCTTTGGCCTCGCCGCCGGATCCTTGCTGACCCTGGTTGTGGTGCCGGTGCTGTACTCAATGTTCTTTAGGGTGAAAAGTGAGAGGGCGAGGGCTGTGGTGGCGCCTTAGTCGCGCGTGCACTTTTTAGTCTCCCTCTCCCCCAGAGATTGGGGGAGAGGGTAGGGGTGAGGGGGTGGATTGAGAGAGAGAAGCAAGAATCACATTGAGAACTGCTTCGCTTTCCTGCAACACTTCATTATTCCAGAATCGCAAGACCTCAAAGCCTTTCTTTTTAAGATCGTCAGACCGTTTAGCATCCTGATATAGTTTTTCGGCATGTTGGCCTCCGTCAACTTCAATGACGAGTTTTCTCTCCAAACAGCCAAAATCCACAATGTAGTTACCAATAGGGTGCTGACGACGAAACTTCCAGCCAGCCAACTGTCGGTTGCGTAGAGAACGCCAGAGCAGTTTCTCAGCATCCGTCGAACTTTTTCTCAGGGCTTTCGCGCGGTCTTTCATATTATCACCCCTCACCCTCACCCTCTCCCCTCAAAGGGGAGAGGGGACTAGGTGGTTATGGATGGTATTAGCTGCCGGGAAGGAGGTGGGGGTTTAGAGATTTGGGATTTCGGATATTAGATTTCAGATTTAAGGACGATACATATGGCTCGATCTTTTAAATCCGCAATCCGCAATCCGCAATCCGCAATCCCAAATCATCTCCTTCTTGGCTTCACCCCCGCCTTTTCGAAGAATGCCTGAAGCCTTTGAAACCATTCCTCCCGTTCTCCTGGAGTCATCAGAAAGTCAAATCTTCCGGCGGCGCGCTCCACATTCATCCAATCCACCAGAAAGTCATAGACTGCGTTCTCTGAGTTCCTTTCTGCAACCAGATAGGAGTTCTGGGCATCCAACAAATCGATAATTGACACCACACCGCGGACATACTGATCCGTCACCAGTTCGAGGTTTTTGCGAGCGGCCTCTGCTGCCTCACGGGAGAGACGGATGTTGGAATAGGATGCCCCTGTCTGGTGCAATTCTGAGCGGATTCGTTGCTCGATTCGCTCAGCTGTGGCCTGACGCTGCAGACGTAGCCCTGAGAGCTCCTCGCTAGCACGTTTTATGGTGGCAAATTTGCTCCCGCCCTCCACAAGCGGAAAGGTGGCGAAAACCCCTACACTCCAGTCAGTGTCGTCTAAGTTCGAGGAGGAGCTGCTTCGTTTACCTTCTCCACCCTCTTCAAACAACTCGGTTACCCTGCCCTGGGCGGCAAAGGAAGGCAGCCAGAATGCTCGCTTGGCAGTGGTCAGAATTCGCTCCTGGGCAGCGATATCAGCGTCCAGGCCCTGGAGTTCGGGAGCGATCTCCAGCCCTTCAGCCACAACAAAGTCACGGTAAATGCGGAAATTTCTCGGGTTGTCCACATAGGGGAAAATGCGCGGGTCACTAACGATAAGGAGCGGGTCCCGGAGGTCTGTCTCCACCGTAGTAAATAATTCTTCCAGGGGACGATTTAGCAGCCGATTCAGTCTGTTTTCAGTTTGACGGGTGCGGGCTTCAGCGAAGAGCACCTCCGAGCGGTTGCCAGCAATCTGACTCTCCCAGCGAAACTCCTCGGAACGGTTGGCCATGCCAACGGACACTCGCACCCGAGCACGCTCCAAGTTGGCACGGCTGAGCTTCAGGTTCTCCTTTTCAACGCGCTCCAGGGTCTTGGCTCGCAACACGTTGAGGTAAGCGACCGCAGCGTTGCGGATAACATCCAGCTCCAGGGTGGCACGCTGCTCCTCGCGGGAGGTCTGGAGGTGTTTTTCCACTGTGAAGTCTGACCAGGCGTCTTCGTCGTAAAGGAGTTGGGTGGCAGTGGCGGAACCGCTCAAGGAGCGTTCTGGCTGCGTACCAGCTCCTGCCTCGGCCCGATCGTCGTCAATGATCTCTCCCCCGGCGCCTAGATCTATCTGCGGCAGCAGTTCGGAGCGCACTTCTTTGACAACCTGTTCTCCGGCGGCAACATTTCTGTTCTCTGCAGCTAGATCCAGGTTTGCTCCGATAGCCTCGCGCACAGCACTTTCCAGCGTAAGTTGCCGCTCCACTCTTTCAACCCTTTCGTTAAGTAATACTGCTTCAGTGAGTACACTCCAGGTTGGGTAGACTCCAATGGCGCGGGCTGTGGCCATATTAATAGTCAGCTCCTCACCCAAAGGGAATGCGACCCTTAGAGTGCCGGCGTTTTCGCCCAAGAGGATGCGCATAACGTTCAGGGCAACCCTGCGGGCAAGGCGTGACCTGTAGAATCTTGGTGCAACACTAACAAGCAATCCGGCTTCAACATCATCTCTTCCCAGCATGGCGAAACTAGGGAGCTTCCGCTGGATGAGACCGTTGATGAGTTTGCGAAACTCGCCGGGTGGCAGTTGGGTGATGGGCATTACGTAAACTGCATCTGTCTCTGGAGGGAAAGCAGCCAATGCCTCTTTGGCGGAAATGTAAATGGGAACAATATTGACGTTGATTGTATGCTCGTGAGCAATCTGACGCAGCTTCTTGGATAACCAAGGGATGGCCTCTAGCGCAGTTCTCCCAGCGAGAATCACAAGATTTTGGAAAGGAACCACTTCTCGGAAAACTTTAATATCCCGCTCAAAGCTAAAGAATGCATCTATGTAGCTCAGATTTTTAACACCGCTGGCACCATCTTTTAGAGGTAGGTTCTGCAGCTCACGATCAACTACTATGGTGGCAACCACTGGCTTTGGAAGTTTGCTTCGCTGGCACAGGTCATTAGATGCCAAATATCCCAGTCCAATAATCAAATCGACTTCCGGGTCTGCAAGTAACTTGTCTATGCCACGTTTGATTTCGTCGATCTTCCAGTTACCTTGGACGATCTTGTCTTCTGGAAAACGCACGTCGAATTCCCCGGAGGTGAGCCTGAGTATTTCTTCCTTGAGGAGGCCGAGGTTGTCCGGCAAACGAGCTCTCAAGCCGTCTCTGACGATGCCAATGCGAACAATAGGTAGCTTGGGAGCGGACTGAGCATTGGGTATCCAGATTCCCCCCAGTATTAGAAACCACACAGTCACACCAATAATCTTGCTGTACATCCTACTGTTCATCTGGCTACTCCTTGTCTTAAAACGCGCGGGCAGTTCAAAAAAGTTCCGACTCAGCAATAACAGTCATACCGGGCAAACCCAAGCGCAGCCTGCCCTGTTAAATTTCCCTTCGGGCATCTTATTAACAGAGCAACCGGTGGGGTATCAAATAAGGTGTCAATTTTCCTGGATTCCGGACATTCATCAGCCGGCTGATTTTGGAAATTCAGTATCATTTATGCTACTAGAATTTTTTATTTTTTTTGTAGATAGTTGAATTAGATTGGTAGCTCTTCCGAACTTTGGTGTCGGTACTCGCGGATGTCTCAATCTCCAGCATGAAACCGATGCAATCAGGATTATTAGCATAAGTTGTTTTGTGCTAACACTTTGACGAGGTATTTGGTAATCTTGTACAGGGTGTGTTTAAATGTTGCAGTATAAAATAAGGGGGTCAACGGGGCAACCTATAAGTCAGGGGGATTTAGGATTTCGGATTGTAGATTTCGGATTTCAGATTTAAAAGTATGACACTGACTTCATGGTTGGGGACAAACCCCGCCTAAATAGGAGACATATTACTTTTCGAGACCGCGAATCTTGCTGTCTACGAGCTTTAGCAGTCCGTAAAGGCTCTCCATGTGAGGTGCCGCGACACCATACCGCTTGGCTACGCGGAGGGGGTTGCCGAGGATGGCCTCAACTTCCATGGGTCTTCCCGCTTCAAAGTCAACCAACATGCTGCTTTTGTAAGGTGCCATCTCCCGGGTGCCATCAATGTTTTGTTGCACTATCTCTTCTGGCAGGGGATGGCCGGCAGCCTCAGCGATCCTGCAAACCTCTTCCATGACTTGACGGGATAACTCCAGTGATTCTGGATTTTCCACCATTGTTTTGGTGTCAACGCCCCCGCCCAGAACAGAAATGGGGTTGAAGGGCGCGTTCCAGACGAGCTTACGCCATCTGGCAGTCACCACATCTTCGGTCACCTCACAGTTCACCCCGGCTTTAGTGAAAAGCCTGGAGAGTTCGTCCGCCTTGACTGATCTACCGGTAGGAAAGCGCCCAAGAACCAATCGACCAAAGTCTGTATGATCAATGTGGCCGGGGCTGGTGCGGGTCACACATATGAAGGCGAGGCCGCTTATGATTTCGTTATTTGGAAAGGCCTGGGCCACGGAATCTTCTATTTCAATACCGTTTTGCAAAAGAAAAATGGCTGTTTTCGATCCCACCACTTCTTTGATCATCGCTGCGGTCTCAATTTCGGGGAGCACTTTGAGGCCAACCAGAATATAGTCGGGGGGAGGACCATATTCACCGAGGTCTCGTATGACTTTCTCTGGAGTGAAATGAAAATCTCCTAAAGTGCTTGTGACCGTTATACCTTTGGATTTTACCACTTCATAATCCGAACGGCAGAGAGTTGATACAGAAGCTCCGGCCTGGGCCAGTTTACCTCCATAAAAGCCACCAATTGCCCCGGTTCCAACGACCAATATCCTCTCTTTCATTACTCCACTACTCCAATACTCCAACACTCCAATATCCACTATCCACCGCACACTATTGCGGTATATCCCACTAAGTTGTTAGCATAGCCTATTGCGGCCCACTTTGAACACAAAAAAGGCAGCGTCATTGGTGACCCTGCCGATAGGTGTTGCAGTTACGTCTTGTAATAGGTAACAAAAGACGCAGCTTATGATCTAATCTTCGTGAAAGTTGGGGTCAGCGAAGCCATAGCCTCTTTTCTCAATGCTGCTGACCTTTCCATCAACGAATCTGATTACTCCCATGAACTTGCCAGGACCCCTATTGTACGTCCAAGTGTCAGAGCCGCCTGTCCCGGCTCGACCCGCTGCTTGCATTGTCGGGCGTCCGCATGCCTTAAGGACTTGTGATTGTGGCGTTCCGTATTTTATTATTCGCGTTCCACAACGAGCTGAGAAGACCGATGCGGCGAAAGCTGGCACCGTTATAAAAAGAAAGAGAGTAATTACCACGGTTGCAAGGGAAAAACGAGATAATCTTGTATTCATGGCGCACTCTCCACTATTGCTCTCTTGTACGAGGTAACGTTACCTGCGTTTCATACTAAGATCTTGCAGGCTAAATGTCAACCATTTTGATGGCTTAACTTAATTTCAAATAGTTCACCACTAGAGACCTTGGAGAAAGAGCTGTAACATTCATACCTGTTGACTTTGCTTAGAGTAGATTCTCAGTGGATTCACCTCCTTTGACCTTACCATTACCTCTAGCTCGCCAAAGGTTAAACTGAAAAAGACGTCCCTTTTTGTCATTCCCGCGAAGGCGGGAATCCAGGAAAAAAGAGAACTGGATCCCCGACTAAATCGGGGATGACCAACGATATCCTTGCCGTACGGTGGATTAAACGGGACGGATCCACCATGAGCATGGTGAAGAGTCCATTCTGGAGAACGCACCGGCACAGCCAAGAGGTGGGCGAGACTGGCGGGGAGGCCGATAGCTTTGATCATTTCTTATTTTCAATCCGAAATCAGAAATACGAAGTGAAAGCTAAAATCCTCAAACTGAGATCTTACTGGCTAACCATTCCAGTGAATCTGCGCCTTGTGACCGCTATTTTTCACTTCTCTTTGGATTTCGCCCTCAACCGCTCCATGAGCTCCTGTGCTTTTTTCTTTGCCTCACGCTCATTCTCGTCCAAGACTTCGGCCCAGGGCTGGGTTACACGCCAGGTTAGCTTGCCGCTGAGAGGCGGTTCCGGATACGCACCAATGTCATGCAAAGAGTAGCCACGGAACTCTACAGGATTCTCTTGATAACAGGACCACACAGCCTTCCTGACTAGATCAGGGTCTCCCTCGAACTGAATGTCTATGAATGAAAGCTGCTTACGGAAACGGTCGATCAACTCCATGGGCAGATTGAACAGAAAAGGATGGGGCGCATCTGTACCGATGATCCGCTTCTTGTCATCGACCCCTTTGAGGATCAAAGCCTTTAATGCCTCTCCGGTCAAATGCCCGGCGGACTCGGGGCCGCCAATGACCAGATAGCGTATGTTGGGGTTGGCGACGACGTTGCAGACAATTTTTTCGAAACCAATGTTCTCAGTTTGTACGGTCCCGGAAAGCGCTGCTCCAGTTTCCACGCCGGCTCTTACAAGGTTCTCAAGTTCAGGGGGAATCTTATCTGCGTCAGTATTCAGGATGATGGCAACAGCAACTGGCGAAAAATCATTCCCCCTGATATACCTGCCTTCTTCTGGTGGGTAGTCTGGATGTGGATTTACTTTAAGCATAGTTGGTCTCCAGATCAGGATGTTACAGTAACAGTATAGGGTATACCATAGCATCAGTCTAAATGAATGTCAGTTGTCCGTGGTCAGTTGCAAGAATTGAGATCTGGGATGTCGGCGATGCAAGTACACTGTATTTGGTAACATCGCATCTAATCCAAGTGGGCTAATTCTTCTGACAACTGACAAGTGACAACTGACAACGGACAAAACTTCTTGGTATTCACGTGAACAAACTCTGATTCTCTACAAAAGTTTGTAAGCCACAAGGATGCTGTCCCAAAACACGTTGAGATCTGAGAACGGTTAGTGTATGCAATAGTATGTAGGTACACCGGTCAACTCTTTTTCAAAAGGAAGCAAAGGATCGTCTAAGGCTGAGAGAGAAGCTCTAAAATGCGAAATTCGAATATCGAAAACGCCTATTCGCTTCGCTCCGCAAAGAATGTCCTCTCTCCTTTAAGACTATGTCACAATTCGCCGATCCCGTCATTCCGGACGAGCTCCGTTTCGCGGAGCGAGATCCGGAATCCAGAAAACCACAATGACGTAATTTGGTTTCTGGTTCCCCGCCTTCGCGGGGACGTTGTCTGGATACCGGCTCGCGTCCCGCGTGGCGGGACTTGGCCGGGATGACGAGTCGTGACACAGTCTCCTGAGACAAGAGGGGACATGTAGTTGTCCTGCGGAGCTAAATGCATAGGCGTGAACGACATTGATCCTTTGGACTCCCCACCCTTCGGGCGGGTCCCCAGTTTCAAATGATCCAAACATCAGATAGATCTTTTTGCGTAGTTGCGTTTTGAACATTTGAACATTCGGATTTTGAATTCGTTTCGTGCTTCGTGCTTCGGATTTAGAATTTGCTCAAATTCGATACTAGAATTTGAAGAGGGAGGATACGCACATGGAAATTAAAAAGGTATGCGTTGTGGGCGCCGGTATAATGGGCGCAGGTATTACCCAGGTAGTAGCAGAGGCAGGTTTTCATGTCGCCATGTGTGATATTGAAGAGAGGTTTGTGGATAAGGGTCTTAAAACAATCAAGTCTTTTCTCCACCGCGCTGTAGAGAAGGGTAAAATGGAAGCTGAGGCGGCGGCTGCTTCCATGGATCGGGTCACGGGCACGACCGATATAAGAGAGGCGGCTGTCGAGTCAGACTTTGTTATTGAAGCGGTGGTTGAGGTGATGAGCGTAAAAAAAGAGGTCTTTGCTGAGCTGGATGCCATCTGTAAACCAGATACCATACTAGCCTCCAATACCTCCGGTCTTTCCATTACAGAGATAGCCTCAGTGACCGGGAGGCCGGATAAGGTCGTGGGAGTTCATTTCTTCAATCCTGCGCCGGTGATGCAGCTCGTGGAGCTGATTCGCGGTTATGTCACATCCGACAATACCTTCGCAACTACTCAAGCATTCGTTGAAAAACTGGGGAAAACATCCATCGAAGTAAAAGAGGCGCCGGGTTTTGCCGTGAACCGCATTCTTTGCCCGATGATTAATGAGGCTATTTTTGTCTACTCCGAGGGAATTGCTACCGCCGAAGATATAGACCAGGCCATGGTCCTGGGCGCCAATCATCCCATGGGTCCATTGGCCCTTGCTGATCTAGTGGGTTTAGATACGCTTCTGGCAGTCTTGGATGGTTTGCATCAGGAGCTAGGTGAGGACAAATATCGGCCGGCTCCTTTGTTGAGAAAGATGGTGCGCGCCGGGCACCTCGGGCGTAAAAGTGGTAACGGTTTTTACGACTACAGTAAGTAGTTATTTAACATGTGACATTTCGCATTTATCATTTCTCTGTTTTGGTAAGTGCGATCGCAACGAGGACGTTGCTCCTACATAACTTGGACGGTGGCATAGTGACTCGTATTGTAGGAGCGACCTCCAGGTCGCGATCAAGATAATAGCTTGTTCATTAGGAGATCTAGAAAAAGGAGAAACACCATGCAATACGATCTGACCGAGGAACAACGTATGCTGCAGGACATGGTGAGACGATTAGCCAAAGAGAGAGTAGAACCGGGGGCGGCCAGGCGGGACGCCGAAGGCGAGTTTGATTGGGAAATGGTGGAGTTAATGCGGGAGAATGGGCTTTACGGAATAGATTTTTCTGAGGCCTACGGCGGCTCGGGAGCTGGTATGCTCGCCCTGGCCATTGCGGTTGAGGAGCTGTCCAAGGTGGACGCGGCATGCGGGCTTTTGGTGGCTGATCATGAACTGGGAAGTTTGCCCATCATGCTGGCAGGCAGCGAGCAGCAAAAACAGCGTTTCCTCCCAAAGCTTGCCACTGGTGAACACCTCTCGGCTTTTGCTCTCACAGAACCCGCAGCAGGCTCGGATGTTGCCCGGCTCAGATGCCGAGCTGTAAAAGACGGCGGTTCCTATATTCTCAATGGTACAAAGAACTTCATTACCAATGGTGGGGTGGCTGATATCATAACGGTTTACGCGGTCACAGATCCCGAAGGAAAAACCCACAAGAATGCGAGCGTGTTTGTTGTGGAGAAAGACACGCCCGGATTTTCCGTGGGAAAAAAAGAGGACAAGTTGGGTATTCGCTGGTCCGATACGGTGGAGCTGATCTTCGAAGACTGTCGGATACCGGCTGAAAACCTTCTCGGTCAGGAGGGGGAAGGTTTTCATGTGATGATGAAGACGCTGGATTTTTCACGTCCAGGTGTGGCTGCTCAGGCACTCGGGATTGCTGCCGGAGCCTTAGAGTACGCCACCGCTTACGCCAAGGAGAGAGAGAGTTTTGGCAAGCCCATCATCAGACACCAGGGTGTCGGCTTTAAGCTGGCAGAAATGGCTATGCAAACGGAAGCGGCTCGGCAGTTGCTCTATAAGACTTGTGCCATGTATCAAGAACAGCCCAAGGACATGAGTCGCCTCAGTCCTGAGTTAATCCGCATGAGTTCAATGTCAAAGTGCTACTGTGGTGATGTGGCCATGTGGGTTACTGTCGAGGCGGTGCAGGTGCTCGGCGGCTATGGTTACATCAAGGAGTTTCCTGTTGAGCGGATGATGCGAGATGCTAAAATTACCCAGATCTATGAGGGTACCAATGAGATCATGCGGTTGATCATTGCCAATACACTTTAGCCAGTTTAGCCAGTTTAGCCAGTTTAGCCGGTTGAGCCGGCTTAGCCAGTTTAGCCAGTTTAGTCAGTTTGGCCGGTTGAGCCGGTTTAGGAAACGCAAAAATCTGAAATCCGAAGCACGAAGCACTAAACAAATTCAAAATCCGAATGTTTCAATGCTCAAAACAGGGATTTGGGCAAACATCTAAATATTTCTTGTTTTGGTCATTTGGATTTTGGTTATTCGAA
>CAYFXH010000010.1:11444-56326 GCA_964346905.1 uncultured Desulfobacteraceae bacterium | reverse complement strand
AAAGACATCACCGGCGGTCTGCCGCGGGTGGCTGAGCTCTTTGAGGTCCGCAAGCCCAAAGAGCAGGCAGTAATCAGCGAGATCAGCGGTATAGTCTCTTTCGGTAAGGATACCAAGGGCAAGCGCAAAGTGCTTATTACTCCTGAGGTGGGAGACAGCAAGGAGTACCTGATCGCTAAGGGTAAGCACATCAGTGTCCATGAGGGTGACATGGTGCGGGCCGGCGAACCGCTCATGGAGGGCGCTGCCAATCCCCACGATATTCTCAA
This sequence comes from uncultured Desulfobacteraceae bacterium, assembly GCA_964346905.1. Classification (GTDB taxonomy): domain Bacteria; phylum Desulfobacterota; class Syntrophobacteria; order BM002; family BM002; genus BM002. Next base: position 56,057 of record CAYFXH010000010.1, on the reverse strand, counting down.
TATTCTGGGTGAAAAGGAGTTGGCCAAGTATTTGGTGGACGAGGTTCAACAGGTATACCGGCTCCAGGGAGTCAAGATCAACGACAAACACATAGAGGTAATTGTGCGCCAGATGCTCAAGCGAGTGCGGATCACCGATCCTGGGGATTCCGATTTTCTTATGGGTGAGCATGTGGAGAAGTACCGTTTTGAGGAGGCCAACCAAACATTGCTTGAGGCAGGCAATAAGCCTGCGGTGGGCGAACCACTTCTGCTGGGAATAACCAAGGCATCGCTGAGTACTGAGAGCTTTATCTCGGCGGCCTCCTTCCAAGAGACCACCAAGGTACTCACAGATGCGGCGGTGGCTGGCAGGGTGGATTACCTCCGCGGCCTCAAAGAAAACGTGATCATGGGAAGGCTGATTCCAGCAGGAACTGGCCTGAAAGCTTACCGGGAAATGGTAACTGGAGAAAAAGAGGAAACGGTCGTAGCCGAGTAGAAAAAGATGTTGACAAATTCAAAATCCGTAAGTAATTTGAGTGGATTTTGGTGCCGATGGTGCTTGGGATGGTCATCGGTAATTGGACGAGCAAGAGAGGCATAAGGACCATGCCAACCATCAATCAATTGGTTCGGAAAGGAAGACAGCAGGTCAAGAGAAAAAAGAGCACCCCTGCTCTCCAGGGGTGCCCACAGAAGCGTGGCGTCTGTGTGCGGGTTTATACGACAACACCCAAGAAGCCCAATTCGGCGCTCCGTAAAATTGCCCGAGTACGATTGACCAATGGCATTGAAGTGACCTCCTATATTCCCGGTGTAGGCCACAATCTTCAGGAGCATTCTGTAGTGCTGATCCGTGGTGGCCGGGTCAAGGATCTACCTGGAGTGCGCTACCACATCATCCGGGGCACTCTCGACGCCACAGGGGTTCAAGATCGACGTCAGGGTCGCTCGAAGTACGGAGCCAAGAAACCCAAGTAACCACTAGGTGAGCGGTCACCACAGCATGGGCCACGGACGCATCTTGCCGTGGCCCATGCTGTGTATCGGTCTGACACATCTCCCGGCCAAGGAGGGGACTGGGGGAGCGACTCCCCTGACTGAGGAGTAATCTGATGCCGAGAAGAAGAGAGATCGCAAAACGCGATATTCTGCCAGATCCTAAATACGGCAGTAAGCTGGTTGCCAAGTTCATTAACAATATTATGCGGAAGGGCAAGAAGAGCGTGGCCGAGCGGATACTGTACGAATCCTTTGACATTATAGCCCAACGCAGTAAGCAAGACCCGCTGGAGGTCTTCAAAAAGGCACTGGATAATGTCAAGCCGGTCTTAGAAGTGAAATCCAGGCGGGTGGGAGGATCAACCTACCAGGTACCGGTGGAAGTGCGCACTAATCGCCGAGTGGCGCTGGCGATCCGCTGGATTATCAGTTACGCCCAGGACCGCTCCGAGAAGAGTATGACCCACAAACTGGCGGGTGAACTCATGGATGCAGCCAATAACCGCGGCGCTTCGGTGAAGAAGAAAGAAGACACTCATCGCATGGCCGAAGCAAACAAGGCATTTGCCCATTATCGCTGGTAAGCACCCGCATCGGTTGGCGAATTGGTAGTCTAGGCCGTATAGGCAACTAAGGAAAGAAGCATAACGGAAGGCACAAATTCGAAATTCGAAGCACGAAGCACGAAACAAATTCGAAATTCAAATTTTCCAAGGTTCAAAAGAAGGGAAACTGAGTCTCGAAAGTAGAAGTTTTGAACATTTGGATTTTGGACATTTGAATTTGTTTCGAATTTCGAATTTCGATATTCGGATTTGACTATTAGGTGTTCAATGGCTCGGGATGTACCATTAGAGAAGGTTCGCAACATCGGCATCATGGCCCACATTGACGGCGGGAAGACGACCACCACCGAGCGGATCCTGTACTACACTGGGGTTTCCCATAAAATGGGAGAGGTCCATGAAGGCACTGCGGTGATGGACTGGATGGAACAGGAACAAGAGAGGGGGATCACCATTACCAGTGCTGCCACCACCTGTTTTTGGGATGGTCACCGCATCAATATCATTGACACCCCAGGGCATGTGGATTTTACCATTGAGGTGGAGCGGTCGCTGCGGGTTCTCGATGGAGCTGTGGCCATCTTTTGTGCGGTAGGGGGGGTGGAACCTCAGTCGGAAACGGTCTGGCGCCAAGCGGATCGCTATGGCGTACCCCGAATCGCTTTCATCAACAAAATGGACAGGATGGGAGCAGATTTCAGCCGTTGTTTGGATATGATACGTACCCGGTTAGGTGGTTCCCCCGTGGCAGTGCAAATTCCCTTGGGTAAAGAGCAGGACTTCCGTGGAGTGATCGACCTGCTAAGCATGAAAGCTACTGTCTGGGAGGAATCCGGACTGGGAGCTGCCTATGAGACGGTGGAACTGGACGATGAGCTGCGGATTGAAGCCGAGCATTACCGGGGAAAGCTTATAGAGGCTGTAGCTGACGTCAATGAGAGCCTCCTGGAGAAATACGTAGAGGGCCAGGAGATACACAATGACCAGATAGAAAAAGCCCTGCGGCGTGCGACCCTTGAGTTGAAGCTGATTCCAGTGTTCTGCGGTGCGGCCTTTAAGAATAAGGGTGTACAGCCACTTTTGGACGGCATTGTCAAGTACCTGCCCTCGCCCCTGGATGTGCCGGCTATATCAGGTATAACGGCTCGGGACACAGAGGAAACGCGCTTGACCGATGATAGCGCACCATTTGCGGCGTTGGCCTTCAAGCTTATGAACGATCCATTCGTAGGGCATCTTACTTTTCTTCGGGTCTACTCCGGACAGCTCAGCAGCGGCACCCAGGTGTTGAATGCTACCAAGAACGTACGAGAGAAGATAGGCCGGCTGTTGAAAATGCATGCAAACAAGCGTGAGGATATTAAAGAGGTCTACGCCGGAGATATAGTTGCAGCCGTGGGTCTGCGCAATACTGGCACTGGCGACACGCTGTGTGATCCTGCCAGTCAGATTGTACTGGAATCCATGGATATCCCTGAGCCGGTGATTTCAATTGCTATCGAACCCAGGAGCAAGGCAGACCAGGAGAAGTTGGGAATAAGCTTAGCGAAAGTTGCGGCGGAAGATCCCTCCTTTACCGTGCGGGCGGAGGAAGAGACTGGAGAAACTATCATCTCTGGAATGGGGGAACTCCACCTGGAGATTATCGTCGATCGTTTGCTCAGGGAATTCAACGTAAGCGCCAATGTGGGCAAACCCCAAGTGGCCTATCGGGAGACCATAACCCGTAAGGCCAGGGCCGAAGGACGCTTTGTTAGGCAAAGTGGCGGCCGCGGGCAGTTCGGTCATGTCTGGCTGGAATTGGAGCCCAACGAGAGGGGCTCTGGATTTGAGTTTGTGGACCGGATTGTCGGCGGGGTGGTGCCCAAAGAATACATTAGTTCTGTGCATCGAGGGGTTCAGGAGGCTTTAGAGCAGGGGATCCTCGCTGGTTATCCCCTGGTTGATATCCGGGTCAGTTTGGTGGATGGTTCCTACCATGAGGTGGACTCATCGGATATCGCTTTCACAATTGCCGGGTCTATGGCAGTTAAATCAGGTGTTAAGGATGCAGCTCCGATCCTGCTTGAACCGATCATGATTGTGGAGGTAGTGGTGCCAGAAGAATACATCGGTGAGGTAGTGGGCGATTTCAACGCTCGCCGGGGCCGCATCCTGCGCATGGAATCCCGCACCAATGTCAAGGTGATCGAATCTCGCGTTCCCTTGGCAGAAATGTTTGGCTACGCAACGGACGTGCGTTCGGTCACCCAGGGTCGAGCCACGTTTCATATGCAATTTTCTCATTATGATCCGGTGCCGCTTTCTATTTCAGAGGAGGTAAAGGCAGCGGCCGCCGGCTAGTCTATGAAGTAAAGCTATCAGGCACGGCCTGAGAAAGCCAGCCTAGATGGCAACACAAAGTCCAAGGAGGAACCGCCATGGCGAAGAAAAAGTTTGAGAGGACGAAGCCGCATGTAAATGTAGGGACAATAGGTCACATAGATCATGGTAAGACGACTTTGACGGCGGCGATAACGAAGCATTTAGCCAAGAAGGGCATGGCGGAGTTTGTTCCGTTTGATGAGATTGACAAGGCGCCTGAGGAGAAGGAGCGTGGGATCACGATAGCGACGGCGCATGTGGAGTATGAGACGGAGAATCGTCATTATGCTCATGTGGACTGTCCTGGTCATGCGGACTACATCAAGAACATGATTACTGGTGCTGCGCAGATGGATGGTGCGATATTGGTAGTGGGAGCTGATGATGGTCCGATGCCGCAGACGCGTGAGCACATATTATTGGCTCGTCAGGTGGGTGTGCCTTACATAGTGGTATTTTTGAACAAGGTTGACATGGTTGATGATGAGGAGTTGATTGAGCTGGTTGAGTTGGAGTTACGGGAGTTATTGTCGAAGTATGAGTTTCCTGGTGATGATGTTCCGATCATTCGGGGCAGTGCGTTGAAGGCATTGGAGAGTGATGATCATGAGAGTGAGGAGGCTGGTTGTGTGTTTGAGTTAATGGAAGCGGTGGACACGTACATACCTGAGCCTGTGCGTGATGTTGACAAGCCGTTTTTGATGCCGATAGAGGACGTATTTAGCATATCTGGTCGTGGTACGGTGGTAACGGGTCGTTTAGAGCGTGGCATAATCAAGATAGGCGATGAGGTAGAGGTAGTGGGTATTAGGCCGACGCACAAGACGGTATGCACTGGTGTGGAGATGTTTCGCAAGACATTGGATGAGGGTCAGGCCGGTGACAACATTGGCGTATTGTTGCGTGGTGTGAAGCGGGACGATGTGGAGCGTGGTCAGGTAGTGGCTCAGGTTGGTTCGATTATGCCGCATACGAAGTTCAAGGCTGAGGCATATATATTGAAGAAGGAGGAGGGTGGTCGTCACACGCCGTTTTTCAATGGGTATAGGCCGCAGTTTTATTTTCGGACCACGGATGTGACCGGGGTGGTGCAGTTGCCTGAGGGAGTTGAGATGGTGATGCCTGGTGACAACGTGGCCATGGACATTGAGTTGATCACGCCGATAGCGATGGAGAAGGAGTTGCGGTTTGCTATTCGTGAGGGGGGTCGCACGGTGGGTGCCGGTGTGATCAGTGATATTGTGGAGTAGATGTGGGATTGTGGATTGCGGATGTGGGATTGTGGAATTGGGGTAGAAGACAGTTAGGTTAGACGTCTCACATCTCATATAGGATAGAGCATGCGCATTATCGTAACCTTGGCCTGTTCAGAGTGTAAACGGCGAAACTATACAACAACCAAAAACAAAAGGACGACTCCAGATAAGCTGGAGTTCCGTAAATATTGCCGCTTTTGTGGGCATCACACTCTGCATCGAGAGACCAAATAGGACCTCGCTTAAGCGGAGCGAGGCGAGCGCGAAGTCACCGGAAACGCGCATGCGGGATTGAGCGGAGTGAAGAATTGAGGCGATGGCGCCAAGTGGTAACACTATTCCAGCAGGCCAGTAGCTCGAACGGCTAGAGCACCGGACTCCAAATCCGGGTGTTGGGGGTTCGAATCCCTCCTGGCCTGCCATTTATTTTTCAGACTATGAAAAAGTCTAAGAAAAAAAAGAAGAAGAAGAAATCTAAGGCCGCCTCAACAGCTACTGGAGACTCGCCCAAGGCTGCGGCAGTCGCGGTGAGCCAGCCAGCCAAGGGGCGCAAGGCAGTAGCGAAGCCGAGTGTCAAAGAGAGAACCTCAGGGGTGGTGAACACTGTTAGTCAGTTCCTCCGCGAGGTTCGGGTTGAGTTGGCCAAAGTCACCTGGCCTACGCGCAAGGATACCATTGCCTCCACCTCGGTGGTGCTGGTTATAGTGATCTTGATAGGCGCATTCCTGGGCATTATTGATCTCGTTCTATCCAAGATTATGCGGTATGTGCTCAGTTAGAGCATACGTGGTTCCTGGCCGCTGTCCGGAATGCATACAGGCAGGTTGCGGCTAGAGCCATTGACTGTATCTGGCCAATACGGATTGGAGACTTTTTTCGCGATGCACTGGTTCATCGTCCATACCTACTCGGGATACGAACAAAAGGTAAAAAATGCCTTAGAGGAGCGGATCAAGACCCTTGGCAAAGAGGAGTTTTTTGATCAGATCCTTGTGCCCACTGAAAAGGTAGTGGAACTGGTAAAGGGGGAGAGGAAGACCTCTGCTCGCAAGTTCTATCCGGGTTACATCCTGGTGCGAATGGAGCTGAACGAGGAAACATGGCACATAGTTAAGGACACTCCGAAGGTAACGGGATTTATCGGTGGCAAAGATAAACCCACCCCACTCAGTGACGAAGAGGCTCAAAACATCATTGAACAAATGACTGAAGGCGCACTGAAACCCAAGCCCAAATACCTCTTCGATCGGGGTGATGAGGTGCGCGTCATTGATGGTCCCTTTTCCAACTTCAACGGTGTGGTGGACGAAGTAAGCCCGGAAAAGGGTAAGGTTCGGGTTCTGGTAAGCATATTTGGCCGTTCGACTCCGGTGGAACTGGATTTTGTCCAGGTGACCAAGATCTAGCTCTGTGGGTAACCAGTGCACAAGACCAAGGTTAGCTCGGGAGCAATGCTGCAAGCATAGCCACACAGAGAGCACAAAGATTTGAAAAAGCACAGTTATCACGGACGTTCCACCCCTGATCACCCTAGTGATCCTTGCGTCCTTTGTGGTTTGCATAAACGGACATACTGGAGAAGGTCGGTTCGAGTAGTTCCCAGGAGAGAGGAAAGATGGCTAAGAAGGTAATTGCAAAGATCAAACTGCAGGTCCCCGCAGGTCAAGCAAACCCATCTCCCCCCATAGGTCCCGCATTGGGTCAGCACGGGGTGAACATCATGGAGTTTTGTAAGTCCTTCAATGCCAAAACTCAGGGGGAGGAGGGCATGATCATACCGGTGGTGATTACTGTTTACGGTGACCGCTCCTTCACCTATGTGACCAAAACGCCTCCTGCCTCGGTGCTACTCAAAAAGGCGGCCAAGATTGCCAAAGGCTCCGGTGAGCCCAACACTGAGAAAGTGGGTCAGGTCTCGCGCCAGCAAGTGGAGGAAATTGCCCGTCTAAAGATGCCAGATCTGAATACCACCAGCCTGGAGGCAGCGGTCAAGACCATCGAGGGAACCGCCAGAAGTATGGGAATTACAATCGAGTAGGTTCGGAGAATAACTATGGCTAAGAAAGGCAAGAAGCGTAAGAAAGCCAGAGAGGATGTCGATCTTTCCCAGCGATATGACTTTGCTGAAGGGGTGAAGCTTGCCCTGGACTGCGCCTACGCCCGCTTCGACGAGAGTGTTGATTTGGCTCTACGTCTCGGGGTGGACCCTCGCCGAGCGGATCAAATGGTGCGGGGCACTGTGGTGCTTCCCAATGGCACCGGGAAATCGGTGCGGGTCTTGGCCTTTGCCAAAGGCGAAAAGGAAAAGGAAGCGCTTGAGGCTGGCGCTGATTACGCTGGGGCCGATGAACTCATAACAAAAATCAAAGATGGGTGGCTTGAGTTCGACAAAACCGTAGCAACCCCTGACATGATGGGCTCTGTGGGCAAAATTGGCAAGATCCTGGGGCCTCGAGGCCTTATGCCCAATGCCAAATTGGGTACAGTCACCTTTGATATTGCCAAGGTCATCAAGGAAATTAAGTCAGGTAAGATTGATTTTCGCGTGGAAAAATCAGGCATTGTCCACGCCCCGGTTGGCAGGGTCTCTTTTGGTGCGGACAAGCTGCTGGAAAATATCGCCACATTCGTTGAGACCATCGTGCGTCTGAAGCCAGCGGCCAGCAAAGGTACATATATACGGACCATTGCCATTTCCACTACCATGGGACCCGGGATCAAGATTGATCCGGCCAATGTCAAAACATTGCTGCCATAGTTCAGCGAGCAGCAGTCTATAGCATTGGACAGTACAGCTCGATGCGGGAAGGTAATTGCAGCACATCTTAAATCCGAATAGCGAATATCGAAATTCGAAACAAATTCAAAATTCGAATTTCTCAATGTTCAAAACAAAGACTACTGGACGAATCTTGCGCTTTTTTGGTTTTGGTCATTTGAATTTTGGTCATTCGGATTTGTTTAGGATTTCGTGCTTAGGATTTCGAATTTTTGTAAGTATAGCTAGGGTGGGCCTTGCCCACCGAGTAATGCTGAAAGCTATAGGGTATCAAAGGCCAGTTGGCCAGATGGAGGAAAATCATCGACTGCCGAGGCGATGCTTTGATTCGTCAAAGACAGTAGGTGCCTCGCCAGCCCGAATGGCAAGATGCGACTGGACACTTTGCTCAGCTCACTTCTGTTTTTGGGCTTGGCAAGCGGATAATTGACTCTGGGTCAGCCTACCGAGACTGAAACGGGCAATCCGCCCCAGACAATTGGGCACCTCCAATGACTTTGTCAGAGCATGATGTAGCTGGCAGAGGAAAGGGGGGAGGAAGAGATTTGAACCGGCAAGAGAAAGAAGCAATGGTGGACGAGCTCCACGCCAAGTTGGAGCGGTCCAAAGCAGCAGTAATCACCGACTATCGGGGTCTCAAAGTGACGGAGATCACCGAGTTGCGCCATAAACTCAAAGAAGCGGGAGTTGAATACCGGGTGGTGAAGAACAGCCTGACTCGGCTGGCAGTTCAGGGTACGGTGGCCTCAGTGTTGGAGGACCATCTCATCGGACCCTGTGCCCTGGCCCTCTGCTACGATGACGAGTTGGCGCCAGCTGCATTGCTGCTGGACTATGCCAAAAATAATGACAAGCTGGAAGTAAAGGTTGGAGTACTCGCTGGCAGGCTCATGCTCCAGGAGGACATGAAGAAGGTAATCAATTTGCCCTCCAAAGAAGAGCTGCGGGCTCAGTTACTGGGGCTCATGCTATCGCTGCCCGCAAGATTGCTGGGTGTCATGAACGCTGTTCCCAGGGATTTCGTTGGCGTGTTGGCAGCCACACCGAGCAATCTTTTGGGTGTGCTCAAGGCCTTAGAGCAGAAGGCCACACCAACATCATGATCTAGATAAACCGTGACTGTGCGAATAGAGATAGAGAGCGATTAAGGAGTGAAACCATGGCGAAGGCGAAAATCACGAAAGATGACATCAAAGAATACATCAAAAACATGCCGGTGTTCGAGCTGGCCGAGTTAGTCAAAGAGCTGGAAGAAGAACTGGGAGTATCCGCAGCAGCACCCATGGCGGCAATGCCAATGGCAATGCCGGGTGCAACTCCCGCGGCTGGCGCTGAGGCTGCCGCTGAGGTTGAGAAGACCGAGTTTGATGTGGTGATCACCGCAGTGGGCGACAAGAAAATTCAGGTAATAAAGGTGGTACGCGCCATCACCGGTCTGGGTTTGAAAGAGGCCAAGGCTCTGGTGGATGCATTGCCCGGCAATGTCAAGGAAGGCGTGTCCAAAGAGGAAGCCGACGATGTTGTCAAGCAATTGGAGGAAGCTGGCGCCACCGTCGAGGTAAAGTAACTGACATCCAGGAAGGGTGGAACGGTACATACTGCATGGGAGAACAGCACCGTATGTCCGTTTCCTTAACTTCGCTGGCCGGTAGAGACCGGCAGGGGTTTTTGACGGCTGGCCATCTGAATCTAGCGGTTTCTGTTCTAGGGGACGGAAACACCCTCTCCGTCATCGCTACGGGGTGATGCGGCTTGACCCTCACCAGAAGGTCAGGTGACGGAGATGGCGCCAAAGGGGAGAAAATATGGCAACCTCATTGGCCAATGAGTATCGTGTGCGGAAGAATTTTGGCAAGATCAAGCAAATAGTCGAGATCCCCAACCTGATAGAGATGCAGAGACAATCCTATGAACGGTTTCTGCAAAAAGAGGTGGATCCCGATGAACGCATCAACAAAGGTCTCCAGGGCGTATTCAAAGGAGTCTTCCCGATTCGCGACTTCAGTGGAACGGCGTCCCTGGAATTCGTCCGCTATACCATTGGTGGGATCAAGTACGATGTCGAAGAGTGTTTGCAGCGAGGGATGACCTACGAGGCCCCACTCAAGATCACTGTGCGCTTGGTGGTCTACGATGTGGAGAAAGAGAGTGGCGTCAAGAACATTCGCGATATCAAGGAACAGGAGATCTATTTCGGCACCATACCTCTGATGACCGAAAATGGTACCTTTATCGTCAATGGCACGGAACGGGTGGTGGTAAGTCAGTTGCACCGCTCTCCGGGCATCTTTTTCGACCATGATAAGGGTAAAACCCACTCAACCGGCAAACTGCTCTATTCTGCGAGAATCATCCCTCTGCGCGGCTCTTGGATCGATCTGGAGTTCGACCCCAAGGACATCCTGTTTGTGCGCATTGATCGGCGGCGCAAGTTTCCGGTCACCGTTCTGCTCAAGGCCTTGGGCTACAGTGCTGATGAACTCCTCAATTATTTTTACCAAACCGAGCGGGTCTATCTCAAAGAGGACGGAGTGGCAAAGCCTCTGGAGAGAGATTTTTTGGTAGGGGTGCGGGCACCTGTAGATATTAGTGATCCGAAAAGCGGTAAAGTTCTGGCCAAGAAGGGAAGGAAACTGGGGGTCAAGCTCATTCAACAGCTCAAGGAGTCGAACATTACCGACATCCCATTTCCTGACGAGAACCTGGTGGGTCGGGTGGTGGGACGCGATGTGGTGGATGAGAACACCGGCGAGGTGCTCATCCAGTGCAATGAAACCCTCACTGAAGAGCACCTTGTCAGCCTGCGGGCCCAAGGGGTCAAGTCGGTTGATTTGCTCTACATGGATGGCGCCGATGTTAGTCCGTTTTTTCGAAACACCCTTCTCATGGACAAGGTGGAGGATTCGGACTCGGCGATTCTGGAAATCTATCGCAAGCTGCGGCCCAGTAATCCTCCCACCCCGGAAGTGGCCGCTGAGTTTTTCAAGAATCTTTTCTTCAGCCCTGACCACTATGACCTGTCCGAGGTGGGTCGGCTAAAGCTGAACCAGCAACTGGGCACCGATGAGGTGCCACTTAGCCAGCGGACCCTAAGCAAGGATGACATCCTAAGGGCTGTGAAGCGGCTAATAACAATCAAGGACACCCAAGGGGCGGTGGACGATATCGATAACCTGGGCAATCGTCGGGTGCGGGCTGTTGGGGAACTCTTGGAAAACCAGTACCGCATCGGCCTGGTTCGGATGGAGCGTGCCATCAAGGAGCGCATGAGCCTCCAGGAGATTGAGACGCTTATGCCCCATGACCTCATAAATGCTAAGCCGGTGTCAGCGGTGGTCAAAGAGTTCTTCGGCACCAGTCAGCTAAGCCAGTTCATGGACCAGACGAATCCGTTGAGCGAGATTACCCACAAGCGCAGACTCAGCGCCCTTGGTCCTGGAGGTCTCACGCGAGAGCGGGCCGGCTTTGAGGTGCGCGATGTACATCCAACTCACTACGGGCGCATTTGCCCCATTGAAACCCCGGAAGGTCCCAACATCGGACTGATCGTCTCGTTGAGCACCTATGCTCGGGTAAACGAGTTCGGCTTTATCGAAACTCCTTACCGGGAGGTGGCAAGCGGCAAGGTTTCCAACAAGGTTGTATATCTGAGCGCCATGGATGAGAAAGAGCAGGCCTTTGCTCAGGCCAACGCCCCTCTGGACAACAAGAGTAAGTTCGTCCGAGATCAGGTTTCCTGTCGACGTGAGGGTGAGTTTGTCACAGCAGGTTCTGACGAGGTGGAATTTATGGATGTGAGTCCGAACCAATTGGTGAGCGTCGCCGCCTCTCTCATTCCTTTCCTTGAAAACGATGATGCCAACCGAGCACTGATGGGCTCCAACATGCAACGGCAGGCTGTGCCTCTCTTACAAGCCAAGGCACCGATTGTGGGCACCGGTATTGAGAGGGTGGTTGCCAAGGATTCAGGGGTTACGGTCATTGCCCAACGCGGCGGAGTGGTGGAAGATGTAGATGCTTCTCGCGTCGTGATCCGGGCGTCCCAGGATGATGGTGGTGGCCAATCACTTGCCTCAGCGGTGGATATTTATAAGGTAACCAAATTCCAACGCTCCAATCAGAATACCTGTTTCAATCAAAAGCCCATAGTTCGTCCTGGGCAGATGGTGAGGAAGGGTCAGATCATTGCTGATGGCCCAGCCACAGAAATGGGAGAACTGGCTCTCGGGCGCAATGTCACCGTGGCTTTCATGAGTTGGGGTGGCTACAATTTCGAGGATTCCATTCTGGTGAGCGAAAGGGTGGTCAAAGAGGATGTCTTCACCTCTATCCACATCGAGGAGTTTGAGTTGGTGGCCCGGGATACCAAGCTGGGCAAAGAGGAGATCACCCGGGATATCCCCAACATCGGTGAGGAGGCATTACGCAATCTTGACGAAAGCGGAATTATTCGGATCGGCGCCACGATCAAGACGGGTGACATCCTGGTGGGCAAGGTAACACCAAAGGGTGAGACTCAGCTCACCCCGGAGGAGAAACTGCTCCGAGCAATCTTCGGCGAGAAGGCTGGGGATGTGAAAGATACCTCTCTACGGGTTCCTCCTGGTGTGGAGGGCATTGTCATTGATGCCAAGGTCTTCTCCCGCAAAGGCGTCGATAAGGACGAGCGGACCAAATCCATCGAAGATGAGGAAATAGCAAGGTTGCTAAAGGATCAGCGTGATGAGATCAAGATCATCAAGAAAAGCGCACTCAACAAACTCGAGCGCTTGCTGACCGGCAAGAAGACAGCCATACCGATCAAGGAGGGTAAGCAGACGTTGCTCAAGAAGGGTGGTGTATTTGATGCTGAGATCCTTGCCCGACTGGCCCCCGGTCAGTGGATAGAGATTGAGGTAGCGGGTGAACCCGAGACGAGTGCACAGGTTCGGGCGATCTGGGAGAACTACCACGAGCAGATCGAACTTGTACAGATGGTCTTTGAAGATAAAATCGCCAAGCTCAAAAAGGGTGACGAGCTGCCGCCAGGGGTCATTAAAATGGTTAAAGTCTACCTGGCGGTGAAGCGCAAGCTTGCGGTGGGGGACAAGATGGCTGGCCGCCACGGAAACAAAGGGGTGGTGAGCCGGGTATTACCTGAAGAGGATATGCCCTACTTTGCCGACGGCACCCCGGTAGACATCGTCCTCAATCCTCTGGGCGTACCGTCGCGGATGAATGTGGGTCAGGTTTTGGAGACCCATCTGGGTTGGGCAGCCAAGGGGCTCGGTGAGAAACTTGCCCGACTGCTGGAGGAATACAAGAGCCGGGAGAGTGTATTGAAGAAGCTCCGGCGGCTCTACTCCGAGCGGGAGTATAAAGAGTACTTTGCCAAGGCTGACGAAAGCGAACTCAAGAGCCTCATCCCCCACTATCAAGAGGGATTCCATGTGGCCAGCCCGGTCTTTGATGGTGCTGAGGAGGAAGAGATTCGCAACTTTCTCAAAGAAGGTGGCCTGCCTGAGTTGGGACGGGCCACCCTCTATGACGGCCGTACTGGTGAGCCATTCGACAGTGAAGTCACCGTAGGCATTATGTACATGATGAAGCTGCACCACTTAGTGGATGACAAGCTGCACGCGCGCTCCATTGGTCCTTACTCACTCGTGACTCAGCAGCCATTGGGTGGCAAGGCACAGTTCGGTGGACAGCGTCTTGGAGAGATGGAAGTCTGGGCAATGGAGGCTTACGGTGCCGCCTATGCCTTGCAAGAGTTCCTTACGGTGAAATCAGACGATGTGGCCGGAAGGACTCGCATGTACGAGAAAATTGTTAAAGGTGAAAATACTCTCGAGGCTGGTTTACCAGAATCGTTCAACGTGTTGGTGAAGGAACTCCAGGCGCTGGGGCTGGAAAATTCGAAATTCGAATATCGAAATCCGAAACAATTTTCAAATTCTCAAAATACCAATGTCCAAAATCAGGTATTTACTACTTTGAGCCATTTGTTTTGAACATTGGAAAATTCGTATTTTGAATTTGTTTCGTATTTCGTGCTTCGTGCTTCGGATTTACTTAAACGTGATTCTTTATAGTCACTATTCGGGTTAATCACAAAAAATTTGCGTGAGGAGAGCTTTCTCCTCAAGGAGGTTGCAGTGAAAGAACTGTACAACCTTTTCGTTCGTCCCAAGGATCCTTTAAGTTTCAATGCGGTTCGTATTTCCCTGGCCTCACCAGAGAAAATCCGAGAGTGGTCTTATGGAGAGATCAAGAAACCAGAGACCATTAATTACCGGACTTTCAAGCCAGAGCGTGATGGCCTGTTCTGCGCCAAAATTTTTGGGCCCACCAAAGACTATGAATGTAACTGCGGTAAATACAAACGCATGAAGCACAGGGGAGTGGTCTGCGAAAAATGTGGTGTTGAGGTAATCCAATCCAAGGTTCGACGAGAACGGATGGGCCACATTGAACTGGCAGCCCCAGTGGCACATATATGGTTTTTGAAAAGTCTGCCCAGTAAGGTTGGCAACCTCCTGGATCTTACCTTGAAGGAGCTGGAAAAAGTCCTCTACTTCGATAGTTACATTGTGATTGATCCCGGGGATACCACGCTGAGCAAGCACGAACTGCTCGGAGAAGAGCGGTATCGGCAGTTGCGCGAACAACACGGCAACAACTTTAAGGTGGGCATTGGTGCGGAAGCCGTGAAGGAACTATTGGCAGGCCTGGATCTGGAGGAGCTCGCCGAGGAACTACGCCAAGAGATCAGCAAGACAAACTCGGTGGCCAAACGGAAGAAGTTGGCCAAGCGACTCAAAGTGGTCAACGCCTTCCGCGAGTCAGGAAACCAGGCCGAGTGGATGATCCTCGAAGTGATCCCGGTGCTGCCCCCAGATTTGCGCCCCCTCGTCCCTCTTGACGGGGGTCGCTTCGCCACCAGCGATCTCAACGATCTCTATCGGCGGGTGATCAATCGCAATAACCGTCTGCGGCGATTGCAAGAGCTCAATGCGCCTGAGATCATCATTCGCAATGAGAAGCGGATGCTGCAGGAAGCCGTGGACGTCTTGTTTGACAACGGCAGAAGAGGCAAGACTATCACCGGGCCCAACAAGAGACCACTGAAGTCGCTCTCTGACATGCTAAAAGGAAAACAGGGGCGCTTCCGCCAGAACCTCCTGGGCAAGCGGGTGGACTACTCCGGGCGTTCCGTGATCGTCATTGGTCCGGATTTGCGGCTCCACCAGTGTGGTATTCCAAAAAAGATGGCTCTGGAGCTGTTCAAACCATTCATTTACAACAAGCTGGAGGAACGAGGTTATGTGACCACCATAAAGAGTGCCAAGAAGATGGTGGAGAAGGAAACACCTGAGGTATGGGACTGCCTGGATGAGGTGGTGAAGGAATACCCAGTGCTTCTGAACCGCGCCCCCACTTTGCACCGTCTGGGAATCCAGGCCTTCGAGCCCATTCTCATTGAAGGCAAGGCCATTCAGATCCATCCGCTCGTCTGCTCCGCCTTCAACGCTGATTTCGATGGCGATCAAATGGCCGTCCACATACCGCTTTCCATTGAGGCACAGATCGAGGCGCGGGTGTTGATGATGAGCACCAACAACATCTTAAGCCCGGCACACGGAGAGCCCATTATCGTCCCAAGTCAGGATATTGTTCTCGGCATCTATTACATGACTCGGGAGAAGCCTTTTGCCAAGGGTGAGAACAAGGTTTTTGCCAATGCCGAAGAGGTGCGCTGCGCCTATGATGCCGGAGAACTGGATCTCCATGCCCGGATATCGGTGCGCATGAACGGCGCCAGGGTGGAAACCACCACTGGTCGGGTGTTGCTATCCGAGGTGGTTCCACCTCAGATTTCCTTTGAGTACATCAACAAAATTATGAACAAACGGGCTTTGGCCGAGCTCTTCGATCACAGTTATCGTAAGGCTGGCGTCAAAAACACGGTTATATTGGCCGACCGTATCAAAGATATCGGTTACAAGTTTGCCACCCAGTCCGGAGTTTCAATAGCAGTTTCCGATATGGTCATCCCAACACGCAAGCAACAAATCATACAACAGGCTACGGACAACATCCGTGAGATCGAAAGGCAGTACAACGAGGGCCTCATTACCGACGGCGAGAAGTACAACAAAGTGGTGGATATCTGGGCCAAGGCCACCGAGGATATCGCCAGCGAGATGATGCTTGAAATTGCAACGGAGAGCATCGCCGGCCCCGATAGTGAGGCGGAGAAAATGCCGTCATTCAACCCCATATTTATGATGGCGGACTCAGGCTCTCGAGGTAGTAAGGATCAGATGCGCCAGCTCTCCGGGATGCGTGGGCTCATGGCCAAGCCATCGGGTGAGATCATCGAAACCCCCATTACCGCCAACTTCCGCGAGGGTCTTACCGTGTTGCAGTACTTTGTTTCCACCCACGGAGCCCGCAAGGGTCTGGCAGACACGGCACTGAAGACCGCGAACTCCGGCTACCTGACGCGGAGGTTGGTTGATGTGTCTCAGGACTCTATTGTCTGCGAAAACGACTGTGGCACCATAGACGGTATATGGGTGGAGGCACTCACCGAGGCTGGGGAGATTATTCAGCGGTTGAGTGAACGCATTCTCGGCCGGGTAGCCCTGGAGGACATCAAAGATCCGATAACCGATGATGTGCTGGTCGGGGCCAACGAGGAGATCGACGAAGACGCGGTAGCTCGCATCGAAGAGGCAGGGTTGGAGCGAATCCACATTCGTTCGGTTCTTACGTGCAAGAGCAGGCGTGGCGCCTGTGTCAAGTGCTATGGGCGAGATCTGGCCCATGGCCGTATGGTGGAGATCGGTGAGGCGGTAGGCATCATCGCTGCTCAGTCCATCGGCGAGCCCGGAACCCAGCTTACCATGCGTACCTTTCACATTGGCGGTACAGCAAGCAAAAGGATTGAGCAGACCTCCATCAGTAACCGTAACCCGGGCGCCGTGAAATATGTCGAACTCAACACAGTTCGCAATGTGGACGGAGATTTGGTGGTGATGAACCGCAACGGAGAAATCACCATAGTCGGCGAAGGTGGGCGCGAGCGCGAGCGCTACCAGATCATTTATGGAGCTAAGCTGAAAGTCACAGATGGTCAGGAGGTTGAGGCGGACACCCTGCTAGCCGAGTGGGATCCCTTCACCACGCCAATCCTCACCGAGGTAAACGGTACGGTGAAATTTGGCGACATCTTCGAAGGTGTCACCATGCAAGAGAGAGTTGACCCGGTTACTGGTAAAGCCAGCAAGGTGATCGTCGAATATAGAGAAACTGATGTAAGACCGCGGATTTCCATCAAGGACAAGTCAGGCAAAACAGCCAAGGTGGGCAAGAGTGCCGCCCGCTACTTCATGCCTGTGGGGGCGATTATCATGACAACCGAGGGTGATCAAGTCTCTGCGGGCGATGTTCTGGCAAAGATCCCGCGGGAGACCACCAAGACTAAAGACATCACCGGCGGTCTGCCGCGGGTGGCTGAGCTCTTTGAGGTCCGCAAGCCCAAAGAGCAGGCAGTAATCAGCGAGATCAGCGGTATAGTCTCTTTCGGTAAGGATACCAAGGGCAAGCGCAAAGTGCTTATTACTCCTGAGGTGGGAGACAGCAAGGAGTACCTGATCGCTAAGGGTAAGCACATCAGTGTCCATGAGGGTGACATGGTGCGGGCCGGCGAACCGCTCATGGAGGGCGCTGCCAATCCCCACGATATTCTCAATATTCTGGGTGAAAAGGAGTTGGCCAAGTATTTGGTGGACGAGGTTCAACAGGTATACCGGCTCCAGGGAGTCAAGATCAACGACAAACACATAGAGGTAATTGTGCGCCAGATGCTCAAGCGAGTGCGGATCACCGATCCTGGGGATTCCGATTTTCTTATGGGTGAGCATGTGGAGAAGTACCGTTTTGAGGAGGCCAACCAAACATTGCTTGAGGCAGGCAATAAGCCTGCGGTGGGCGAACCACTTCTGCTGGGAATAACCAAGGCATCGCTGAGTACTGAGAGCTTTATCTCGGCGGCCTCCTTCCAAGAGACCACCAAGGTACTCACAGATGCGGCGGTGGCTGGCAGGGTGGATTACCTCCGCGGCCTCAAAGAAAACGTGATCATGGGAAGGCTGATTCCAGCAGGAACTGGCCTGAAAGCTTACCGGGAAATGGTAACTGGAGAAAAAGAGGAAACGGTCGTAGCCGAGTAGAAAAAGATGTTGACAAATTCAAAATCCGTAAGTAATTTGAGTGGATTTTGGTGCCGATGGTGCTTGGGATGGTCATCGGTAATTGGACGAGCAAGAGAGGCATAAGGACCATGCCAACCATCAATCAATTGGTTCGGAAAGGAAGACAGCAGGTCAAGAGAAAAAAGAGCACCCCTGCTCTCCAGGGGTGCCCACAGAAGCGTGGCGTCTGTGTGCGGGTTTATACGACAACACCCAAGAAGCCCAATTCGGCGCTCCGTAAAATTGCCCGAGTACGATTGACCAATGGCATTGAAGTGACCTCCTATATTCCCGGTGTAGGCCACAATCTTCAGGAGCATTCTGTAGTGCTGATCCGTGGTGGCCGGGTCAAGGATCTACCTGGAGTGCGCTACCACATCATCCGGGGCACTCTCGACGCCACAGGGGTTCAAGATCGACGTCAGGGTCGCTCGAAGTACGGAGCCAAGAAACCCAAGTAACCACTAGGTGAGCGGTCACCACAGCATGGGCCACGGACGCATCTTGCCGTGGCCCATGCTGTGTATCGGTCTGACACATCTCCCGGCCAAGGAGGGGACTGGGGGAGCGACTCCCCTGACTGAGGAGTAATCTGATGCCGAGAAGAAGAGAGATCGCAAAACGCGATATTCTGCCAGATCCTAAATACGGCAGTAAGCTGGTTGCCAAGTTCATTAACAATATTATGCGGAAGGGCAAGAAGAGCGTGGCCGAGCGGATACTGTACGAATCCTTTGACATTATAGCCCAACGCAGTAAGCAAGACCCGCTGGAGGTCTTCAAAAAGGCACTGGATAATGTCAAGCCGGTCTTAGAAGTGAAATCCAGGCGGGTGGGAGGATCAACCTACCAGGTACCGGTGGAAGTGCGCACTAATCGCCGAGTGGCGCTGGCGATCCGCTGGATTATCAGTTACGCCCAGGACCGCTCCGAGAAGAGTATGACCCACAAACTGGCGGGTGAACTCATGGATGCAGCCAATAACCGCGGCGCTTCGGTGAAGAAGAAAGAAGACACTCATCGCATGGCCGAAGCAAACAAGGCATTTGCCCATTATCGCTGGTAAGCACCCGCATCGGTTGGCGAATTGGTAGTCTAGGCCGTATAGGCAACTAAGGAAAGAAGCATAACGGAAGGCACAAATTCGAAATTCGAAGCACGAAGCACGAAACAAATTCGAAATTCAAATTTTCCAAGGTTCAAAAGAAGGGAAACTGAGTCTCGAAAGTAGAAGTTTTGAACATTTGGATTTTGGACATTTGAATTTGTTTCGAATTTCGAATTTCGATATTCGGATTTGACTATTAGGTGTTCAATGGCTCGGGATGTACCATTAGAGAAGGTTCGCAACATCGGCATCATGGCCCACATTGACGGCGGGAAGACGACCACCACCGAGCGGATCCTGTACTACACTGGGGTTTCCCATAAAATGGGAGAGGTCCATGAAGGCACTGCGGTGATGGACTGGATGGAACAGGAACAAGAGAGGGGGATCACCATTACCAGTGCTGCCACCACCTGTTTTTGGGATGGTCACCGCATCAATATCATTGACACCCCAGGGCATGTGGATTTTACCATTGAGGTGGAGCGGTCGCTGCGGGTTCTCGATGGAGCTGTGGCCATCTTTTGTGCGGTAGGGGGGGTGGAACCTCAGTCGGAAACGGTCTGGCGCCAAGCGGATCGCTATGGCGTACCCCGAATCGCTTTCATCAACAAAATGGACAGGATGGGAGCAGATTTCAGCCGTTGTTTGGATATGATACGTACCCGGTTAGGTGGTTCCCCCGTGGCAGTGCAAATTCCCTTGGGTAAAGAGCAGGACTTCCGTGGAGTGATCGACCTGCTAAGCATGAAAGCTACTGTCTGGGAGGAATCCGGACTGGGAGCTGCCTATGAGACGGTGGAACTGGACGATGAGCTGCGGATTGAAGCCGAGCATTACCGGGGAAAGCTTATAGAGGCTGTAGCTGACGTCAATGAGAGCCTCCTGGAGAAATACGTAGAGGGCCAGGAGATACACAATGACCAGATAGAAAAAGCCCTGCGGCGTGCGACCCTTGAGTTGAAGCTGATTCCAGTGTTCTGCGGTGCGGCCTTTAAGAATAAGGGTGTACAGCCACTTTTGGACGGCATTGTCAAGTACCTGCCCTCGCCCCTGGATGTGCCGGCTATATCAGGTATAACGGCTCGGGACACAGAGGAAACGCGCTTGACCGATGATAGCGCACCATTTGCGGCGTTGGCCTTCAAGCTTATGAACGATCCATTCGTAGGGCATCTTACTTTTCTTCGGGTCTACTCCGGACAGCTCAGCAGCGGCACCCAGGTGTTGAATGCTACCAAGAACGTACGAGAGAAGATAGGCCGGCTGTTGAAAATGCATGCAAACAAGCGTGAGGATATTAAAGAGGTCTACGCCGGAGATATAGTTGCAGCCGTGGGTCTGCGCAATACTGGCACTGGCGACACGCTGTGTGATCCTGCCAGTCAGATTGTACTGGAATCCATGGATATCCCTGAGCCGGTGATTTCAATTGCTATCGAACCCAGGAGCAAGGCAGACCAGGAGAAGTTGGGAATAAGCTTAGCGAAAGTTGCGGCGGAAGATCCCTCCTTTACCGTGCGGGCGGAGGAAGAGACTGGAGAAACTATCATCTCTGGAATGGGGGAACTCCACCTGGAGATTATCGTCGATCGTTTGCTCAGGGAATTCAACGTAAGCGCCAATGTGGGCAAACCCCAAGTGGCCTATCGGGAGACCATAACCCGTAAGGCCAGGGCCGAAGGACGCTTTGTTAGGCAAAGTGGCGGCCGCGGGCAGTTCGGTCATGTCTGGCTGGAATTGGAGCCCAACGAGAGGGGCTCTGGATTTGAGTTTGTGGACCGGATTGTCGGCGGGGTGGTGCCCAAAGAATACATTAGTTCTGTGCATCGAGGGGTTCAGGAGGCTTTAGAGCAGGGGATCCTCGCTGGTTATCCCCTGGTTGATATCCGGGTCAGTTTGGTGGATGGTTCCTACCATGAGGTGGACTCATCGGATATCGCTTTCACAATTGCCGGGTCTATGGCAGTTAAATCAGGTGTTAAGGATGCAGCTCCGATCCTGCTTGAACCGATCATGATTGTGGAGGTAGTGGTGCCAGAAGAATACATCGGTGAGGTAGTGGGCGATTTCAACGCTCGCCGGGGCCGCATCCTGCGCATGGAATCCCGCACCAATGTCAAGGTGATCGAATCTCGCGTTCCCTTGGCAGAAATGTTTGGCTACGCAACGGACGTGCGTTCGGTCACCCAGGGTCGAGCCACGTTTCATATGCAATTTTCTCATTATGATCCGGTGCCGCTTTCTATTTCAGAGGAGGTAAAGGCAGCGGCCGCCGGCTAGTCTATGAAGTAAAGCTATCAGGCACGGCCTGAGAAAGCCAGCCTAGATGGCAACACAAAGTCCAAGGAGGAACCGCCATGGCGAAGAAAAAGTTTGAGAGGACGAAGCCGCATGTAAATGTAGGGACAATAGGTCACATAGATCATGGTAAGACGACTTTGACGGCGGCGATAACGAAGCATTTAGCCAAGAAGGGCATGGCGGAGTTTGTTCCGTTTGATGAGATTGACAAGGCGCCTGAGGAGAAGGAGCGTGGGATCACGATAGCGACGGCGCATGTGGAGTATGAGACGGAGAATCGTCATTATGCTCATGTGGACTGTCCTGGTCATGCGGACTACATCAAGAACATGATTACTGGTGCTGCGCAGATGGATGGTGCGATATTGGTAGTGGGAGCTGATGATGGTCCGATGCCGCAGACGCGTGAGCACATATTATTGGCTCGTCAGGTGGGTGTGCCTTACATAGTGGTATTTTTGAACAAGGTTGACATGGTTGATGATGAGGAGTTGATTGAGCTGGTTGAGTTGGAGTTACGGGAGTTATTGTCGAAGTATGAGTTTCCTGGTGATGATGTTCCGATCATTCGGGGCAGTGCGTTGAAGGCATTGGAGAGTGATGATCATGAGAGTGAGGAGGCTGGTTGTGTGTTTGAGTTAATGGAAGCGGTGGACACGTACATACCTGAGCCTGTGCGTGATGTTGACAAGCCGTTTTTGATGCCGATAGAGGACGTATTTAGCATATCTGGTCGTGGTACGGTGGTAACGGGTCGTTTAGAGCGTGGCATAATCAAGATAGGCGATGAGGTAGAGGTAGTGGGTATTAGGCCGACGCACAAGACGGTATGCACTGGTGTGGAGATGTTTCGCAAGACATTGGATGAGGGTCAGGCCGGTGACAACATTGGCGTATTGTTGCGTGGTGTGAAGCGGGACGATGTGGAGCGTGGTCAGGTAGTGGCTCAGGTTGGTTCGATTATGCCGCATACGAAGTTCAAGGCTGAGGCATATATATTGAAGAAGGAGGAGGGTGGTCGTCACACGCCGTTTTTCAATGGGTATAGGCCGCAGTTTTATTTTCGGACCACGGATGTGACCGGGGTGGTGCAGTTGCCTGAGGGAGTTGAGATGGTGATGCCTGGTGACAACGTGGCCATGGACATTGAGTTGATCACGCCGATAGCGATGGAGAAGGAGTTGCGGTTTGCTATTCGTGAGGGGGGTCGCACGGTGGGTGCCGGTGTGATCAGTGATGTTGTGGAGTAAAGGGAAAATTCGAAATCCGAATATCGAAATCCGAAACAATTCTCGAATTCTCCAAATCCAAATGACCAAAACTTAGAGATGAATCTTTGAAGAGAATCGTTTTGAACATTTGAAAATTAGAATTTTGAATTTGTTTCGTGCTTCGGATTTAGGATTTCGTATTTATAAGAGGTCAGTGAGAGAACCGAGAATATCTCAGAACACGAGGCGCCAACTTAGGACGGAGTAGTTATGGCTAATCAAAAGATCCGTATACGACTCAAAGCATACGACCACAAGCTGCTGGATCAATCCACCAATGAGATTGTCGAGACCGCAAAGCGGACTGGTGCCAAAGTGGCAGGGCCAATACCTCTGCCTACTAAGATAACCAAATATTGTGTGCTCCGTTCTCCCCATGTGGACAAGAAGTCTCGGGAACAGTTCGAAATCCGCACGCATAAGCGGTTATTGGACATTGTCGAGCCAACTCAGCAGACGGTAGACGCCCTGATGAAGCTGGATCTTTCGGCAGGCGTGGATGTTGAGATAAAGCTGTAACGCCTTGCAAATTAGTCATTTGTCATTTCGCTTAGATGGTCGATTGCTAAATGTGAAATGAGCAATACGAAATGACTAATGACCAATGACACAGAGGGACCATGATTAATGCACTTATAGGCAGGAAATTGGGTACGTCCCAGTTGTTTTCCTCAGACGGTGAGGTTACCCCGGTTACGGTTATTCAGGCGGGACCATGCACCATCACCCAGATCAAGAGCGTTGAGAGCGATGGCTACAATGCCTTGCAACTGGGTTTTGGGGAAAAGAGGCCTCAGCGAACTGCCAAGCCAGTGCTGGGTCATCTCAAGAAATGCGGCAAGGGTCCTTTCGCCGTCCTCAGAGAGGTGAGAGTGGATGGTGTGGAGGACTTCGAGCTGGGCCAAGAAATCAGCGCTGATATCTTTCAGGTAGGTGAGTTGGTGCATGTGGTGGGGAAAAGTAAGGGTAAAGGTTTCGCTGGCACCATCAAGCGCTGGAATTTTTCTCGGGGGCCCATGAGTCACGGGGGCATGAACAAACGTCCTCCAGGTTCCATAGGGTGCAGTGCTTCGCCCTCTCGGGTGATTAAGGGAAGGAAGATGCCTGGTCGGATGGGCAACCAGAGGGTGACGGTGAAAGGATTACAGGTGGTGGACGTCAGACCCGAGGAGAACATCATCCTCCTCAAGGGCGCTGTTCCCGGAGGACGGAACGGGGTGGTTGTTGTCAAGAAAAGCGGCAGATTTTAGGGAAAAGGCAGATTCCCACGAGACCGTTGCTCCTCCGCTAAAGGAGAAAAGAGGCTGGTCATGCCAACAGTGACCATTTGCAATAATAGGAACGAGCAGATAGGCGAAATCCAACTAAAAGACGAGATCTTCAACGTTCCCATCAAGTCTCACCTGCTCCATGAGGTGGTGAACATGCAGTTGGCAAAGCGACGCTCGGGGAGTGCCTCAACCAAAGGGCGTTCAGAGGTGCGGGGTGGCGGCCGCAAACCTTGGCGACAGAAGGGTACCGGCCGAGCCCGGGCTGGCACTCGATCTTCGCCGCTGTGGCGCGGTGGCGGAGTAACCTTTGGGCCAAAGCCCAGGGACTTTACTCCCAAGATCGGCAAGAAGATCCGCAAGCAGGCTTTGAAGATGGCTTTGACCAGTAAATGTAAGGGCAACCAGATGGTGGTACTGGATGGTTTTGGCCTGAATGAAATAAAGACCAAGGATTTTGTCGAAGTACTGCAGGTTTTTGAAATGGACAGTGTTCTGGTGGTGATCCCAGAGCGTGACGATATTCTCGAGAAATCGGCCCGAAACGTGCCGCATACAAAGGTGCTGCGTTCTGAGGGGCTCAACGTCTATGACATCCTCAGGTACCACCACCTCATGCTCATGAAAGACGCAGTGCCTAAGATTGAAGCTGCCCTACTGGGCAAGGGGGAGCCGAGCGCATAGGGATTTGCACAGCAGGCAGCAGGCAGCTCGCAGCCGGCAGTAAGCATTAATCATTCTGAAGTCATTTGGCTGCGCCGTCATTACGCTTCGCTGTCATTTGGTCACTGTTTCGCCACAATACATGACTGTGACTGAGAGCGGAGCTTAATGACCATGAATGCTATGCGCTATGCAGCCTAGCTTTGGGAGTGAGCCATGGAAGATGCTTACAGGATAATCCGACGGCCACTGATTACGGAAAAGAGTACCCTGCAGAAAGAGATGCACAATCAGCTGGCCTTCGAGGTGGATCGTCGGGCCAACAAGATAGAGATCAAGAACGCTGTGGAGAAGATTTTTAAGGTTCAGGTCAAGGATGTGCGCACCATGAACTATCAGGGCAAGCGCAAGCGGCTTGGTCGCACCATGGGTCGGAGGTCGCATTGGAAAAAGGCCGTGGTGACATTACAACCAGGGGAAAAGATCGAGTTCTTTGAAGGAGTCTAAGTCATTGAACATTATGCATTTCGCATTTCGCATTTATCATTTTCAAGCTGGACATTACTTCACTGGTCAACGCCAGGAAGTCAAACAATGACCAATGAGAAATGACAGATGAGAACTGTGAAATGACATAGGAGCGCTCGCGGAGATACAGATGGCAATCAAAACCGTAAAACCAACATCCCCCGGTAGACGGTTTCAGACGTATCCAACGTTTGAGGAGATTACTCGCACTAAGCCGGAAAAGAGCCTGCTGCGACCACACAAGAAGTCAGGCGGTCGCAACTGCTATGGCCGGATGACCGTGCGCCATCGGGGCGGCGGACACAAACGCAGGTATCGAATCATCGATTTCAAACGGGAGAAGATTGACATCCCCGCCCGGGTGGCCACCATTGAATACGATCCAAACCGCTCGGCTCGGATTGCACTCTTACACTATGCCGACGGTGAGAAGCGTTACATTCTGTCACCTCTGGGGATGCAGGTTGGTGAAACGGTGATTACCAGTGAGTCGGCAGATATCAAACCGGGTAATGCCTTGCCTTTGCAAAAGATTCCCCTGGGCACCATTATCCACAACGTGGAGATGAAAGTCGGAAAGGGTGGACAGCTGGCGCGTAGCGCCGGAACTGGGGTGCAACTCATGGCCAAAGAGGGTCGGTATGCGTTGCTAAAGTTGCCTTCGGGAGAGCTACGCCGGGTACTGCTGGAGTGTAAGGCCACCATCGGCCAGGTGGGAAATATAGATCACGAAAACATCAGTTTGGGCAAGGCAGGACGTAAGCGCTGGCTTGGGCGGAGATCCAAGGTGCGTGGCGTGGCCATGAATCCGGTTGATCATCCCCATGGCGGTGGAGAGGGCAAGAGCTCTGGAGGGAGGCATCCGGTTACTCCCTGGGGAATGCCCACCAAGGGGTATCGCACGCGAAGATCGAAGCCAAGCGATAAGTTCATCGTGAAAAGGCGGACCCGCTAGTGCGCCAGGCTTGAGGAGGTAAACGTGCCGAGATCGTTGAAAAAAGGCCCTTTTGTTGATGAGAAACTAAAGCAAAAGGTGGTGCGGGCTCAGGAAAGCCGGGATCACCGGATGATCAAGACCTGGTCGCGTCGCTCCACCATTCTTCCTGAATTTGTGGGTTTGACCATAGCGGTGCACAACGGCAAGAAGTTCATTCCCGTGTTCATCAGCGAGAACATGGTGGGACATAAACTGGGTGAATTTGCTCCTACCAGGACATTTTACGGCCATGCGGGCGATCGAAAAAGTCGTTTGAAGGGAAAGAGGTAAACAAGGCTGAAGACTACACTAGTGGACCACTATAGAGAGGTTCATTCGCTTTGAACGATATGGGGGACTTCGAGAGAGACTATGGAAGTCAAAGCAGTTGCTCGATATGTCAGAATCTCGCCGCGTAAGGCACGATTGGTCACCGAACTTGTTAAGGGAAAGCCGGTTGAGGAGGCCCTTACTACCCTCAGATTCGTACGGAAAAAGGCAGCCCGATTGGTGAGCAAAACACTACGGTCTGCTTTGGCTAACGCCGAGCAGAATCCAAACATCGATGTCGATACGCTTTACATAAAGCGGATTTACGTGGATGAGGGCCCTACGATGAAACGTTGGCGAGCTCGAGCAATGGGACGAGCTACCAGGATTCTCAAGCGGTCCAGCCACATTACGGTCATTCTCGATGAGGCGTAACTATATGCAACCACCATACTCTATGGTGGTTGCAACCGGAGGGCTGAAATTCGAAATCATAAGCGCGAAACACAATAAGTTGGTGATGTGAGATTCCAGTTGAAGAAATGGGTGTTCCCACATCGATGGATTTAGATTTGTTTCGTATTTCGATACTGGTTATTCGGATTTGATAAACCGAATTACACTCCTTGATTGAGGAAGACACTCTAAGCGTCAATGTAGTTGAAACCGCACTGGACATTGGAGGTGAAGGTTGGGACAGAAGGTACATCCAATCGGCCTGAGACTCGGCATCGTCCGATCGTGGGATTCCAAGTGGTTTGCCAAAAAGGAATATGCCAAGCTCGTTCATGAAGACGCCAAGATCCGCGCATTTCTCAAGGATAAACTGTACCATGCTGGGGTTTCCCGGATCGAAATCGCCCGTGCAGCTGACCGGGCGAGGATTAGAATCCATACCGCCCGTCCCGGTATCGTCATCGGCAAGAAAGGCGCAGAGATCGAAGCCCTGAAAAGACAGCTGGAGCAAATGGTCAAGCGTGAAGTGCTCATAGACATTCAGGAGGTTCGCAAACCGGAAATGGATGCTACCTTGGTGGCCGAAAATATTGCCCTGCAACTTACTCGCCGGGTCGCTTTTCGTCGTGCCATGAAGAAGGCTGTGAGCTCGGCACTCAAGTTCGGTGCCAAGGGGGTGCGAGTGGCCTGTGCCGGTCGTTTGGGCGGTGCAGAGATGGCCAGACGGGAGTGGTACCGGGAAGGCCGGGTACCCCTTCATACCCTTCGGGCTGACATCGATTACGGCACCGCAGTAGCCAAGACTACCTACGGGGTAATTGGCGTCAAGGTGTGGATTTTCAAGGGAGAGGTTTTAACCTGATCAAACTCACTAGAGCTGGTCAGTGACCTCTGATAATGCACCACAAAGGACACAAAGAGCACAAAAAAGATACTGCAGTTCGACCCCGGAGAGACAGCATCGGGGGAATCGGCTAATCCGTTAGGGCTTGCAACACAACATTGTCGCCACAGCCTCATTGTCTTTGTGATCATCGTGCAGGTTGTGGTTGCGAATGGAGATACAGTTTTGGGGGATAGCTGGATATGTTGGCACCGAAGAAGGTCAAATATCGAAAAAAACAAAAGGGACGAATGAAGGGCAAGGCTTATCGGGGCTCTAAGCTTATATTTGGTGACTATGGGCTACAGGCCACTGAGTGTTCATGGATGACCGCCCGACAGATAGAGGCGGCTCGGATTGCCATGACCCGGCATATCAAAAGGGGCGGCAAGATCTGGATACGAGTTTTTCCAGATAAGCCGGTTACTAAAAAGCCCACTGAGACCAGAATGGGGAAAGGCAAAGGGGCTCCGGAAGGCTGGGTGGCCGTGGTTCGTCCCGGTAAGATCCTCTACGAGATGGAAGGAGTGCCCGAACCAGTGGCCAGGGAGGCCCTTCGGTTAGCTGGCCACAAGCTGGGCTTTGGGACTAAATTTGTCAGCCGTGGAGGAAGCTCATGAAGGCTAGCGAATTTCGTGATTTGAGCATTGAAGAACTGGAAGTCAAAGAAAGAGAGCTGGCGGAAGCGCTTTTTAATCTGAAATTCCAGCACGGCACTGGCCAGTTGGACAATACAGCTCAACTGGGAAAAACCCGGAAGGATATTGCTCGGATAAAGACCATCTTAGGAGAGAAGCGGCGGGAACAATGAGGATCAGAGCATGAAAAAGCGAGGTTTGCGAAAGACCCAGAGCGGTATTGTCATAAGCGACGCCATGGATAAAACCGTGGTGGTGCAAGTAGACAGGCTGGTCAAACACCCTACTTACAAAAAGTACGTGCGTAGACGTGCCACCTTTACGGCTCATGATGAAAACAATGTTTGCCAGAAGGGCGATCGCGTGATGATCCGAGAAACGAGGCCTATGAGCAAGACTAAGCGCTGGCGGGTGAGCCAGATAGTAAAAAAGGCGGTCACCTAGCGGAGCGAGTCATGATTCAGACAGAAACCAAGCTGCTAGCCGCTGACAATTCAGGAGCCAAGAAACTCTATTGCATAAAGGTTCTGGGGGGATCCCGCAGGCGTTATGCGAGAGTAGGGGATATCATTGTGGTGTCAATTAAGGAGGCCATCCCCAACGCCAAAGTGAGGCCAGGCGACGTAATGAGAGCAGTAGTGGTGCGGACCAGAAAAGAGATTCGACGGCGGGATGGCTCCTATATCCGCTTTGACGACAATTCTGCAGTCCTGGTGAATCAACAGCGTGAACCCATTGGCACCCGTATTTTTGGACCAGTGGCGCGGGAATTGCGAGCCAAGGGATTTATGAAAATCATCTCTCTGGCGCCAGAGGTGCTCTAGCTGAGGGGCTCCCGTAAGAGGGGGATTTGATGGCACAGAGAAAAAAATACCATATTAAGAGAGATGACGTGGTCATGGTTATTGCCGGTAAGGAGCAAGGTAAAACCGGCAAGGTTCTCAAGATTCTCCCCAAGAAGGATAGGGCGGTGGTGGAGAAGGTGAACTTCATCAAGCGTCACATGCGTCCGGGTCCCCACAGCCGCCAAGGAGGTATCATAGAAAAGGAGAGTCCAATCCATATTTCCAACCTCATGGTGGTTTGCGGCAAGTGCACAGATCCCACGCGAGTGGGACGCAGGGTGCTGGAGGACGGCAGCAGTGTTCGCTACTGCAAAGAATGCGACGAAGTTCTGGAGTAGCAGAGTAAAGGGCAAACCACGAAGCTCACGCCTAACGCAGAGCGCCAAGCGTTCTTGACTTCGTGTTCTTTGTGCTCTTTGTGGTGATACGATTAAGGGTTACAGAGATGTCCAGATTGAAAGACATGTTCCAGAAAGATTTGATGCCTGCTCTTGCCAAGGAGTTTGCATACACGAGCCCCATGCAGGTTCCCCGCTTGGAGAAAATCGTTCTTAACATGGGACTGGGGGAGGCGATTCAAAACATTAAGGTATTGGATGCAGCGATGGATGAGCTGGCCCTCATTACTGGACAGCGCCCGGTAGTGACGCGAGCGCGTAAGTCAATTGCCTCCTTCAAGTTGCGGGAGGGAATGCCCATTGGATGCATGGTGACCCTCCGCCGAATGCGGATGTACGACTTTTTTGACAAACTGGTCAATATAGCACTGCCCCGGGTGAGGGATTTTCGGGGGTTATCAGATAAGTCCTTTGACGGTCGAGGGAACTATACCCTAGGTATCAAAGAGCACATAATTTTCCCTGAGATCGATTATGACAAGATTGACAAGATCAAGGGATTGAACATCAGCATCGTCACCACAGCCAAAACCGATGAAGAAGGTAAGGCGCTATTGCAAATGATGGGTATGCCATTTAGGAACTAAGTACCTTGATGTAGAGAAGCCCATGTGCTTAGGAGACTCAGCGCTGAGTGAGCGGGTTCTCTCATATACTTTGCTGAAACCCATCACCATTTTTGCGAGTTGAAGTACTCAGGAGAACGGAGGAGGAAACCTTGGCAAGAAAATCACTCATTGCCAAAGCAGCAAGAAAACCGAAGTACAAGGTGCGGGCATACAATCGCTGCCCTCTTTGTGGACGCCCTCGGGCATTTTTGCGCAAGTTTGGCATCTGCCGCATTTGTTTCCGTGATATGGCGCTGCGAGGCGAGCTTCCAGGCGTCATCAAGTCGAGCTGGTAGCAAAGGAGCACGTCCATGGTCATGACGGATCCCATTTCTGATTTTTTTACTCGCATACGCAATGCATGCATGGCGAAGTTTGAGCGGGTTGATATCCCTTCTTCCAAGATGAAATTGAGCATCGCCAAGATGCTTAAGGAAGAGGGCTACATCAAGAACTACAAACTGATTAAAGACAAGAAACAAGGCACCTTGCGGTTGTACCTGAAATACGACGAGAACAACGTTCCAGTCATTGGTGGTTTAGAACGGATTAGTAAGCCGAGTTGTCGGGTTTACGTACGTCACGACAAGATTCCATATGTATTCAACGGCTTGGGCACGGTAATCCTCTCCACTTCCAAGGGCATTCTCAGCGACCGGGAGGCACGCCAGCAGAAGGTTGGTGGAGAGCTCCTCTGTAAGGTATGGTAGGTTCTCGAGTACAACGAGGGCCCGCCGAAAAGGATCTTGCATGTCTCGTATTGGTAAACAACCTATTTCGCTGCCGTCAGGCGTGAAAGTCAATCTTCGCGGCTCGGAGATTGAGGTCAGCGGAGCTAAGGGTACGCTAAAGCGTGCTCTTCCGTCACGGGTGAAGGTGGAAGTCACCGACGGAAATATTGTGGTTAGTCCTGCGGATGGGGGTAGGGAGGCCAGGGCGCTCCACGGGCTAACCCGGACCTTGATTAACAACATGGTGATGGGCGTGACCGATGGATACACCCGGGTGTTGGAAATCAGCGGCGTTGGCTATCGTGCCGATGTTAAAGGTGGTACCCTGCACCTGAGCCTGGGTTATTCTCACCCCATTGAGTTCAAATTACCCCAAGGTATAGAGGCTTCAGTGGACAAACAGAACCGCATTACCTTGAGCGGCATTGATAAGGAACTACTGGGTTTGACCGCGGCAAAAATCCGCGATTTTCGTCGCTGTGAGCCATACAAGGGGAAAGGCATCAGGTATGCCGGAGAAGTAGTGCGGAGGAAAGTTGGGAAGACCGGAGTGAAGTAAGCAAGCGTTCAGCGTTCAGCCGTCAGCTATCAAAAAGAATCGCTCAAGGTGATCGCTCATAGCTGAAGGCTGGGAGCTGAAAGCTGATTGCTATTAAGGTAGAGATATGGCATCGAAAATCAACCCCAGGAAGGCAGCACGTCTCAAACGGAAGAGGCGAATACGGAGAAAGATATATGGGAAACCGGAGCGGCCAAGGCTCAGTGTCTTTCGCACCAGCAGGCATATTTACGTCCAGGTGATCGATGATTTTAACGGTGTGACCATTGCTGCCGCCTCCACCCTACATCCGGAGATTCGCCAGCAAGAAAGGACGAAGGGCAAGATTGAGAACGCGAAGCGGGTGGGAAAGCTGGTCGCTGATAAGGCCAAGGCCAAAGGGATCAGTCAGGTAGTATTTGATCGCAATGGTTTTTTGTATCACGGCCGGGTGCGCGCCCTTGCCATGGCAGCCAGGGAAGCTGGACTGGAATTCTAGCTTAGCTGTCAGTACTCAGCTGTCAGCACTCAGCCAGATGAAAAACTAATGAGTTGGTTGGAAGAACACGCTTCAAAAAAACCCTGATATGGGCATGATGCCTTGCTCTTGCAAGGCTGACTGCTGATAGCTGACCGCTGAAAGCTAAAGAAGGAGACATTTCCTTGTACGAGATGGATGCAAAAGAGCTGCAATTAATCGATAAGGTGGTACACATCAGCCGTGTGGCCAAGGTGGTCAAAGGAGGGAGGCGCTTCAGCTTCAGTGCTATCGTGGTAGTGGGCGACGGTCAGGGTTCGGTCGGCGCCGCCCTTGGAAAAGCAAACGAGGTGCCAGAGGCAATTCGCAAGGGCGTTGAGTTGGCCAGGAAGAGTATGTTCCAGGTGCCCCTTGTCAACAACACCATACCCTATGAGATAATCGGCAAGTTTGGTGCTGCCAGTGTGCTGCTGAAACCTGCATCCGAGGGGACCGGTGTCATTGCCGGAGGTGCTGTTCGGGCCATCATGGAGGCGGCTGGAGTGCATGATATCCTTACCAAATGTCTGGGCTCAAACAATCCTCACAATGTGGTGAAGGCGACCATAGAGGGATTGCGTTTGCTGCGCAGCCCAGAGGAGATTGCCAAGAGGCGCGGCAAAACTCTCGAAGAGATTAGGGGATAACTCGAAAAGCGCAAGTCAGGAATGGGTTACAAAGGTGTTGCTATTTACCACCAAGAGCACGATCGCTGCGAAGCGCATAGAGCATAGCGCAAAGCGTAACTGCAAGGTATCGCTCCAAGGAGTCAGATTAAAGAATCCAGAGTTCATGAGAGAAGCAAAAACTTGTTTTGATCTACTGATTACGGTGTACTTTATCTTTACGCTATGCGCTTGGCGCCCTGCGCCATGCTTTTTAGACTGAGTGGTTAGATAATCCAGGTGAGTGCATAGAGGAACGTTGAAGAGGCGAGGGTATGGCTAAGGAGATCAAGGTAAAACTCATTCGCAGCATGGCAGGGAGACCCGAAAAACATCGGAAGATTCTCAGAAGTCTGGGCCTCACTCGAATGCATAAGACGGTTACTCTCTATGATACACCCCACATTATGGGGGCAATTCGGAAGGTGGAGCACATGGTGGAGGTAACGCAGGTGTAAGGGATTTTCGAAGAGCACACAAAGATAATAGATAACAAACACAATGGCTTAGAAATGAGACTGGATGAATTAAAACCGCCTCGAGGAGCTAAGAAGAAAGCCAAGCGAGTTGGGCGTGGGTCAGGATCAGGAATTGGTAACACCGCTGGTCGCGGCACCAAAGGTCAGGGGGCTCGCTCGGGAGGAGGTACGCCGCCAGGATTCGAGGGCGGTCAAATGCCTTTGCAGCGCCGTCTTCCCAAACGGGGTTTTTATAATCCTTTCAAGAAAGCTTATGCGGAAATCAATGTCAGGGACTTGGAGCGATTCGCTGCAGATAGTGTTGTAGATGAAGCGCTTCTCCGGCAAAAGGGACTGGTAAAAGGGAGATGTGACGGCGTTAAACTTTTGGGTACTGGTGATATAAACAAGCCGCTTACTGTGAAGGTGCATCGCTGCAGTGCCGGGGCACGTGAGAAGATTGAGGCTGCGGGAGGCAAGATTGAGGTGCCGTAGGAGGTTGTTTGCAATCGAATGCTGCAGGTATTCGTAGGCCTTTGGGTTGGCACCGACGATATTAAATTCGAAATCCTAAATCCGAAGCACGAAACAAATCCGAAATTCTAATGCTCAAATGCTCCAAACGATTCAAGCTAAGATCCGTAACCGTAAGTTTTGGTCATTGTAGTTTTGGAAATTTGAATTTGTTTCGAAACTGGGGACCCGCCCGAAGGGTGGGGAGTCCGGAGGACCAATTTCGATATTCGGATTTCAGATTTGATCAGGTTGAATATAGATTTGGCCTGATTCAGAAGCACTTACTCCGCATAAAGGGAGCTAGGATCAGTTGATAGGTGGATTTCAGAACATAGGAAAGATACCAGAGCTCAAACGCCGCATTCTGATGACGTTTGCGCTGCTGGCGGTTTATCGAATTGGCGTTCATGTGCCAACTCCGGGGATCAACAATGAGGCCTTGCAAGCATTTTTCAACCAGGCGCAGGGCACTCTCCTGGGACTTTTCGACATGTTTGCCGGCGGGGCTCTCAGCAACCTGTCGGTTTTCGCTCTGGGTATTATGCCCTACATCAGCGCCTCCATCATTTTACAGTTGTTGACCGTGGTCATCCCCTATCTGGATCGGCTCAACAAAGAGGGTGAGGCAGGGCGGAAGAAGATCACCCAGTATACCCGCTACGGTACGGTTCTCCTCAGCCTGATTCAGGGCTTTGGTATCGCCTTCGGTCTGGAGGGTATGAGCGGACCCGGAGGAGAGCCGGTGGTCATGAGTCCGGGATGGGCCTTTCGGGTGATGACGGTGATTACCCTCACTGCGGGTACGGCTTTCATTATGTGGCTGGGTGAGCAGATTACCGAGCGGGGCATCGGTAATGGCATCTCCCTTATTATCTTTGCTGGGATTGTTGCCCGTATGCCGGCTGCAATTATCAACACCATACGACTTGCTGGAACCGGTGAGCTCTCCACCTTCGTAATACTTATCCTGTTGGTGATGATGGTCGTAGTGGTTGGGATTATCATTTTTGTGGAACAAGGCCAGCGTAAGATCCCGGTGCAGTATGCCAAGCGGGTGGTGGGACGCAAGATGTACGGCGGTCAGAGTACTCACCTGCCTTTAAAGGTGAACACCGCAGGAGTGATTCCACCAATATTTGCCTCATCCATTATCATGTTTCCCGCTACCATTGCTAATTTCATCCAAATTCCCTGGATGAAATCGATTGCAGATGCAGTATCGCCAGGAAGACTGGCCTACAGTCTCCTCTATGTGGGCTTTATCATCTTCTTTTGCTATTTTTACACGGCGGTGGTTTTTAACCCGGTTGATGCTGCAGAAAACATGAAGAAGTACGGTGGCTTCATTCCAGGCATTCGTCCGGGCAAGCGTACCGCTGATTACATTGACCGCGTCTTATCACGAATAACATTTGGTGGTGCTTTGTATGTCTCAGCGGTGTGTGTGCTCCCCACCATACTCATCCAGAAGTTTAGCGTTCCTTTCTATTTTGGTGGTACAGCGTTGTTAATCGTGGTGGGTGTGGCAATCGACACGGTGGCGCAGATAGAATCTCACATGTTGACTCGGCACTATGAGGGTTTCATTAAGAAATCGAGAATGAAGAGCAGGCGGTAGAAGTGGTTTGCCGGACTGGCGTCGCGGTAGGTTTGTTTGTGCCGTTTTCAGTTTCTTTTGCTGATCCTGGTGATGATGGGAGAGGGAGGTTGTCATGAACATCATTTTGCTCGGGCCACCGGGGGCAGGAAAAGGCACGCAAGCTAAGATGCTCGTTGAGCAGTACAAAATTCCCCAGATATCCACAGGGGACATTCTGCGGGCTGCAGTAAAGGAGGGCACATCGTTGGGGAAAGAGGCCAAGAGCTACATGGACAAAGGTGCACTGGTGCCCGATTCGGTGGTGATTGGCATCGTCCAGGAACGCATTCAGGAGCCTGACTGCGAGAATGGTTACATGCTGGACGGTTTTCCCAGAACCGTACCCCAGGCAGAGGCCTTGGACGGGATGTTGCACCATATTAGCTCGCAGATCGACCACGTGGTGAGCATCGAGGTGGCAAACGAGGAACTGGTCAAGCGGTTAACCGGCAGGCGCACCTGCCGTGATTGTGGCGCCGGTTTCCATGTTATGTTCGATCCACCAAAGCAGGAAGGGATCTGCGACCAGTGCGGCGGCGAACTCTATCAGCGGGACGATGATAATGTTGAGACGGTGACTTCGCGATTGGACGTCTATGAGTCTCAGACCCTGCCGCTTATTGACTATTATAAAAAACAAGGAAAAGTGAGACCCATCGACGGCGTGGGCGAGATCAAGAAAATTTTCGGCCGGATCACTGAGGTACTTTCCTGAGGAAGGAAGTAACACTCTGGCTGATTCGAAATTACTACAAGATATTGAGGTGCTTCGGGATGCCAACCGTTCTAAACTGTAGATGGTTTCTCATTCTTTTGTCGGCCGGCTAGGAATGTTAATTTGGAGGAGCCAATGGCAAAGGAAGAAGCGATAGAGGTTGAGGGAACGGTAGTGGAGCCTCTGCCCAATGCTATGTTTCGGGTGGAACTGGAAAATGGCCACCGGATCCTTGCCCACATCTCCGGCAAGATGCGTATGCATTTCATTAAGATTCTTCCTGGAGACAAGGTGACCGTTGAGCTGTCACCGTATGACTTGAGTAGAGGCCGAATTACCTATCGGGCCAAATAGCTGCAGTGACAGCGGCTGGAACATCACCACTTGAACGCGGGCAGATAGAGAGCGGTTTATGAAAGTGCGGGCTTCAGTAAAGCGTATTTGCCGAAAGTGTAAAATTATTCGGCGACATGGCGTGGTGCGCGTTATCTGTGAAAACCCCAGGCACAAGCAGCGTCAGGGATAGCAAGGGAGGGTAACCATTGGCACGGATTGCAGGCATTGATTTGCCCAAGAATAAGCGAATTGAGATAGCTTTGACCTACATTTACGGAATCGGTCGTTCCACCTCACAAAAGATTCTGGAGAAGGCCAACGTGGACCTCGACACCAAGTCGGATCTTCTTACCGAGGAGGAGATCAACACTATTCGCCGAGTCATTGATAGTGATTACAAGGTTGAAGGTGACTTGAGGACTGAGGTCTCCATGAACATCAAGCGGCTGATGGATCTTGGCTGCTATCGCGGGCTTCGTCACCGGCGGGGCATGCCGGTTCGTGGTCAGCGCACCCATACCAATGCCCGCACTCGCAAGGGACCCAGGCGATCCATGATAGGTCGACGGAAGAAGTAACAACAGGCAGGAGGAGAGATGGCCAAACCAAAGGGCAAAGTTTCCAGAAAAAAGAAGGAGAAAAAGAATATCCTAAACGGCATTGCCCACATCCAGTCTACCTTCAACAATACCATCATCACTATTACGGATATGAGCGGCAATGTTATAGCCTGGTCCAGTGCTGGAAGTCAAGGGTTCAAGGGCTCCCGCAAGAGCACGCCCTTCGCGGCACAGCTCGCAGCGGATGACGCAGCCAAGAAGGCCCAAGAGCACGGGGTGCAGAACATTGAGGTCTACGTAAAAGGACCAGGGTCCGGCCGCGAGGCGGCATTGCGCGCCCTCCAGGCAGCCGGCTTTAACGTAACACTCATCCGGGACGTGACGCCCATTCCCCATAACGGCTGTCGTCCACCCAAAAGGAGGCGGGTGTGAGCAAGGAGGTTTATTTTGGGCCGATATACTGAATCTGTGTGTCGTATCTGTCGTCGCGAAAACCTCAAGTTGTTTTTGAAAGGCGATCGTTGTTATTCGGACAAGTGCGCCTATGAGCGGCGTAGCTATCCCCCGGGCCAGCATGGCCATGGTCGGAAGAAGTTTTCAGACTACGGCATCCAGTTGCGGGAAAAGCAAAAAGTGAAGCGGATGTATGGTTTGCTGGAACGCCAGTTCCGCTTCTATTTCCACAAGGCCGAACGGCAGAAGGGGATTACCGGTACTAACCTTCTCATCCTACTCGAAAGGCGCTTAGACAATGTGGTCTACCGTTTGGGTTTCGCAAACTCCAGGTCCCAGGCCAGGCAGTTAGTGCGTCACAGCCACTTCTTCGTCAACGGCAAACGGGTCAACATTCCGTCCTATTTGATCAAAGAGAATGACACCGTTTCGGTTAAGGAAAAGAGTCGCACCATTGTACCCATCGCAGAATCAATGGAGGCGGTAGCCCGACGCGGGGTGCCCCAGTGGCTGGAAGTGGATAAGGAAAAATTTGCCGGGACAGTCAAAGCGTACCCGTCTCGCGACGACTTGACCATGCCCATCCAGGAACAGCTCATTGTCGAGCTTTACTCCAAATAGATCTCCACTCTGGCCGGAGCTCCGGTATTTGTATGCTCCTCCTCTAAGCGTCGGCCAGTTGGGGTTCTTATAAGAGGAGCCAAAATGCACAAAAATTGGCGCGAATTGATCAGTCCAAAACGGTTGGAGCTGGACCCCAAGACCGCTTCTCGGTTTTTTGGGAAGTTTGCGTGTGAACCATTGGAGAGAGGCTTCGGGGTTACCATCGGCAACGCTTTGAGACGCACCTTATTATCATCGTTGCGAGGTGCCGCGATCACGTCGGTGAAGATGGAAGGGGTGCTCCACGAATTTTCCACCATTCCCGGAGTTCGTGAAGATGTCACTGACATTATCCTGAACTTGAAAGAGGTGAGGCTCAGGCTGCATGGGGATGAGCCCAAGATGATCCAGTTGGACAAGGCGGGAGGCGGTACGGTTACGGCAGATGATTTCACCTGTCCGCCTGAGGTGGAGGTTCTCAATCCAGAGCAACACATTGCCTCTTTATCCAAAGACGGCAGATTGCGCATGGAGATGCAAGTCAAGAGCGGGAAAGGCTACCTGCCGGCTGAACGTAATGTGGAAGAGGATGCCGCCATCGGGGTCATCCCCATGGATGCGATCTTCTCTCCCATTCGCAAAGTGAATTATGTGGTGAGTCAAGCTCGTGTAGGCCAGATTACGGATTATGATAAGCTGACTATGGAAATCTGGACCGACGGTAGCGTGATGCCAGAAGATGCCCTGGCCTACGCTGCCAAAATTCTGAAAGAGCAGATGGCCATCTTCATTAACTTCGACGAAGAACCGGAGGTAGAGCCCAGAGAGGAAGTGGTGGAGGAGCCGAAGCTGAACGACAACCTGTTCCGTTCGGTGGACGAACTTGAATTGTCAGTACGTTCTGCCAATTGTCTCAAGAACGCAAATATCCGAATTATCGGCGAGCTTGTCCAGAAAACCGAGGCAGAAATGCTGAAGACCAAGAATTTTGGACGCAAATCGCTTAATGAGATCAAGGAGATTCTCACGGAAATGGGCTTGTCGCTCGGCATGAAGCTGGAGAACTTTCCCTCAAGGTAAGAAATTGAAGCGGGAAGTGAGCAAGAATAAATGCGACACGGCAAGAGTGGGAGAAAGTTAAGCCGTACTTCCAGCCATCGGTTGGCCATGTTTCGGAACATGGTAACTTCACTACTGGATCATGAACGGATATACACCACCGATGCCAAGGCCAAAGAACTCCGGCGCTGGGCTGATTGGATGATCACCCTGGGCAAACGAGGTGATCTCCATGCCAGACGCCAGGCATTGCAGGTCATCCGGGATAAGCGGGTGGTGCATAAGCTTTTTTCTGATCTGGCTCAGCGTTATCAGGCTCGCAGTGGCGGCTATACTCGCACGGTAAAAGTGGGCTTTCGGACTGGCGATTCTGCCCCGGTGAGTCTCATTGAGCTCATGACCGGAGAGACTGCGAAGAAAAAGAAAAAGAAGAAACGCAAGGCCCCGAAAGCTGTGGAAGCACCCCTCCCGGCAGTTGAGAGAGCGGGAGAACCTGAGGCTGCAGAGGTGGAAGCCTTAGAAGGTGAGCCGGAAGAGGTTGTAGCGGAGGAAGCTCCTGAGAAGCAGAAAAAGAAGAAGCGCAAAACAGTGAAAAAAGCGGAAGCTGAAGCACCAGCGGTTGAAAAGGCGGTAGAGGAGAAAGCTGAAGCGGACGAGGTTTCAGAACCTGAGCCAGAGAAAGTTGCAAAAACCACCAAAAAAAAGAAAGCGAAACCCAAGAAAGGTGAAGAAGGAGCCGATAAGGAGTAATGCGCCTCAATGGCGACTAGATATATGGGGCAGTCTGCTTAACGGATTGCCCTTTTTTATTGCGGTGCGGTGTGCCAGGCGCATCTCGTCGTGCTCCCCGGGGCATAGCCTCCTCTAAAAATATGTGACCATCTCAAAACCGTGGTAAACAACTTTGTACGAGGTGGCAACAACGACCCTCTTATTGTCAACTCGCAAATTTGACAATCCCGCGACATTGTCTCGTGCAATATGCGGGTTAGTATTATTTTCTCAATGCGTAAAACTAAGATTGCCTGGAGGTCCGGTCAAGGACCATATGTTTTCTGAAATGCCTATAAAATCAACGGCTTTTTTACTTGACCTTCGGCAAGATTCTGCAGTATGGTGCCTGATAGTAAATGGTCCGGCTGTGGTTGTTGGTCGGCTTGCCGGCCTTGGGGAGTGTTTTTTGAGACCGTGGCGACCCGAGGCTCTGGACCAGCGTAGATACTGTTTTGAAAGGAGGTCAGCGCATTGGCAGAAGGGATCGTAAAGTGGTTCAGTGAGCAGAAAGGATATGGGTTCATTCAGCAAGAAGAAGGTCGCGACATATTTGTTCACTACTCCTCCATTAATATGACCGGATTCAAGACTCTTGCGGAAGGTGACAGAGTGAGCTTTGAGGTGGAAGAAAGCGACCGAGGACCTGTAGCCAAAAACGTTATGAGGTTGTGATACGCACTAATACGGGTACCTGGGGCATCTCGACAGGGTAAAGACGAGATGCCCTTTTTTTGTCCCAGAACATACCTTACTTCAGAGGTATTCGAATCTCGTAACCTTTAGCCGGAGGGAGAGGGGGATTGCAGATTGTAGATTGCAGAATGTCATGAATTGCATATTTCAAGTCACTTCAATCTAAAATCTACAATCTTACATGATCCTCACTATGGGACCACAAGGTTAAAAGCATACGGTGACTGGTCTCCGCCCAAGACAATGCGATGTTTTCCGCTTTTCAATAATACTCTCTTTTTCTGTTCACCACCTCCTATCTTATCGTCGTCAACTAGGGTACCGCGACTACTGACTGTATCAACCAGATAGTATTGATTATCCACAATGGTTATCAGGCAATGACAACGAGAAATTCGATAGGGCTCAATGTCTTCCAAGTTCAGGTCATTAGAGCCAAAAACACTGGAACGGGAGGTTCTGCCGATCTGAAATGGTATTTTGGTGATGTCTATTTCCTTGCCTAGCATGGCTCGCTCGGCCTCTTCAGTCAAGGCCCTCAATTGAAGGGGCTTAGTCGCCAGCTCCACGGTCCCAGTACTGACTTGGCCACAAAATGCCGTTACCATTTGATTGAGATATCTAACGCGCTGAAAAACCTGTTTTAGCAGAGGGATAACGGTGCGAGGGTTTTGCTCCAACATGGTCTCAAAGCGCTCTCGGGTTATGACTTTCACCTCGGTATCTTCCAGTGCAGCAATCGTGGCGGAGCGAGGTTTGTCATCAACGAGGCTCATTTCTCCAAAAATGTTACCTTTTACTAATCTGGACAGTACAAGCTTTTCGTCTCCCACCTTTTTGGATACCTCGACGGAGCCTGAAACAATGAGATAGGCGTAAGAGCCGGTGGTTCCCTCGTGGATGATGGTGGCTCCTTTTTTGAATCTCATGGTGTCAGCCATGGTTGCGCTTCCTACAGAGTTTTACACTTCGACAGGTAAATTACCATTAAATCAAGTAATTGGTCAATCAGATTCATGGCGCAAACAGCTTGATGCAGTGAGATGATTGCATGACCCAATGGCCGTATACCCTGCGGTTTCTTTTCGGGTCGATCATTGCTGCTCGACAAAACCATTTGAATCTGGGGGAAATAGGGGTATTCTTCATCCATGGTCTTCATTGAACTCAACAGCGTAACGTTCTCCTACCCGGGGAGCGAAGAGGAACCACTAGTTTCTGCTGTAAGCCTGACGATGAGTGCTGGCGAGTGGGTGGCGATGGTCGGCAGCGGGCCAGCCGAAGAAGCTAGTGGAGTTGCCACATTGGAGCGATTGCTGAAGCTCTTGACAGTTCCAGAGAGCAAAGAAGATAATAGCACGCAACATTATGATGAACACAACTGCGGGTGGGGATAAACGGGTTTACTGAGGGCTTCGAGTGAGCCTCCTTTCGGCCCGCCTTCGACAAGATCTCAGGCCGAATGTAGCTCATGGCCTAGGGCAGTCGAGCCGGTTATCCCCACCTGGAAGTCAGTTTCAATCAGTAAACAGAGGGAGGTGAGACTCATGGCAGACGTCAAGGTGGGGGTGGTCAAGAATTTTTTCGTCAAACCAAGTGTGGCGGCCATTGAAGTTACTGGCGAGGGGATACAGGTTGGAGATGTGCTTTGGTTCAGGGGGCACACCACTGACTTCAAGCAGGAAGTACAGAGCATGCAGGAGGAGAAAGAAGATATTACCAAAGCAGTAAAGGGTCAGTTGGTTGGTGTCCGCGTCAAGGAGCGGGTTCGGGTAAAAGATCTAGTCTACAAGGTAGCCGATTGATTCACGCGCAGGCTCTCTAGGCCGGTTCTGGGCCAGGGAATAAGAGAATATCAGCTTTTCTGTTTTTTCTTTCGGAATGCCAAGGATGGCACCTTGGGCTCATTTCACATGATCCAAAAAAGAAAAACCCTCGGTTCTGGAGACGTTAGAGGGTTGCTCAGTGGCTCCCTGCCACCGCAGAGCAGGTATTTGATTTTAAAGGCTACTGATATCAATGCTACGAATATACCGCTTGATATCTTCCATGAGTTCGTGAAGCTGAACGTCCTCATCAGCATCACTGTGCTCAGTATTCTCCTGTTTCTGCCAGTTGCCAGTCAGCTGTGGTGACTCCGTTTCCGAGTGGCTCTTCTTTTCCCCGGCCAGATGAAAGCCATGTGTCAAAGGCCTTAATTGCATCGGCTCACTCAGCAACTCGTGGGTCATTGCTGCGTTTTCTTGTGTAATTGCTGGCATTGTTTTCCTCCAACGTGTGACTTTCCCGCAGGCAAAACCTTTCAACTATTCTCTAGTCGCTGGGGAATTTCACCTCTTCTATTGCCATACTTAATCTAATCACGAAGATCAGGTTTGTAAAGTATCTGCAAGGCAGTAGCCCGCAGTCTGACTGCGGTGAGGAGTTCAACGATTCCACTATATTCGACCCTGAGATTTCCTCTTTCTTCGACCTCTCCTCTGAGTATCTCTGGGCTCTGATCACGAGTTAGCCATTTGGTCAGGTCAATGTTGGTTGTTTGGCCAAATTTGGTTGCCTGGTGCAATCAATCCACAATCATCTGGACTCATAGCTTATTGATT
The DNA here is from genome assembly GCA_964346905.1 of uncultured Desulfobacteraceae bacterium. GTDB lineage: Bacteria > Desulfobacterota > Syntrophobacteria > BM002 > BM002 > BM002. The sequence continues at coordinate 12,791 of CAYFXH010000010.1, read as the reverse complement.
TTCCAATTCTTTCTATTATTTCTACGTGTTGGCATCACTTTCGCTACAGGAGCGATAGAGATGGGGGCCAGTATTGTATGACTATTTTCCACATGGGTGTTTGAAAAGGATTGTCTCATGAAAGACCACTCAAGGGAAAGATGCGGAGACCGCGTTTGGTGGCACCAGAGGCAGGTCCTGGGTGGTGAATACCAGAACAATCCGGCTACCATAGCAAAGCGGGCGGGAGGAAGATTATGTCCAACCTCGAGAAAAAGCTAAAGCCTTGTCCATTCTGCGACACAAAACAGTGTGGAGATTACGGAATCCGGTTGAGTATTGCCGAAAGTTACGAAGGATACTTTGCAGTTGTCTGCCTGTGCGGTGGTACCGGCCCAATCATGGACAGCAAAGAGAGGGCGGTTGAAGCATGGAATACAAGAGGTCCTCGTGACCTTCAGCTGCCTCTATTTGACTTTTCTGAAAGCGACAATCCAGTGGACTTCCAGGGGAATCTAAAGTCACTGGGTCTCTCTACCATCCTGCAAATTTTGTCATCTGAGAACCGAACTGGTGTCCTGCATCTATCCCAGGGCCAGGCAATAAGATCCATTTGCTTGAAAGATGGCAAGATTGTTGCGGCAAGTGGCAAAAGGGGGCAGCGACTCGGGCAAATCCTCTATGACAGGGGACTCATTTCCCAAGAACAGTTGCACGAGGCTTTGCAGAAGGCCGGTGAAGCTGGCAAGAGACTGGGAGAAGTGCTGCTGGACTTGGGTTACGTCGATGAGGATAGCTTGAAAGAATTAATTCGCTACCAAATCCGGGAGGCAGTGCTGGATATCTCCCTCTGGATAGAGGGGGATTTTGAGTATCGGGACTGTCCGATAGAATTTGACGAGCGAGGGGTCGAGGACGTCAATACCATGAACATCATTTTAGAAGCAGCCGTCATACAAGATGAAAGGGCTGCTCATGCATAAAAAGCCTCGCCAGATTAGCTATTCCTCTGGTGCTCGTCTGGGTGCGTTTCAACCTGCTGTTTGTTGGCAAACTCGTCTTTGCCGATGATGAGGGACTGAAAGTTGGAGTAATGGAGATTTTGAGTGGACTGCTTCACCCCCTCACTGTCCTTTAACGAATCCGTAATGGCTCCGTTTTTCCAGGCTGCTAGAAAACCCTCGACGTATTTGGGATCAAACTGCTTATCCTTTCCTTGACGCAATTCCTCGATTGCAACTTCAGGTTTCAAACCACTTCTATAGGGTCGCGTGGTGGTCATGGCGTCGAAGGCATCACAGACGAGGAGCAAGCGGCCTTCCCTCGGTATCTCATCTCGCTTCAGTCCATAAGGATAGCCGCTACCAT
>CAYFXH010000010.1:5880-11434 GCA_964346905.1 uncultured Desulfobacteraceae bacterium | reverse complement strand
GCAGGCCCGTGCGCAGGGCTGGCGCCAACTGGCGCTCTCCCTGGGGCAGCAGCCGGCAGTCCGCGCGGCAACCGGAATCTCCTCTCCTCGGAGACCGAAGGGGTAGCCGTTGCCATCCCAGTGCTCGTGGTGGTACAGCACATAGGGGATGACCCGCTCCAGAAAATCTATCCCGGCGATCATCTGTGCTCCGATCTCCGGATGTTGCTTCATGATTTGCCAATCTTCATCAGACAGCCTCTTGCGTTTTGAGAAGACACTGTCGGGAACACCAATTTTGCCAATATCATGAAGTATTCCACCAAACTCTACAGTTCTCAGCTCCTCCTCTGTCCACCCCAAGGAAGATGCCACCGTTACCGCAAGCCGACTGACTCGCCAATTGTGACCAACAGTATACGGGTCCCTTGCGTCTATGGCCTTAGCAAGGGCTCGAATCGTATCCTTGTAGCTGCGCTGCAGTTGGTTCAGATAGAGGGCATTTTGAATCTGCACCGAGGCCGGACCGGCGATTGTCATCAAAAGATCGAGGTCCGCCTCGGTAAAAGCTTTCACTTGGGTCGGTGCATCGAGATAGATAATCCCCACAACCTCACTTTTCTGAACCAAGGGGACGCACAGGGCGGAACGGATCTCATTGAGATGGATACTCTCACTGAGCGCAAACCGATTGTCCGTCCTTGCATCATCAATCAAGATACCGACTGACTCCTCCAAAACCCTGTTCAGGATGCTACGGCTGATAAGGAGGTCATCCAGACCGTTACTGCCGACCTGAGGCCTGGAGCAGACGGTGTCGAGCTTGCCAGTATCCTCATTGAGAGCCAAGATCGAACCCCGTTCAGGGCGCAATATGAGAAAGATTTCATCAAGGATTTTTTCGAGTACCTTATGCAACTCTAAATCGCCACCAACTGCCTGATTAATCCTCATGATTGTCTGGAGGCGCTGCGTAGGAAGATGGTCTTTCGTGTGGGCAACCAAGTGCTCATCTATTTCGGTTTTGAGTAAATCCGGTATTTTTCTCGCAACAGCTATGGTCGTTTGCGGATCTTTTTCCTCAAACTGGGCGATCCCCTGTTCAGAAAAATAAAGTTCAGTTATGCCGATCCTGATCTTGTCACCCGATCTCAGGAGGCGGTTCCTAATCCTCTTCCCATTGATAAAGGTCCCGTTGCTGCTCTTCAGATCTTCAATACGAAAGCCCTCTGGTGTTGCCTGGATCTTTGCGTGAGTTCTTGACACCTTTGGATCAAGCAAGCGCACCCCACTGTCACTTCTCCTCCCAATGGTGACCTTGGAGTGAAACCTGTGCTTGTGCCCCTGAAATGGCCCACTGAGAATTTCGAGGTAACCCGTTCTCATCTGTCTGCTTCCTCCAATGAATTGTATCGGGCAATTTTGATAGAGACGTTACGATCTCCTGTCTGGTTCCTGGTACAAGGCACTGGATCACATAAGCAGCCACATCATATTCGCAAAACCGGAGAATGTTCTTACCGTAATCTCATTACCCGCTGCAAATGCTATACCAGATTGCAGGTAGATCCGGGTTGAACTGAACCAGCGAGACCTGTTGCATCATCCCTAGATGGGACTGCAGGGAGCTTCAATTGGTCGGATAACACCCACCCTCTCTCAGCCTTTTACCTAAAAGGGTGGGTGGTTTTTCGGCGATCGAAGTCGGCTCGACGCAAGCGCAAAGTAGGTGGCCTGAGGTGGAAGGACTGGACATTGGTTTACCTGGTTAAGCAAAAGTTGGGTACATGTGCAATGAAGAAGTTCAAGGAGGGTATTGTGATGGAGCTTGATCTAAAGTTTGAGGTCGCCATCGGCAACCTCTTGAAGCTGGTTGCAGTCGAGCAGCGTTACGCGATCTCGGTCGACTACGACGACACCGCGCGCTTGCAGCTTTTTGAAGGTCCGTGAGAGCGTTTCGCTGATCGTTCCCAGCCTTGCCGCCAGGGCGCTCTTGGTGGTTTCAAGCCGAAAGCTGACACCGTCGGCGGCCTCGCCGTGCTGCTCTCGGGCTCGGGCCAACAAATGGCGACACAATCTGGCAGCCACCTCACGGAGGGAGAGGTCTTCAATCTTCTGGGCCAGGGATTGGAGGAGGGCCGCCATGGTTGCGATCATGTTGAGTGCCAGCTGAGGACTATGCTGGATGAGATTGCGGAAGTCTTTAGCGTCGAAGTAGACGACTCGACATTGGCTCATGGTTTCAGCGAAAACAGGGTAGGTAAGCTTGGAAAAGGCTGCGGCCTCGGCGAATGTCTGTCCGCTGCGGACGACCCGGAGGATGTATTCCTTGCCATCGGCAGAGACCTTATAAAGTTTTATCTGTCCCGCGAGCAGCACATAGAATCCGCTGGCTGGGTCACCGGCAGCAAAGAGAATTTCGCCGGTGTCGATCTGGCGCGTCCGAGCAATTGCCGCGAGGGCAGCAAGATCGTCAGGCTGCAGCCGAGAAAACAGCTCTGCCTCTTTTAGTTCCTCAATGAGTTGATTTTTCTCCATATGTTATCCCCACTGAACTATGCATTTCACTGCATTCTGGCAGCCACATCCTGTGGGCATGGATTCTTTACTTTTGCCTCCGAATCAGTACCGGGGTTCCCACACCACAGCCAGTAGCATCGAGGGCACTGCCGTCGCGAACCGCCACCTCGAGATAGCCACTGCTGCCCCTCAAGGCAAATGGACGAGATGGCGGTGCTTCCGCAAACGTCTTGGGGCCGGTGAGCACCTGCTGAGAGGCAAGATAGACTTCCAGATCTAGGAGCTCTTCTCCACTTTGCGCAGAGGAAATTTCAATGTTCGAGACCAGGTTGCCAAAACGATCCACATGGATGATTTCTCCCTGCAGTTCCTCCTGCTCGCCTAGGACCAGTGGGTCAGGGAGCCCCGGGCAATAAGAGATCGGAGGCCCCAATTTCTGCAGAGGGAGGCCGAGGGATATGTGCGCTGCTGCTGGAGCGAAAATGTCTCGGCCGTGAAATGTAACGCTCGGCTGTGGCAGCTGGTAATCAATATTTTCAAGGGAGACCACCAACCGTGGGGGGTCGAGAGCAAAAACCCGATCAAAGAGACCGTTGTCGGGGCCAACAAAAAAGTGACGCTCAGTTGCGGCGGCCAAACCTCTCCGCTCTCCACCCACCCCGGGGTCAACCACTGCTAGATGTGCAGTCCCATCTGGGAAATATCTGAAGGCTGAGGCCAGGACAAAACCTCCCTCCTGGATGTTCTGTGGGGTTATCTCGTGGCTGATGTCGACGAGCGTAAGGTCCGGGTTAATGCTTAACAGCACCCCCTTGACTGCGGCCACGTAGTGATCGCGGGTACCAAAGTCAGTGAGCAGGGTCAAGATGCGGTGCATGCGAAGTCACTCCGACACGGTTTAGGCGGTTATGCCAGCTTGCCAGGTGAGCCGGTTACTTCCCTTCGGTGGACTATGCAGTTTGGCCAGATAAAAAAACCAACTGGCAAAATTGACTAAACCTCCTTCAGGACTCGATGAATGATCTCCAACGCCTTATCAATTTTAGCGGTGGTGACATCCAGATGGGTCACGGCGCGGACGGTGGCGGAGCTGAATGGAATTACCAGAACTCCTTCTGTAGCCAACCGTACTGCAAGTGTATCAGCATCCAACCCCGTGCCAGTCACGTCAAACAAGACAATGTTGCTTACCACTTGCTGCGGGTCAATCTGAATTGCGTCCATCTGCGCGAGCCCGAGTGCCAGCCTCATGGCGTTTTGGTGATCCTCCTCCAGTCGCTCCACATGGTGCTCAAGGGCGTAGAGGGCAGCAGCAGCCAGGATACCAACCTGACGCATTCCCCCTCCGAGCATTTTGCGAAAACGGAGTGCTGTTTCGATAAACTCTGCTGAGCCGCAAAGAACCGAGCCAGCTGGTGCGCCCAGCCCTTTGGAGAAGGCTATACAGACAGAATCCGCCTGGCGAGCCAGCTCTCCGACAGTTGTACCGTCGGCTAGGGCGGCGTTGAACAACCGGGCGCCATCCAGGTGGACTCGAATGTCATGGCGGGAGGCCATTTCGGCAATGGCGGTCAACGTTTCAACCGTATAGATGCTGCCGCCGCCCCGGTTATGAGTGTTTTCTAGGCAGATCAGACGAGATTGCGGCTGGTGAATGTCTGGAGGTCGGATGGCGGTGGCTATGACTTCTGCCGAAAGGATCCCACGTTCTCCCGTCAGACAGTGGAACTGGCCACCGGAGATTACCGCCGTTGCGCCACACTCATAGTAAAAAATATGCGAGTCCTGGTCGATTATGATCTCTTCACCGGGTTGAATATGGGTCTTGATTGCCACTTGATTGGCCATGGTGCCCGACGGCATGAAGAGGCCAGCCTCCTTTCCCAGTAATAAAGCCATTTTATCCTGCAGAAGGTTGACCGTGGGGTCTTCGCCAAAGACGTCGTCACCCACCTCGGCCGTAGCCATGGCCTCTCTCATGGCTGGAGTGGGCCTGGTTACCGTGTCGCTGCGGAGATCAATCATCTGTCCAGCCCTCACTTTTTTTCTCGGCCCTTCTTAGCACAGGGGCAAGAGCCAGTCAATCAGCTGAAAAGCCCACCTCCCTGGTCCGCTGCCGTTACCCATTTCTGGTAATACCAATTTTGGGTAAAATTACCCATTCTTGGTAATACCAATTTTGGGTAAATCTGGAGGGGTGGGCGGTAAGAGAAGAGGTGGCGGTTTTTGTTTGTGCTGGCTTTTTCTTGACATGGAGAAGGATTTCAATTCTTATGGACTCAGCCACTACAACAGGCATGATGGTCTATTGGATTAGCAAAGGAGAGGTGCAATATGGCGTATGAGGATATCCTGTTTGAAGTAGAAGAAGGAATTGCCACGTTAACCTTTAACCGGCCTAAGGTGCTGAATGCTTTAAAAATGGGTACCCTCGCCGAAGTAGGTAAGGCCATAAGAACGATTGAAGACGATGAGGAGGTCAGGGCGCTTATCTTGACGGGTGCAGGGGATCGGGCTTTCGTAGCGGGTGCTGATATAAAGGAGTTACAGAAGCTGAATCCCATCTCTGCAAAGCACTTTGCCATCGAGGGGCAAAGGGTGCTGTTTGACCTGGAGAGTTTACCAATTCCAGTAATCGCCTGCGTCAATGGCTTTGCTTTGGGTGGCGGCTGTGAGATTGCTCTGGCCTGTGACTTCATCTACGCGTCGGAAACAGCAATGCTGGGTCAACCTGAGATCAATCTAGGCATCATTCCCGGTTTTGGCGGCACCCAGCGTCTGCTCCGTCTTGTGGGCAGGGCCAAGGCCAAAGAGCTCTGCCTCACAGGCGTGATGATCACCGCCAAAGAGGCTTTGGAAATGGATCTCGTCAATAAGGTATTTCCAGCAGAAAGCCTCATGGAGGAAACCAGGAAGGTTGCATCCCTCATTGCCAGCAAGGGCAAGGTGGCCTCCAGAGCCGTCAAGCACGTTATCGACCGGGGTATGGATGTGGACCTGCAGAGTGGTTGCGCCCTGGAGATGGAAGCTTTCGCACTTTGTTTCGCCAGTGAGG
>CAYFXH010000010.1:0-5870 GCA_964346905.1 uncultured Desulfobacteraceae bacterium | reverse complement strand
CTCAGTGCCTTTCTCGAGAAACGCAAACCCAACTTCACCAGCTCACTGAAAGGCTAGTTAGCAGCAGTAAATGGCAGTCAATATCTCACAGAGAACACAGAGCCTCTGAGAGCTCTCAAATATATGTCAGGTATTGAGGTTGATTTGATTCAGGACGGGATCGCTTAAAGGTTTGGAGAGATCCTGAGACCAAAAATAAGCTTGCTTGTTCTTGGATCTCAGGATCTCTCCATCTGTCCCGATAGCCATATCGGGACCCCCTGCTTTGCAGGGATTTTTAAGCGATCCGAACACGCCCGCTAATATCTTTTTCTCTGAGTCCTCTGAGGACTCGAGAGCCCGCAGGGCTCGGGCGAGAGATTAACCGATGGGAGAGAAGGTGGACAACCAGTCAGCGGCAGTCATCGGTGTCGACATAGGTGGTACCAATATCAAGATTGCCCTGGTGGATCCGAATCGACAACGGTTAGTGGAAGGTGTCAGGTTAAAGACATTAGCAGATAGGGGTCCTGAGGCAGTCCTGGAAGATCTATGTGCTTGCCTTGCCGAGTTGAGCCACCAGGCGAAAATGAGCGGATTCATCCTAGCTGGAATAGGGGTGGGATGTGCCGGGCTGATACATTTAGCCAACGGGGTGGTCATCACCTCGCCCAATCTCCCCGGCTGGGTAAACTTCCCTCTGGGTGAGAGCTTGGTTAAGCAACTCCAGATCCCGATTTTCATAGAAAACGACGTGAACTGTATCTGCTATGGGGAATACTGGTTGGGCGCTGGGCGTGATTTGGGAGACTTTCTTTGCATTGCTCCAGGAACTGGAGTTGGTGGTTGCCTATTCATCGATGGTGAAGCGTGGACAGGGAGTGACATCTCTGCGGGCGAGGTTGGTCACATGACCATTGAACCTCATGGAGAAAAATGCCGCTGTGGCAACCACGGCTGTCTGGAAACTCTGGCATCGGCCTCTTGGCTGGTGCGGCGAGCAGAAGAACTGTTGCGTCTGGACGTCACCAGCAACCTCAGAGAAACTCTGAAAAAACCAGGGGGTTTGACTGCTGAAAGAGTTTACCAAGCTGCGATGGCAGGAGACGAGGTGGCCCAGGAGCTATTCCATTTGGTTGGAGCCAGCCTGGCCATTGCGATCGCTAATGTGGTCCACCTGCTTGGCATTCGAAGCGTGCTTATCGGTGGTGGCCTGGCACATGGTTGGGAGGCGTTCATCGGCTCATTGGAAGAGGAATTGGAGCGTCGGCTGACACTTATTCCACCAACTGAGGTACGGGTGGTAAAGGGTCAACTGGGTGATGATGCCGGCGCTTTGGGTGGTGCCTACCTGGCCGGCAACCGAGCAGGTTTGATAGCATCATCACCCCATCCCCCGTCTCGGGCATAAGCGGTAAGGTAAGAGGTTCATTCAACGGAAACCTGCAATGAATATGGAACAGCAGAACAAGGAACCGCAGAAATATACCATGATCACTTCGACATTCTGCAATTCAAGGTACTAACCGCCAAGATTTTCTCTCTAGTGTTGATCAAAGGTCTGATAGGCTTATAGTTACCGTCTAGGTTTGCGGTTCAGGTTGCGGGGTTGCAAGTCTGCTGCAGATGTGTTACAAGAACACTTCTAAGGGGCTACAGCAGCAAGATTGCTTTGGGTGACAACTTCCAAGCTTGAAAGAGGTTACGCTACCAGTAACGATTTATGCCACGACAGATTTGCTGCTGGGCCCTGAAAAAAGGGTCTTTTTTTTGTCGAAAGAGAGGTGAGCATTGGATGGCCAGCTCTGAGAAAGAGTCTTTGGAAAGGAAAATCAAGAAGCTTCGGAAAGATTTTCAAAAAAATGTCCAACCAGCACTCCGGCGGCATACGTATTATTTAAGTAAAAGTGAACGGAGACGGATCAAACGTAAGAAGGCGATAAAGCGAATTCAAAGAAGGCAGAGGCGTTATCGGTCGGCCGCTTGAGGCAATAGTGCTGCCCGTGCATTTCAACGTCGAGATGTTTTAGACATATTCTGCTTCTCCCTGTCATGGAGGAGTGTACTATTTTTCTGGGGCCTCACCACTCCAGTCCTGGCGATCTTGTAGATCGCCATATTTTTTCAGGACGAAGAGGGAGGCAAATTTAGGGCTGCCGAGGTATGAAACTAGGGTGTCCTTAAGTCGCTGGCATAGCCCTGTGAGCACCTGATCGGCATCCTTTTCATCCACGAAGTGGCGAACTTTTTCCTGGGTGAAAACCAAAGAGTCACCACAGGCAGCAACCAGATCATGGTAAGCTTGTTCGCCAAGCTCTATTTCGGAGAAGTATTCGGGCAAGACGGGCACTTCCATTTTGGCCAGGAGCGAGACAAGCCAGCGGTCGCCGGCCATGGGTCGAGACTGATCCCACAGTTCCAGAACCAAACCGTTTTGCAGCGTAATTTTTTCAATCAGTCTTTGGGGCATGTCGCACGCTCTTTAGAAAAAGTGAGGACTAGCTGGTTCCTGCACTCATGGAAACTATCGCAGAAGCGGGTCCCCGGCAAGGAAAAAGCCGCAGTAACCGTTCAGCATTCAGCGGTCAGCTTTCAGTACATACCAAACCTGCACGTATTGTGGCCACCACCCATGAAAACAGGCCCATGGGTTCGACCTTATCTGCAGCAGGTTCACGTACCACGTGTCAAATCTCGCACAGAGAGTTTCGATCCTTAGATCTGAAATCACGAATTGTAGCTTTGAAACTTGAACATTGAACCTGGAAGTCCAAAGAGGGTAAAATAGCCCTCTTCAAATGTGAGAGAACCTACAAGACTATTTTTTATTTCGCTGATAGCTGAAGGCGGAGTGCTGCCCGCTCTGGTTACCCGAGATCGAGGGAGTCCTGACGCGCAAAGAGTACCATGACCACGGACGACAAAGACCAAAGAGTTCTCAATGTGACCTGGCACGGTCGCGGCGGTCAAGGCGCTGTGACCGCGGCAATGATACTTGCTGAGGCGGCCTATTTAGATGGCTATAAGGGAGTCACCGCAGCGCCTTTCTTCGGAGTTGAGCGTCGGGGAGCGCCCATCACCGCCACAACTCGTCTTTCAATACAACCTATCCGTACTTTGAACCCAACAGCCAAGGCTGACGTAGTAGTTGTCCTGGATGAAAGGCTTATTCAGACGGCCAATGCCTTAGCCTCATTGAAACCGGAAGGGCTTCTCGTAGTTAACTCCAGCCACCCCCCCGAGAGTTTCTGCAATGATATGAGCAGAGCCGTTGCAACATCCGATGCCAACTCCATAGCGAGAGAGATCGGCTTGGTGATTGCTGGTACGGTTCTGATCAACACGTCGTTGCTTGGGGCTTTTGCCAAGGCTAGCGGCCTGGTAACCATGGAAAGCCTGGAAAGAGCGATCGGGGACAATTTCAGCAGCAAAGCTGCAAAGATCAACATTCAAGGCGCCCGCCTTACGTACGAAGCAACTCAGATTAACCGTAGGTGGCAGCCCTAGCGAGAAAAAGCAAGTCATGCGGCAGCCAAGGTCTTCTCATGTTGCGGGCTAAGGCACACAATAAGAAAGTTCGAAATCCTTGCCCTGTGGAATTTCGCTCTGCAGACCCGCCGGAGACGAGATTCCACGGGGCTGGCACGAAACAGATCCAGGTGGTGAGATGAGATGCGAGATTCCGGTGGTATAGTTGGTGTTTCCACATCTCACATCACATACCCATCGTCTGGTTTTGTTGCGAATATTCCATACTCGGATTTGATCCTGTTGGGGTGGAATTTAACCACGGCTGATCCTTTTCTTGCTCGCTTAGTGTTATAATAGTGCACCGCTGCCTGGGGCGCAAGGATGAGCGGTCTCTCTGTAACTGTCAACTAACTTCATGAGTGTCCATCCGGAGTTTCCGGGTGTACACCCATGAAAACGCGAGGTACCCTTGCCATGCCATCAAAAAAGGACCAGTTTATTTCCGCCTGTGCCACACTGGCGCATGGTGAGGCGGGCTCCACCGGCGACTGGAGGGCAAAGCGACCAGTCATTGATCTGAGTAAGTGTACTCCTTGCAAGAAACAGAAAGATACCTGTTACTTGTGCTGGCTCTACTGTCCCGATGGCACGATCAACAGGGAAATACCCCTTGAGATAGATCTGACCTATTGTAAGGGCTGTGGCGTCTGCGCCCAAGTGTGTCCAACAAAGGCAATAACAATGGAAGTAGAGGAAGATTTCTTGGACAGTATAAGTGTCTGTCAGAATGAGACAGAAGAAGGGGAAGTTGGCCAGAAATAGAAAGAGCTGTCGGTAATGGCGTGGACACCTAAAATTCCAGAAGTTGGGATTCCAATTGCGGCCTGAGGACAGGCTGGACATGGTGGTAAGCAATTATGGGCAAGGTAAAGATAATAAATGGAAACGAGGCGGCAGCACTCGGTGCCAAACTGAGCCGGGTACAGGTGGTGGCTGCCTATCCCATAACCCCACAATCCAAGATTCCTGAAACCCTTGTTAAATATGTGGAATCAGGGGAATTAGAGGCTGAGTTTATCCGGGTGGAAAGTGAACATAGTGCTCTGACCGTATGTATTTCTGCTTCCACTGTAGGAGCTCGAGTCTTCACTGCTACCGCAGCAAATGGCCTGGCATACATGCATGAGCAATTGCACTGGGCCGCAGGAGCAAGACTTCCCATAGTCATGGCTCTAGCCAACCGCGGACTTGGGGCTCCTTGGACCATTTTCAATGACATGCAAGACTCCATTTCCCAACGCGACACCGGCTGGATGCAGGTCTACTGCCGGGACAATCAGGAGATTCTGGACAACATCATCATGGCTTATAAAATCGCTGAGCAGATTCACGTCCCCATGATGGTCTGCTTCGACGGGTTTGTGTTGTCGCACACGGTCATGCCAGTAGAAATACCTGACCAGAGGCAAGTGGATGCATTTCTGCCGCCATATGTGCCCCATTTGGAGGTAGATGGTCCAGATCCCATCAATATCAACCCGGTCATGCTGGCAGAACCGCGGGCTAATGCCCAGGAAGTGATCTGTCCCAGCTACATGGGGTTCCGCATGCGGCTGCAAGAGACTCTGGAAGGTGCAAGCGAGATTATTCTCAATGTTGGCCGCGAATTCGGAGAGGTCTTTGGCCGCGGATATGAGTATTTACTCTGGCAGTATCGGACCGAAAAAGCAGATACTATTTTGCTCACCATGGGATCACTTGCTAACGAGGCTTCTGTGGCTGTGGACCAACTCCGGAAAAAAGGGTACAAAGCGGGCGTTGTGGCACTACGGGTTTTCCGGCCTTTCCCCGCAGAGCCATTGCGGCAGGTGCTGTCAGATGCCAAACACCTGGTTATTTTCGATAAGAACATAAGTTATGGCAACGAAGGGGCTACGTGCACTGAAACGAAAGCGGCTCTTTTCGATAGCGGGCTGCGTCCAACGATCACCAGTTACATTGTGGGTCTCGGCGGGAAGAACGTTAGCGCTGCTGATCTGGAAGCCGCCACCCTAAAGGGTTTGGAACAGAAAGATCCCATTAACGGCCCTCATTGGTTGGGAGTAGCGGTTTAGTCCGCCTCGGGGTTCAAGAGTATGTAATACCCTAATACTGCAGGGATGGCATAAAGTCGAGCCACGTATGTTAAAATTCGAAACCTGAAGCACGAAGCCCGGAACAAATTCAAAATTCGAATTTTCAAATACTCAAAACAAAGACTATTGATCTCTAGCTTTCAGTTTTGGTCATTTGAAACCGGGGCCCGCCCATAGGGTGGGGACTCGGAAGGAGAGTTTTGAAAATTTGAAAATTGCCCTTCGACTTAGCTCAGGGTGGTGAGTCCTTCGACTCTGCTCAGGACCGTGAGCCTGTCGAACGGC
>CAYFXH010000009.1:46754-56662 GCA_964346905.1 uncultured Desulfobacteraceae bacterium | reverse complement strand
AGTTTGGAGTTGTCCATTCCAGCACGGGTGATGTCCACAGAGACACCCAGGCTACAATTTCCAAATCTGTCGGGTGGGCTCACCTGAATGAGGGCCACGTCAAGCCCGATGCGTCTGTCATAAAAGAGACCTGGTATCCGGGAGAGGTAGGCCGGAATGTAGTCTATTTTCCCTTCAAAAGCAGCCTTGCGCATGGCAAGGCTGATGAAGAAGAGCTTGAGAGAGAATCTTCTCAGAAAAGATTCGTCATCAACATAGTCTGCAAGGGTCTGTGACAGCATCTGATAGACGGTTATGTCCTCTAGTTCGGTGTTTTGCACCATGGTCCGGATCAGATGCTGGGGCTCGCCGCAGCCTGTACCAATGAAAACTCGGCTACCATTTTTGATTTTTGAGATAGCCTGGCTTGCATCCACTATTTTCTTTGGACAGTAATCATGCAGCCAGTCGATGTAGTCCATGAGAACTCCTTAGTTGGTAATGGAACGAGTTTCTTCTTTTGCAGATTACCCGCAATCGAAAGATGTGTCAAAGTGAATATGGGGTCAGAGCTTAATTATTAATTTGACGAGCGCTTCTGTCTTTGCTATGTTGAGCTCATGGCTCGGCCACTTCGCATCGAGTTCCCCGGTGCCTGGTATCATGTTACCAGCCGGGGAAACGAGAGAAAGTCCATTTTTTCTGACGATACTGATCGGCGAAAATTCCTCGAAATAGTCGCCAGCAGTGTCGAATCCTACCGAGTCCAAGTGCACGCCTATGTCCTGATGGCCAACCATTATCATCTCCTTCTGATGACTCCTCAGGCGAACCTCCAATCCTTCATGCAGCGGCTCAACACCGCTTACACTGTCTATTTCAATCGGCGACATCGGCGGGCAGGCCATCTTTTACAAGGCCGCTACAAGGCCATTCTCATTGATGTTGACTCTCACCTGGCGGAGATTAGCCGTTATCTTCATCTGAATCCTGTAAGGGTCAAAAGATTCTCCAAGCAGGAGATCGCCTTTAAGAAAAAACTTCTTTCCAATTACCCTTGGAGCAGCTATCCAGGATACATCTCCTTGAGAAAGCGGCATCGTTTTGTGACCTACGAAGTGGTCCTCTCGGTGGTGGGAGGCAAAGATGACGCCAGGGGGCGAAGGGGGTATCGTGAGTTTGTCCTAGCCGGCATCGCCAAGGATATGAACATCACTTATTGGAAAGATGTTCGTGGCCAGGTGGTTGTTGGCTCAGATGAATTTGTGAACTGGATTCTAGAGAAGGTCTTGAAGGAGCAAAGAGAAAAGGCGGCAGAGGATAAGGTCTACGGTTACTTTAATGAGCTTTTCCCTCCTGTGGCCGTTGAGCCGGTAGCTGAGGCGGTAGGAGAAAAGTTTGAGGTTCAGGTTGAGGAGTTACTGCGGAAACGCTCAAAGCATAGGCAGGCACGTCGGTTTCTGTTGGCTCTTTGTTATGATCTTTTTCGGGGCCGAGAATCACTTTCTGAAATTGGCGCAAAGCTGGGTCCTGTGAGTGCGGCAGCTCTTTGTCGCAATCGGAAGATTCTTGAGGACGAACTGAATCATGATAAATGGCTTGCGCGAACATACAAAGAAATTCTGAATGGATTACGATAATAGTTAATAATTAAGCTCTGACCCCCTTTTCAGAAATCGAAAGGAGTTGCGATGTCAGACCCAGTCCCGATCATATGTCCATACTGCGGTGTGGGCTGCAATCTGGAGTTGCAGCTTGACGACAAAGGGATCCCGACCAAAAGCAGCGCCTCCGGCAGAAACAAGACGGTGAACGACAAGTACCTCTGCGTCAAGGGTTTCTCTATTCACGAGTTGGTAACCAGCGAAGAGCGACTTTTTCATCCCCTGGTCCGCAATGGGGGTGGACTCGAGAAGGCCTCCTGGACTAAGGCCATCAGCGAAGCATCTGCGAGGTTGAAAGAGATCATCGCAAAATATGGCTCCGAAAGCGTTGGAATGCTTTCGAGCAGCAAGATTCTCAACGAGGAGATCTATCTTAGTCAGAAATTTCAGCGTGTCGTTATTGGCAATAACAACATAGACAACTGCGCTCGACTCTGCCACGGCCCCTCGGAGGTGGCTCTCAAGAAGCAGTTGGGCTATGGAGCTGTGAGTACCTTTTACCGGGACGGAATGGCTACCGAAACCGTGGTCTTGGTTGGGGCTCATACGAGTGCCACCCACCCAATTATCTGGCAAAGGCTGAGGAAGCGGGCCAAAAAGGGTGAGATCAACCTCATTCTGGTGGATCCGAGGACCACTGATTTGGCCAAGGACGCCAAAGTTCACCTTAAGGTGAGACCCGGCACCGATATTTTCTGGATCAACGGACTTAGTAAGATCATCTATTCAAAAGGCTGGCATGATGAGGACTTCTGTAGAGCTCGTACCATTGGCTTTGATGCCAATTTAAAATATCTAGAGGAAGTCGACGAAAAAGATGCCAGCAAAAGGGCCGGGGTGAAATATGAAGATCTGGAGAAGGCAGCTAAACTGATCCGCGGGAAGAAAACCATTTTCATCTGGGGAATGGGACTAACTCAACATGCCCACGGTACCGACAATGTTTCTGCCCTCATTGATCTGGCCCTGCTCACCGGCAACATTGGCAAGGCCGGATGCGGTGTGGCTCCCTTGCGTGGGCAGAATAATGTCCAAGGAGCTTGCGACCTGGGAGCGCTACCGAATCTTCTGCCAGGACACATGAGGGTTGATGATGAGGCTGCAAGGCTTCATACGGGGGCAATATGGAATGGAAAAATATCGGCCAAACCTGGGCTGGCCGCCCCCGAGATGATTCACGAGATAGCCTCCGGAAAAATCCGCGCTCTATATATAGTGGGAGAAAATCCTGTCATGTCAGAGCCCCAGTCCAGTTTTGTCTCTTGGATGATGCAGCGACTGGAACTTCTTTTGGTGCAAGACATATTTCTCACCGCGACCGCAAAGCATGCAGACATCGTTTTCCCCGCCGCTGTTGTTGGCGAGAAGGAGGGAACATTTACAAACGCGACCAGACGAATCCAACACACTTCCGGTGGACTTAAGCCTCCGGGAGAGTCGAAACCTGACTGGGAGATTATTCAGGAAATGGCCAAGGCCATGGGGCATGATTGGGACTACGGTTCAACGGAAGCAATTTGGGAAGAAGTCCGGCAGGTGGCGCCTGTTTTTGGCGGTGTAACTTACAGTAGGCTAAAGGAGATGGGAGGCATTTTCTGGCCGTGCTATGACGAATCCCATCCGGGCACCCCGGGGCTATACGACGACGGTTTTGCTTTTAGTGACAGACGAGCCAGATTTATTCCCTCTCGTTTACCCCAAAGCCTGATGGAACCGACGGACGAGTATCCTTACGTCCTCATAACCGGGCGTCTGCTGGCCCACTTCAATACTGGTGAGATGTCGCGGCGATCAAAAAGGCTTATGAAGGTGGCATCCGGATCATTTGTCCAGATGCACCCCGACGATGCCAAGAAGTCAGCCCTTGCTGACGGCGAGGAGGTGCGTGTCACCAGTCCCTACGGCACCGTTACCACAAAGCTAACAGTCACCGATGAGGTGTCAAGCGGATATCTTTTCATCCCCATTCACTTTGATAATCCTAATGTGAATACATTGATGAGTGCGGTACCGTTGGATCCCGAGGCAAGAATGCCGGCCTTGAAGGTTATACCGGCGAGGGTGGAGAAATTCGTGTCTTAAATCGGCGTGAGGGAGCCGTTGGAATTTTAGATTTCAGATTTTAGATTGCAGATTTGAGATCGTCGAGGCAGGATGCCTCTCTCACAGAGCTCTGTAATCCTTCCGTGGGAGCGGCTTCTAGCCGCGACAAGTTTGGGATTTCGGATTGCTACCGGCTAACTACTAAATCAAATCTTTTGTTCGTCATTCCCGCGCAGCTTGTCCCCGACTCCGATCGGGGAGCGGGAATCCAGGAAAAAAGGCGCACAGCTTGAGTAAGTAATTCTACGTTTACATCCTGGCAAGTAAACGCAACGGCACGTTGTACACGGGAGTTACATCAGATTTGCTGAAACGGGTGTGGGAACATAAAGAAGATTTTATAGAAGGTTTTACCAAGAAATACAACGTTAAGAAACTTGTACATTATGAAATCTATGATGACGCTGAGAACGCAATTACAAGAGAGAAGAGAATCAAGAAGTGGCGAAGGAAATGGAAGCTAGAATTGAGAGAAGAGAGAAATCCTCAATGGAAAGACTTGTATGAGGAAATCCTCAGCTGATCTGGGTTCCCGCCTACGCGGGAACGACGGATGTCTTAGCCAATACATTATTCCTGCGAAGACGGGACTCTAAAAAATAAAGGGATTGAAGGAGTTTCGTTTCCAAAATCCTAAATCTGCAATCTTAAATCTGCAATCCAAAATCCTTGCTATGAGGAGAACTTATGAAAACCGCGAAGATCTTGACAACACCTAGAATGGAGCGATGCATCGGCTGTCACGCCTGTTCTTTAGCTTGTGCCCGGCTGGTGAATAAGAAATTGTCCTGGGATACGGCGGGTATCCGTATTGTGTCTTCAGGTGGCCTGTCCACAGGCTTCGAGGCAAAGCCCTGCCTGGCCTGCAATCCTGCTCCCTGCGCTTTAGTCTGCCCCACCGGGGCTTTTTCCCAACGCAAAGGCGGTGGGGTATTAGTTAAAAGGAGACTCTGCATACAGTGCGGAGACTGCGCCCCAGCGTGTCCGGTTGACGCCATCTATCTTGACGCCAATACCGAGCCGTTTGTGTGCATTCACTGCGGGCAGTGTGTGCCATTCTGTCCCCACGACTGTTTGGAGATGGTGGAGGTGGAGGTTGAGCCCATACCTGAAAAGGAGGGAGAGGAGGTGGCGTCATGATCAGGGACCACTTCAGGATACTCACCGTAGACCTTGCCGCAGGCAAAGGTAAGGTGGTTACTCTGGATGGTCGTGACACGGAGGCCGGCGGCAGTGGGCTGGCAGCATTGCTGTTTAACAAATATGGCCACACGGACAAGCCCTGGGACGATCCGGAGCAGCCCCTCATTTTCACCATCGGACCACTCACCGGCTATTTTCCGCTGATGAGCAAGACCGTCTGCGGCTTCAAGTCGCCTTACCACGACCAGTACGGCGAAAGCCATGCTGGAGGGAGGTCGGCCCTTTCCCTGCGCTTTGCCGACCTGGACGGCTTGGTCATCACCGGCAAGGCTGAAAGACTCAGTTGCCTCTCACTTGGATCGCGCCATCTTGAGTTCGTGGACGTTCACTATATGCGGGGAATTGACTTACAGAGATCCGGAAAGATGCTTCGCAAGATGATTGGCGGTGCAGGCCATCGGTCAATCTTTCGTATAGGCCCTGCAGGAGAAAACCTCTCAGCCTATGCCTGCATAACGGTGGATACCTACCGCCACTTCGGCAGGCTAGGGGGTGGTGCGGTTATGGGGAGCAAGAATCTCAAGGCCATTGCCATCCAGGGCGATGGAGTATTCGATCTCCCAGAGGGGAAAGAGTACGCTGAACTCTTCGAGGAAGTGCACAAGAAGCTTACCACCACCGACATGATGGACAAGTACCACAATCTTGGCACTCCAATAAACGTGGCCGTTCTGAACAGTCTCAAGGCTCTTCCCATCAAGAACCTGCAACAAACCACTGATCCAAACATCAAAGGCATCACCGGTGAAACCTTTGCCGACGATACCCTGTTGCGCAACACCGCTTGCGCCGGTTGCCCCGTCGGCTGTATCCACATCGGCTTCGTGCGCGAGAAATTCATGGAGCCCAACCAGTATCTCTACCGCCAGGTCTCCTACGACCACGAACCCATTTTTGCTACAGGTTCCATGCTGGGAATGACCAATGCTTTCAGTGTGTTGGGAATTATTGACACGGTGGAAAAGATGGGACTGGACGTGATGTCAGCGGGGGTAGCACTGGCATGGGCCACAGAGGCATTGGAGAAGGGCATCATCTCGGAGAAAGAGACTCTGGTTCCGCTGAAATTTGGTGATGCCGAGGGATACAAGGAGGCTATGCTCCATCTTGGGTTGGGCACCAACGATTTCTATCGGATACTAGGGCAGGGCACCTTGAAGGCGGCTGAGCAATATGGCGGGGAAAATTTTGCCTGCGTTCTGGGGCAGGAAATGGCCGGCTATGCCACGGGGGAGGTCTTTTTCACCTCGCAGGCTCTTGGATTCAGACATTCTCACCTGGACAGCGGCGGCTATTCTTACGATCAAAAACATGAAGAAAAGAATGTGAAAGAAGCGGTGGAATTTCTGGTGCAGGATGAACAGGGGAGGGTGCTCTTGACCTCCATGGTTGCCTGTCTTTTCGCCCGTGAAGTGTACGAGGAGGAGTTGCTGGCAGATTGCCTGTATTCCTTGGGTTACACAACGCTGGCCGACAATATGGACCGGGTGGCACAGCATATCCAAAAACTGCGATGGCGAATACGGTTGGCCACCGGTTTTGACCCGACAGCGGTGAAAATTCCCAAGCGTATCACCGAAGTTACCACCTGGAAGGGGCCTGTGGACAAGGACTTCTTGCATGCTTTGAAAGATGAGTACGCCAAACGCATTGTCGAACTGGGAAAAAAAGAGGAGAAGGACGACTAATTGCAAGAATAGAAGAACTCCCAGCTTGATTAACCAGAAAGAATAACTAGATCTATGTAATTGAGAATAACTGAGTCAAGGAGTTAAAGACCATGAAAGTTGGCGAGGTTTTTTTAGAGTCATCCTTTGACAGGCAACAGGGAATTATCAAATCGAAGCAGCAAAAAAAGCAAAAACGATCGGGAAGTCAAAAGCAGATATTCTAAAATCCGAAATCCGAAATCCCAAATCCGAAATCGGAAAGGAGTTTCTATGCCCGTAGCTGATTACAAAACCTACTGTAAGATGCTCGATAGAGCAATGGAGAATAAGTTTGCCTATCCGGCCATTAACGTTACTTCTCTGACTACGGCCAACGCGGTTCTAAAGGGTCTTGCTGAAAGTCGGTGCGACGGTATTGTCCAGGTCTCAACCGGAGGTGGTGCTTTCGCCTCCGGTTCTTCGGTCAAGGACATGGCGTTAGGGGCTATCTCCATTGCCGAGCACGTGCACCGGGTCGCAGATCGCTACGATATTTATGTTGCTTTACATACGGATCACTGTCAGGCAGATAAGCTTGATAGCTTCGTCAATCCACTCATCGAAGAGACTGAGAAACGTCGAGCGTCAGGTTTGCCGAATCTGTTCAACAGCCACATGTTCGATGGCAGCGCCCTGCCATTGGAGGAGAATCTGGACCTAGCCGTTCCGCTTCTAGAGCGCTGCCACAAGAATGAAATCATTCTCGAAATTGAGGTGGGGGTTGTTGGTGGTGAGGAAGATGGCGTCAAAGGCGAGGGCCCGGCAGAAAAGCTCTATACAACGCCTGAGGATATGCTCGAAGCAGCTCGCCGCATGAATGAAGTCAAAGGTGCGCGTTATCTGGTGGCTGCAACGTTCGGTAATGTGCACGGGGTTTACAAGCCGGGTCACGTCAAACTCAAGCCCTCAATTCTAAGGGACGGCCAGGAGGCTCTGGTAAGAGAATGCGGCCAGGAGGGATTGTTCTATCTAGTATTCCACGGAGGGTCAGGCTCATCATTGGATGAAATTCACGAGGCTGTTGACTACGGTGTTGTAAAGATGAATATCGACACAGATACCCAATATGCGTTCACCCGCCCTATTGCTGACCACATGTTGAAGAACTACGATGGTGTGATCAAGGTGGATGGAGAAGTTGGCAACAAGAAAACCTATGACCCTCGCGTGTATCTGACAAAGGCTGAAGGAGCGATGGCGGAGCGGGTAAAGCGGGCTGTGGAGGACTTAAGAGGAGCCGGTACGACACTGGTTGATGTTTAGTTTGTCATGGAGTACTGGAGTATTGGAGTGCTGGAGTATTGGGGTGAAAGTGGTTTAAGGCGCAAGGGATAAGGTAGAGGAGCCAGAATGCAGGAGTCAGGCCTAAAAATTTCGAATTTCGAATTTCGAAATGGTTGAACCCTATGCTCTCTGCTCCATGCCCTATGCTTCAACCTACTGACTACTGGCTACTGTTTTTTATACTCCTTGGAGTGAGATATGTCTGTACATGAACTTGCTGGAAAACCGGCACCAAGATCTGAGCTTGTTAATATCCCCAGGCTTGTTTCGGCTTATTATACTCACAAGCCCGACGTCTCAGACCCTGTCCAGAGGGTTTCTTTCGGAACTTCCGGACACCGCGGATCTTCCCTTAAGAACAGTTTCAACGAGGGCCATGTTTTGGCAATCAGCCAGGCCATCTGTGAACACCGAAAAGGCAAAAATATCACCGGTCCTTTGTTTATGGGCATGGATACCCATGGCCTGTCCGAAGCGGCACTGGCAAGTGCGCTTGAGGTTTTCGCAGCCAACGAGATAACAGTTATGATCCAGAAGGGCTTTGGTTACACTCCCACACCGGTGATTTCATACGCAATCTTGACATACAACCGCGGCAAGAAGCAGGGACGCGCCGACGGAGTGGTCATCACCCCCTCTCACAATCCGCCTGCTGATGGCGGGCTCAAGTACAACCCCCCCGACGGCGGACCCGCGGATACGGTAACCACCCAGAACATCGAAGACAGAGCCAATGAGATTTTGGCTGGCGGGCTCAAGGAGGTCAAGCGGCTAACATTTGAAAAAGCGCTGAGAGCCAATTCCACTCAGGAGTATGATTACATCGGTCCGTATGTTGAGGATCTTGAGAATATCATTGATATGGAGGTCATAGCTCAAGAGGGGATCAAAATTGGAGTTGACCCGCTAGGCGGGTCAGCCATCGACTTCTGGGATCCCATAGCCGAGAAGTACGGTCTTTTTCTGGAGGTGGTTAATCGTACCGTTGATCCCACCTTTGCCTTTATGCCTGTTGATAAGGACGGCAAAATCCGGATGGACTGCTCCTCGCAGTATGCCATGGCGAGTTTGATCCAGTTGAAAGACAACTTTGACATTGCCTTTGGCAACGATCCGGATGTAGACCGTCACGGCATCGTAACCAGGACCGCGGGACTCATGAATCCAAACCATTATCTCTCGGTGGCTGTGTGGTATCTGTTCCAGAACCGGCCCGGGTGGAAAAGTGACTCAGCGGTGGGGAAGACCCTGGTGTCAAGCTCCATGATCGACCGGGTTACCACGCACCTCAACAGAAAGCTTGCCGAGGTACCGGTGGGCTTCAAATGGTTTGTGGATGGACTCATAGATGGTTCATATGGATTTGGCGGGGAAGAAAGTGCTGGGGCTTCTTTTTTGAGAAAGGACGGTACAGTCTGGACAACCGATAAAGATGGGATCATTTTGGACTTGCTCGCTTGCGAAATCACTGCCAAAGCTGGCAGAGATCCTGCAGAGCTATATGGAGAACTCGAGGAAAAATTTGGCAGTCCGGTTTACGAACGTATCGATGCACCCGCCACGGTAGAGCAGAAGGCAGTGCTTAAAGGACTCTCACCCGATGCGGTTACGGCAGATGAACTGGGCGGTGAACCCATAATTGCTAAACTCACCCGGGCACCGGGCAACAATGCTGAGATTGGCGGACTCAAGGTTGTCACCAAAAACGGCTGGTTTGCTGCAAGACCCTCGGGTACTGAAGAGGTCTACAAGCTTTACGCGGAAAGCTTCAAAGGACGAGAGCATTTGCAGAGAATCCAAGAAGAAGCGCAGGCAATAGTTGACGAGGCCTTTGCAGCAGCCGGAGTTTAGGGATTGGGGATTTAGGATTGCGGATTTCGGATTTCGGAGTGAGGATGTGAGATCAGCTTCTCTCTCAGTGCTTGTCTTGTATCTCATAGCCCATGTCTCATATCTCATATCTCAA
>CAYFXH010000009.1:41958-46744 GCA_964346905.1 uncultured Desulfobacteraceae bacterium | reverse complement strand
TACAATCTGCAATCTTAAATCTAAAATTCCTTCGGGAGGTTTTTTATGGAAGCCAATGATCTGGACCTTACCATCTCTAGATTGGGGGAGTGCCGCATCCCATCTCCAATGTCTGGGGTTAACTTTGTCGACGATAATTCCCATGTTCTCTATCACGGAGATTTGAAGGCGCTCGAAAGCTACCGAGCGGCGGGCAAAAACCCCCCCTACTTCGAAATGGCCGGCCCCAGAGAGAAGATCTATTTCGAGCCGGCTGAGTTGAAGTGTGGAATTGTGACATGCGGAGGTCTCTGCCCTGGCTTAAATGATGTTATTCGGGCAATTGTCTTGAGCCTGTTCCATCACTATGGAGTGCGGACCGTATTAGGCTTCCCGTACGGCTATGAGGGGCTCTCTTACAGGCACGGACATGTTCCCATCCAACTAAATCCAAAAGTCGTTCAGGACATCCACCAGAAAGGTGGAACGATTTTGGGCTCCTCCCGCGGGCCCCAGGAGGTCTCTGAAATGGTGGACACTTTGGAGCAGATGAACGTGGGCATCCTGTTCACCATCGGGGGAGATGGTACCCTGCGCGGAGCCAGAGCCATATACGAGGAGATTGAACAGCGCAAGCTGAAAACCGCGGTCATTGGTGTCCCGAAGACCATAGACAACGACATTTCCTACACGGAACAGTCTTTCGGCTTTTTGACCGCAGTGTCCGAAGCAACCACAGCTATTTACTCGGCACATGCTGAAGCCACCGGGGCGAGGAACGGTATCGGATTGGTGAAGCTGATGGGGCGCCATGCCGGATTTATTGCTGCCTATACCACCCTGGCTAACAGCGATGTGAACTTCTGTCTGGTGCCTGAGGTGCCCTTCACCCTCGAAGGATTTCTCAAGGCCTTAAGGGAGAGGCTGGAAAAAAGAGGCCACGCAGTTGTGGTGGTGGGGGAGGGAGCAGGCCAGGATTTGATGGAGGTGACGGGTGAGCGGGATGAATCGGGCAACATCCGTCCAGGGGATATCGGACTCTTCCTCAAAGATCAGATCACCCACTATTTTAAAGCGGCTAGGATTGAAGTGACGTTAAAATACATAGACCCCAGCTACACAATCCGGAGTGTGCCTGCAACCGCTCCCGACTCCGCGTTTGGTCTGATGCTAGGCCATAACGCGGTGCACGCGGGGATGGCAGGGCGGACGAACATGGTCGTGGGTTATTGGAAAAATGCGTTCACCCACGTACCGATCTCTGCGGCTGTTTCTGAGCGCAGGCAAATAGACCCGAAGGAAAAGCTGTGGACCGGCGTCCTCTCGTCTACAGGACAACCCGGGCATATGTGAGATTTCGAAAGGGGGAGCGATGACACTCCCGAGAAACAAGACTAAGATCGTCTGCACCATGGGGCCTGCATCCGAGTCTCGAGATGTCATTGAACAAATGATCCGAGCTGGTATGAACGTGGCGCGCCTAAACTTTTCCCACGGTGATTTCAACAGTCATACCAAGATAATCGACAATGTTCGGACTGCTGCCCGAGCAGTTGGCCGGCGTGTGGCAATCATGGCCGATCTGCCGGGACCCAAAATGCGCATCGGTCAATTGGCCCAGGAGCCCATCGAGTTGGAGTCCGGCGACCACTTCGCGCTTACCACTGCAGAGATCGTCGGCGACAGTGAACGAGTCTCGATATCTTTCGCCCGGTTACCCCAGGCAGTGAAACCAGGGGACACCTTGTTTCTCAATGATGGCCTCATCCAACTCGAAGTTGTAAAGGTGGATGGAAACGATGTCCAGTGCCGGGTTCTGGTTGGCGGCGAATTGCGCTCCCGGCAAGGCCTCAACCTGCCGGGCCTAGACCTCGGCATCAGCGCCTTTACCGATCGTGATCGTGAATGTCTCACATTTGCTCTGGCACAAGGAGTAGACGCCATTAGCCAATCATTTGTCGAGTCCGCCGCGGACATTAACGCCGTCCGCGACGCCGCTGCAGCTCTGGGCTACAATCCCTTCATCATCGCCAAGCTCGAACGCTCGAGAGCGCGGGAACACCTGGATGCAATTCTCGAAGCCGCCGACGGCATCATGGTCGCCCGCGGCGACCTGGGAGTGGAAATACCCATCGAATCCATCGCCATCGCCCAGAAAGACCTGATACATAGGGCAAACCTAATAGGAAAACCGGTGATCACAGCCACGCAGATGTTGGAGTCCATGGCAGAAAACCGGCGCCCAACCCGGGCGGAGTCCACAGATGTGGCCAATGCTGTCCTCGACGGCACAGATTGCGTCATGCTATCCGGCGAATCTGCCATGGGTAAGTATCCAGTGGAATCGGTGAAGATGCTCGCTAAGATCGCAGCAGCAACTGAGCCGCATCGCCCGGGTCATAGGGTGCGAAAAATCCTGAAAACATATGACCGGAAAGGCGATGTAAGCGTGAGGGATCTTCTCACCCTGAGCGTGGAGGCTATGGTGGAACGTGTTTCTCCCGCGGCAGTATTTGTGCCCAGCCTGAGCGGTGCAACCGCGAGAAGCATCGCCCGGTTCAGACTGCCGGTCTGGATAACGGCCGTGAGCTCTGACGAGGCGACGTGTCAACAGCTCATATTCTCTTACGGCATTTACCCGGTCCACGAGCCCGAGCCACCGGAGGTCTGGAACGAATTCGCCAAAAACTGGTTGAGGTCATACGGGGTGGATGGAGATTTCGTTGTTTTGAGTACGGGACCATCGCCCAGGCATCCGGAAGCAAACAACCGTATAGAAATTATAGATCTGACGAAGAAGTAAGACATTTCGGATTTTAAAGGCATGGAGCATGGAGCACGGGGCATAGAGTAAGAAGCCAGAAGTCAGGTGACTCACGGTTCAAGGTACAAGGCGCAAGGTACAAGGAAAAGCTTTGAAAAATTCCTGTCCAAATACAACTCCAATCCTGAACACAGAACAATGAAACCCAAATCTGAAATCTGAAATCTGCAATCTAAAATCTGGAGGAACAAAAGTGTCACTCGTTACCCGATTACCAGCTTGGCAGGCTCTAGAAAAACACTATCAAGAGGTCTCCGGCCTGCATATGCGGGATCTATTTGCTAGTGACCCTGAACGCTTTGAAAAGTTCTCACTGCGTCTGGGGGATATCCTTTTCGATTACTCCAAGAACCGTATTACGGAAAAGACTGTTTCCCTGCTATTAGATCTGGCACGGCAAGCCGGTCTTGCTGAAAAAATCCAGGCCATGTTTGCCGGGGAAAAAATAAACACCACGGAAGGTCGGGCGGTGCTTCATGTTGCCCTGCGCAACCGCTCAAATAGACCGATCTTGGTTGATGGTGAAGACGTCATGTCGGAGGTCAACCGGGTTCTCGCCAAGATGCGGGTTTTCAGCGAAGCAGTCAGATCGGAAAACTGGAAAGGGTATACAGGCAAGTCCATAACCGACGTGGTAAACATCGGCATTGGCGGCTCCGACCTGGGACCGCAGATGGTCACGGCAGCCCTGGCGCACTACGCTCACCCAAATCTGTGCTTACACTTTGTCTCCAATATTGACGGGACGCATCTTGTTGAGAACCTTAAGAACTTGAGTCCAGAAACTACTCTCTTCATTATTGCTTCCAAGACCTTCACCACCCAGGAAACCATGACCAACGCCAACTCAGCCAAAGAGTGGTTCTTGTCTGAGTCAAAAGATGAAGAGGCCGTGGCCAAGCACTTTGTGGCCGTATCCACCAATACTGCTGAGGTTACCAAATTCGGCATCGATCCAGATAATATGTTCGAGTTCTGGGACTGGGTGGGAGGCCGCTACTCACTGTGGTCGGCCATTGGACTGCCCATTGTCCTGGCAGTTGGTATGGATCATTTCGACCAGCTTTTGA
This sequence comes from uncultured Desulfobacteraceae bacterium, assembly GCA_964346905.1. GTDB lineage: Bacteria > Desulfobacterota > Syntrophobacteria > BM002 > BM002 > BM002. The sequence goes on along the minus strand of CAYFXH010000009.1, from coordinate 42,871 downwards.
GTGGAGCTCACAGAGTCGACGAGCACTTCAGCACTGCGCCCTTCGAGGAAAACATCCCGGTAATTATGGGGCTTTTAGGTATCTGGTACAATAACTTCTTCGGTGCAGAGACTCAGGCAATCTTGCCTTATGACCAGTACATGTACCGCTTTCCGGCCTATTTTCAGCAAGGTGACATGGAAAGTAACGGCAAAAGTGTGACCAAAGGTGGCGAAGGAGTGGACTACTCCACCGGACCCATCATCTGGGGCGAGCCCGGCACCAATGGCCAGCACGCCTTCTATCAACTCATCCATCAGGGCACCAAACTCATCCCCTGCGATTTTCTAGCGCCGGCGAAAAGCCTCAACCCTTTAGGGCAGCACCACACGATTCTCGTCGCCAACTTCCTGGCCCAGACTGAGGCACTCATGAAGGGAAAAACCGCAGAGGAAGTGCGCCTCGAACTCAAAACTTCGGGGCTTTCAGATGAGGAACTGAGGACACTTGTTCCCGCCAAGACTTTCGAGGGAAACAAGCCATCTAATTCTTTCTTATTTGGGGAGCTTACACCAGAGACTCTGGGGTCACTTATCGCCCTATACGAGCACAAGATTTTTACCCAAGGTGTGATCTGGGACATAAACTCATTTGACCAGATGGGGGTGGAGTTGGGCAAGCAGTTGGCAAAAGTAATAGAGCCTGAACTTGAAGGGGAACACCTAATATCTTCGCACGACTGTTCCACAAACGGACTCATCAATTACTTCAAGAGTATTCGTGCAGGGTAAACGGGAAATTTTACGAGGAGGTAAAATGGGCATTGTTAAGAGCGAGTGGAATATGCGAAATGTCGGGGTCATTTCGACGCGCCTCGCAGGGACAGATGGCGTCTCACTGGAGGCAGAAAAGTGGGCCGACGTTTTTGAAAAAG
>CAYFXH010000009.1:38813-41948 GCA_964346905.1 uncultured Desulfobacteraceae bacterium | reverse complement strand
CCGTGAAGACCCAGAAGCGGCTACCCTTTTAGGCAAAGTTTTTGAAAAAGAAGGTTTCAACTGCTTCTACTTTGCCGGTGAGCTCGATCGGCCGCCTGAGCGTTCGTATCTTGTTGAACAAGCCCACTTCACTCATCCTGATATCCGGGACATTCATCGAAATTCCTTCGGCACTACTGCACGAGACCGTACTGTTACCAAAAAAATTTATCAATTAGTACGCATTCTCAAAGACCACCTTTACGATTTTATCGATAGATTCCACATTGGTCTGTTGCTAGTGGAAAATGCTTTGAGCATCCCGATGAATATTCCGCTGGGCATTGCCCTTACCGAGTTAATCGCAGAAACGAGCATTACCACGGTGGCTCACCATCACGATTTTTACTGGGAGAGGGAGCGCTTCATGGTAAACGCTGTTTCTGATTACTTGACCATGGCCTTCCCGCCCAATATGCCCTCAATTCGTCATGTGGTTATCAACTCCTACGCTGATGAGCAGCTAAGTCTTCGTACCGGCATTTCGGCACGTATTGCTCCAAACGTAATGGATTTCGAAAATCCTCCAGATCCCCCCGACAAGTATGCGTCTGATATCCGGCAGGCTCTGGGCGTTGAAGATGACGAACTTTTAATCCTCCAGCCCACCCGGGTTGTACAACGAAAGGGAATTGAACATGCCGTAGAACTGGTTTGTAGACTGGGGCTAAAAGCCAAACTTGTCATATCCCACGCATCCGGCGATGAAGGCCATGACTACGAACAACGGCTACGCGAATACTCAGACTTGATGCAGGTTAACACGGTTTTTGTGTCAGACATCATCAATGAGGAACGAGGGTATACGGCGGACGGCAGGAAGATTTACACCTTGGATGATGTTTATCCCCATGCTGACCTGGTGACCTATCCGTCCACCTTTGAGGGTTTCGGCAATGCGTTTCTGGAGGCAGTCTATTTTCGGAAGCCAGTCGTTGTTAACACATATTCCATTTATGAAAAGGACATTAGACCAAAAGGATTTTCCGCGATAGAAATTGACGGATTTGTAACAGAGGCTGCGGTTCAGCAGACAAAACAGGTGATGGCGGATCCTGAGCTCTGCAAAAAAATGGTTGATCACAATTATGCATTGGGTAGACTCCACTTTTCTTATAAGGTTCTGCACCGGGGACTGAAACGCTTTATGGAAGACCACAATTTATTGTTCTGAGGCAATACCGGGGAGCCACATCAGTCAGGAGCCAGCGAAGCCAAAGGGGAGAAGGGGCATGGAAAAGATTGATCGCGTCAAGCATCTCCTGAATCGGATATACGGCGAAAAAACTGGTACTGTAGCCTTTGAAAGAATCGTTCCGTTAATTGAAAAGTTTCCGGTTCAGAGAAGTAAGAGAGAAGGCTACTTTTCCCAAGAAGATGTGGTCCTGATAATCTATGGCGACTCCCTATTAAAAAAAGGTGAAACACCCCTAGTTACACTTCATAATTTTGCAAATAAGTATCTGAAGGGTGCAATTTTAAACATCCACTTCTTGCCCTTTTTCCCTTACTCCTCTGACGACGGTTTTTCCGTCATGGACTTTCATGCCATCAACCCCGATCTTGGCTCCTGGGGTGATGTGGAGGCAATAGGCAAAGATTTCGAGCTCATGTTTGATTATGTGGTCAACCACTTTTCCTCAAAGTCCGAATGGTTTGCAAACTACCTGGCGGGCAAAGAAGGGTTTCAAGATTTTGCCATTGAGGTGGACCCTGCAACCGACTTGTCTCAGGTTACACGGCCCCGATCTCTGCCACTTTTGAGTGAATATAAGAAGCATGACGGAAGCACCGTCCACTTGTGGACAACCTTTAGTGCAGATCAGATTGATTTTAATTTTAAGAGCCTGGATGTGCTTGAAAGAATGATAGAGGTGCTCCTCTTCTATGTCCAACAGGGGGCTACCATCCTGAGGCAGGATGCCATCGCTTATCTGTGGAAGGAGATCGGCACTACCTGTATTCACTTGCGTCAGACCCACGACATGGTGAAACTCTTTCGAGCTGTGCTTGACCAGGTTGCCCCGGATGTCATCATTCTGACAGAGACCAACGTACCCCACGAGGAAAACATCAGCTATTTCGGCAACGGCCGAGATGAGGCCCAAATGGTTTACAACTTTACCCTGCCGCCTTTGCTTTTTTACTCGTTCGTAAAGGGGGACGCAACGGTCCTGACCAACTGGGCCAAAGGGCTGCACCTGGAATCTGAGAGCAACACCTTTTTCAACTTTGCCGCATCCCACGACGGCATTGGTGTGCGCCCGCTTGAAGGCATACTACCCCCAGAGGAGATCGACGGGCTCATTGCAGTGGTGAAAAGCAACGGCGGACAGGTTTCGTACAAGAGAAATCCGGACGGATCAGACAGCCCGTATGAACTGAACATCACGTATGTGGATGCCATTTTGGCCGATCCTGATTCCTCTCAGACGGAAAAATTCCTGGCCTCGCAGGCAATTCAATACGTCCTACCCGGAGTGCCAGCCACGTATATTCACAGCCTTCTCGGTTCGCGCAACTGGCTGGAGGGGGTGAAGCAGACGGGAAGAGCTCGAACCATCAACCGGGAAAAGCTCAATGTGGAAGAGGTATATGCAGAGTTAAATGATCCCAATTCTTTTCGTTCAAGGATCTTTTTCCCCTATCTGAATCTCATTAAAATCCGCAAGAAGCAAAAAGCTTTTCATCCGAAAGCGGGTTTCGAAATACTGGATATGGATCCAAAGTTGTTTGTCATAAAGAGGTATTCCGAAGACCAAACCATCTATGCTTTGACAAATATTTCCTCGAAGGACGTTCCTGTATCGTTATCTGGAAATGACGTTTCCGCTCAAATGACAGATCTAGTCACCGGGGAAAAGATCGATACTGATTCATTCAGTTTAAAGCCTTATCAGTTTGTCTGGTTGGTGTGATAAGGATTTAAGATTTTGGATTTTAGATTTTAGATTTTAGATTTAAGATTGCAGATTTTAGATTTCGCATTTAAATCTTTAGTTTTCTGAATCTCCACCAAAGATCTTCGATCTTCAATCTATAACTCCTCCCGCTCCTACAATGTCAAATGCGCACTATAGAAGAGATAAAGAAATG
>CAYFXH010000009.1:19522-38803 GCA_964346905.1 uncultured Desulfobacteraceae bacterium | reverse complement strand
CGGGGAGGGATTACAGAGGAACAAAATTCACTGAATAGCGCATGAGATCTAACAAATGACCAAAACAGAAAGACTCCTCGAAAAAACAAGAGACGGCTTCAAGACCCTGGACCTTCCCGATCATTACAAAACATCGGCATTGCAGTGGCTCGAGGTCTGGTTAACCGACAGCACCTTCGAGGACTACGCAGCACAAATTGAATATCTTATTGAAGCAGAGAGATGGGAGTTCCTGTTAGATGCCTTCTACCAAATAATTCCATTCGGTACCGGCGGACGCAGAGGTTTGGTGGGTATTGGGCCCAATAGAATAAATACCTGGACCATACAAGCATCGGCCCAGGGACACTCACAATACCTCGTTAAGCAGTATGGAGAAGAAGCCAAGGACCGGGGTGTGGTCCTTACTTTCGACGTTAGGAGATATACCCAGAAAGGAGTATATGACGACAATCTTCCCAATCCCGTCATGAATCTTGACTGCAAACAACTGGCTATTGCCGCGGCAGAAGTCTATGCCGCTAACGGGATGCAAGTTTTTATCTTTGACGATTTTAGAAGCACACCAGAGCTCTCCTTTGCCATACGTTACCTGAAAGCAGTTTCGGGAGACATGTTCAGTGCCAGTCACAACCTTCCAACCGATAACGGCAAGAAGGTTTATGATGAATACGGCGGTCAACTAATACCTCCACACGATCAGATTCTCGTGGATGAAGTGACAGAGAATGTGAAAGAAATAAAGACCATGAGTTTCAGCGAGGCTCAGAAAAAGGGATTGGTTATTTCTGTCGGAGAAGAGGTTGATCAAGCCTATCAAGAGGCTGTTTGCAGTGTATCGCTCTCAAGAGACAGGGACTTGAAGATTTCATATGCTCCCCTCCATGGAACCGGCATTACCTCCATATATACTGTTTTAGAAAAGCTGGGCTTTGATGTTACTCTCGACCCGCATACCTCTAATCCAAGTGGTGCTTTTGAAAATGTAACCTTCAACATTCCCAACCCGGAAGTTATTGAATCCTTTGACACCTCCCTTTCTTTTGCTGATGAGATTAGCGCAGATATTATCATCAGTTCTGATCCCGATGCCGATCGAATCGGGGTTATGGCAAAACACAATGGTAAGTGGGAATTTGTAAACGGCAATGAAATAGGCATTCTGCTAACGAACTATGGAATTTCAAAATATAAGTCAAAAGGGCTGTTAAATAAGAATAGCACTGTTATAAAGACCGGCGTGACGACTTCTCTTATAGAGAAGATAGCCCAACAAAATGGTGTTCACTGTATCAGCGATCTTTTGGTGGGCTTTAAGTACATTGGCGATGAGATGAACAAACTTGAGGAGGAAAATACAATAGAAGACTTTATTGTGGGAGCCGAAGAGAGCCACGGAATCATCATGGGGAATTATTGCCGGGATAAAGATGCTGCCGGTGCTGCAGTGTGGATAGCTGAGTATGCCGCTGAACTGAAAAAGGAGAACAAAACCTTGGTGGACTGCCTTGACGAGATTTACTCCCGATATGGCTATTGTCACAATTATTTGACAGAGATCAGACTTTTGGGTGCTAAGGGCATGGATCAAATTATGTACATCATGGAGCACCTGAGAAATAACCAAGTGGAATCGTTCGATGAATTCACGGTGATACAGAAATTTGACCGGTGGGCAGGAGAACCTCAACCGCATCTATCAGCGACAGACACAGCCTCGCGGAATGTGTTGATATTTATCATTGAAAATCTAGCGAATACCGAAAGCATTAAAGTAACGGCTCGACCGTCGGGAACAGAGCCGAAAATAAAAATGTACTTCGAAGTCTTTGGGAAACCGTGTGCGTTGGAGAAAGTGCAAGATGAGAAACAGACCATTACCCATATCAGAGAAAGGCTTGAAAAAGCGTTCATGCAACATTGCTACAGATTGCTGGATGTTGATTTCCCTGAAAGGGGCTTCTTGTTATTTTGGCAACTGCCACTCAACGACAAGTTAAAGTATTTCGAAATAGAAGAGGACATCGCCAAGCTGAAGGAAATACCCGATCGTAAAGCAAGACAAAGGCAATTAGACAGCTTATTGGATTTCCTTGGAGCCAACCCGATTGAAAAGGTTGATGAAGCATTCAAGAACAAATACGAGGTGGGTGTAGTGGAATATTTGGATCTCAAGTAGCGGTTTCGGTGGTGCTTATATGAGGCGACCTTTTCTGGATTTCTGCAACCCGAGGGGAGTGGCTGATTGTCAGTGATCGTAAGCTATGAAATCGAGGGGAAAAACTCGGTTCTCAGTTGCGCAAGAACTGAAACCGAACGGGCCCCCTTTAACACGTGATAGTTGATAACTGAGAAGGGCCGTGGGATGGCGAAGCTAAATAAAATGGCGTTGGCATTGGTGACCGAGCTTGTGTCCATTCGAGATGAACTGGGCTCGGCGATCAACAACATAGAAGGTGAGGGCAGGGCTGACGTTATTCATGCATATGAGCGGTTAGCAGACTTGACGGCAAATGTCACTCTTCTGGTGGGTCAATTTAACGTTAAGAATCTACTCAAGTTCCTGAAGCGAAGAGCAAAGGTTGGTTAACTTTAAGTCAGACCTGCACTGTTGTGAGGGGGCGGAAAGGGATATGATACCCTCTATCCACATTTGTGTATGGAACCCCGCCCATGGGCAACCGGTGGGAAAGTGAGGTGTTGGATGGCAAGGAAGCCTAACCCAAGAAGCGGCTCACAAAAACGCAAGGAAAAGCAAAGAGAACGGGAGAAGTATTGGGAACAAGTAATGAAGGAACATGCCAAAAAAGAGAAAGCGAAGAAAGCGAAAGCGAAGCGAGAAGAGGCAAGAAAAGAAAAGGAGGAGAAAGAAAAGGCCAAAAAAGAAGAGGCCAAAGAAGAAGAGGTGGAAGAATAGAAAAAGCGGAGCTAGCGATTCAGCCACCGGCGGAAACAGCAGAAGTTTCTGAAAGGAGTTAGACAGTATTTTTCACTTCAATATTTTGCGGTTCTGCGGCTTATTTTTTGATCCCTTGTTTGCCAATTGGCGGAGCGACTTTGATATGGGCAGGCTTTTCACTCTGTTCATGAGAAATGGCCTCAGTGACCCACGGCAATAGATTTCCTTTGGTATCGTAGAAATCAAAAAATCTGACAATGATTTCCTTGGCCGCCTTTAGGGCCATCTCTGCATCAAGTTCCCTGGCAATCCGAAGATACTCCTGCGGCGTAATAAAAGGTTCTTCTATGGTGTAACCATACTCGTCACATCCCATGTGAACACACTTTGCATGGAGCGGATGTCCTTCCTCGTAGAGGGTTCCAGTCTGGGTGATGTACTCCTGGTGTACCTTGCATTCTTTACATCCTCCAACCTGGATGAAGTAGGGTATTTCTTTATTCTTTTTTGCCATTTTGGCCACCCGCCCTCGCTGAACTGTGTTACCTGAAGCTAGCATTTTTCATACCAGAAAACCGATTAACCGTTCACTTCCAGCAAAGGGGACGACCATACCGAATGTACTCTAGATGACCGTTCCCTCTATCACAGAGAACTTTGCCCATGGCTCGGCTAACCCGAATTATTCAGGAGTCCAGTAGGCTTTATGAACAATCCTGGTGACGAACCCATCGGCAGCACTCAGGATCAGGGGCGTGACAAGGGACTACGACTACAAACCTTTGAACAAACCCATCCGACTGCCCGGATGGATCATGCCCTGGAGCCATCGTTCAGTGGTCTTCTGGCAGCCCCTCATTGCGACAGTATGACGTCAGACATTCGGGGCTTCTGGGCGACAAGATCCAGTCGTTTTGCCTGAATGTAATGGCGGATCAGAGGAAGGGACAGAGCTTCTGCTGGCACTTCTACGGTCTCGTTGGGTTCGAGCACTATTGGCTCGTCCGTCACGTGCTCCAGAATCATTCTTGACCGGGAAAGATTTCTGATAATCGGCATATTCATTTCCTCATTGTATACAGGGCGAGCTGTTGCACCTATCTCATGCCTTGCGATTGGCCGTCGGCATGATAGCAGCAGCGTGTCGAAAATGCCATAACAATAAATGGGGTCAGCCATCAACACAACATGTTTCTGAAGTGAGCTAATCAGTGCTGAAAGAATGTATAAGCGTGGAGGTTCGCTTCGAAAATTCTCCAACTGCCGCCTTTACGAGAATGTCGCAGAATGCTCCGACGTTTAGTCGGGGATGATTGCGACGGAATACAGTTCCAATAGCTAGTCTGCATTTGGATACGGCTCATCATCATTCTGAGCCCTTCGATTAACTCAGAGCCTGCCCTGAGCCTGTCGAAGGGGTAAAGTCAGCGAAAAATTTCAAGCGGACCCATGTACTAAGAGATTCTTCGTCGTCCCGTCCTCGGCGGGACTCCTCAGAATGACACCCGAGAGCCAGGTTTCCGGATGGACGCTGACTAGCAAAGCGACACAGCTTTAGAGCATACCTGTTTGAGAAGCCCATACCTTTGGTCGGAGAGCTTTACCTGTCTGCCTCAGGATCGTAGGGAAACACGTGCTCCTGCTCGTTGGAATCGTTGCGAGCGACTATGGCCTTTGCCGGCTCGGTAGCACTCAGGTTGATGGGCTGATGTGGCACATCTGCCGGAATAAAGATGAAATCACCCGGTTCGTTTATCACTGATTTCCGCAGGCCTGGTCCATAGCGAGTTTCCACTCGACCCTGGAGGAGATAAATGGCCGACTCATAGCCAAGGTGTATATGTGGCTTGGCAGCAGCACCCGGCGGTATGACCACAAGATTCATGGAAATACCCTTTGCAGCCGCTGTGGCTTCTGAAATACCGATAAAATAGGGGAGCTGCTGGCGGGACATTATTTCAGCAGATGGTCTCACGGTGACAATCTTCATTGATTCCTGTGGGTCGGCGATGGTCGTAGAGCGTGGTCCAGAACCTCCACCCGAGCTTCCATACCCTCCACAGCCCCAGAGGAGCATGAGGGCCGTTGCCGCCAAAATGGCGCAAAAACGTACTTTCCTCATGGGTATCATCCTATTTGAGGATAGAATGGGGATCGAAGACTTATTTTTGCTTTCAATAGTTGCAGCAATGATCAAGCTCCGGCCCCATTCGATAGGTAATGTCTAAAGCTCCTCTGCCTTCTGGAAGGCCTTCTCCATATCAGGAAGGTGAGTAATGTCGGGGACTACCTGGATATAGCGCACCTTGCCCTCTCTATCCACAAGGATAACCGAGCGTGACAGAAGCCTGAGATCGTCAATCAGAAGCCCGGTTGAACGTCCAAAAGCAGCCTCCCCGTGATCGGAAAGATATTGAATATCGGTGAGTTTTGCCGCTTTGGCAAAGCGTTTCTGCGCAAAAGGGGTATCTCGGCTAATGGTGATGCGCTTGATTTGCGGCGGTAGCTTATCTCCCTCCTCACCAAGATAGTGGGTCTGGGCGTCGCACACCGGTGTATCCAAAGAAGGTACGACACTCAGAAAGAGGACCGAACCTCTCATGGTAGACAGATCAACCTTTTGCATTGTCATTGCATCCCTCAACTGCACCGACGGTAAGGTGTCTCCCACGGCTATGGGCGTGCCGAGAAGGGTAAAAGGTTTTCCTTTCCTGGCCACAGAGCTGCCAGGCTCAGTGGAGCCCTGATCTACTGGGATGTTGGATTTTGTCTGGGCACAACCCAGAAGCAACAGCACACAGACCGGCAATAGTATCAAGAACGTTTTTCGTGAAAGCATATTCACTCCTCCTCTTGCTGTTTCCACCATTCTAGACGTTCACCAAAGGATTAGTTTGTCAATTTGAATATGGAATATATAAGAACGAGCAACGGGAAAGTAAAGACGTGGGGAGAGGGACAGCTCTTTACAGGTTGTTGCCGAAATGGGATATATACCTTTCCCACAGGAAGGGTTAGTCTTTCACCACACAGAGCACGAAGATCACAAAGGAAATTTTCACAAATACAGTAAACCCCTTGTGTTCTTCCTGCGGTAAGGTTTCAGCCCATGAGGTGATTGACGGTGTGGATTTCACCTGAGGTGAGGCGCGCTTTTCACTCTGGGTGTTGTTGTGGTTTCTTTAGGACGACAATAGTCACGTCGTCTTCGAAGTCTCTATTCTCCCCTTTATGGTCGTGTGCCGCTTTCATTATCGAATCGAGTACCTGTTGGGAGCTCTTTTCCTTCTTGATTTGGTCGGTGAATTTTTTCAGAGAGCTTAAGCGCTCAAAAGGTTCATTGCTCTCGTTGGTGCAGTCAATCAAGCCATCAGTTTGCACAATAAGAAAATCGTCTTCGTCCATGGAGAAACTTTTTTCAGCGATGTTGGATTCGTCCCCTGTAAGTACACCGATGGGACTGCTGATCAGCGACACAATCCTCACTTCTCCCCTATTGGCTTTGTAATGAATGACAGGCACACCGCCGGCGCTTGCTATCCTGACCCTCCCATTCTGAAGATCATAAATCATATAGGATGCAGTCAAAAAGATATCATGATCATAGACATTGAATGCGCTATCATTAATTCTTCTCAGGACTGTAGCAGGGCTCATGGATGATTTTTTGTACTGGTCAAACAGTGTCTTCACCTGGATAGTGGTCAACCCTGCAGTAACCCCATGATCGACCACGTCAATGACCAGAATGCCCAGGTGTCGTTGATCTATTTCGTCGATAATGAGGAAATCTCCTGAAACCTGGCTGTGGGGTTTGAACACATAGGCAATGTCAAGTCCGCTGTCCGATTGTATGATTTTTTCATCGGGCAGCAGGGTCTGCTGAAATTGAGCCGCCATTGCCAATTCTGCATTCATTATCCTGTTTTGCTCTTCAATCTTCTTTTGCGCCGCCCGCAGCTCTTCCCTGAATGGCTGGTCAATAAATAGACCGCACTCGAAGTCCCTGAAAGCCTTGATCAGAGCCTCTGCCTGTTTCTTATCGATAACTGAGCCGTGCTGAGGCGCTATCAGCTCTATGGGATAGCGTTCGAATTTTGTCATGGCAAAGAGAAGTAACTCTTTCGAGGGCATGTATTCTCTGTGGAACCTGCTAATTTCCTCGAAATAATTTTCACCGGCATAAAGGTCCCAATGTGCAGTTTCCCCGCCAAAGATATCACCGGAAAAGAGAATCTTATCTCCACTGAAATAGGTGGCGATAGCCCCCGGCGCATGTAAGTAAGGAGTATGAATAAACTCCAGTTTGGAGCCATCCTCTACTATCAATGTTTGGTCTGGGAATTCATTAGAATATTCAAACTTCAGATTACTGCCGTAATGACGGGCGAGTGCGGAAGTTCTTTCGTGGGTGATCATTTTGCACGCTTTGTTGCCGCTGGCCCGGATGGCATCGATGAGCATACTGATGTTGCCGCACACATCAGGGTCCTGGTGCTGAGCAATAATGCGGGAAATATTTTTCAAATCAACCAGTTTGGTGACTTTCCTGATGAAAGAGTCAAAATAGAGCGTGGAGCCGGGATCAATAATAGTTCCTTTTCCATTCAACAGGAGGAGATAGGAGTTGCACTGGAAATTGTCCCGAGGATCGTACGTCCCGACCCAGTAAACGTTCTCGGTGATTTTTACGGGCTCATTGTAATCCGGTTTTTCCATCCCTGGCTTCTCGATTTCTGCAAGTACGGTTAAGTATTTCTGTATTTTGTTAGATTTATTGACCGCAGTCAATTATCAGTAAGGTAATTCGCTCTTTGTTGTTATGCAACCCGGGTCGAACAGTTTCAGAGCACTTTCTCTGGACGCTCGGTATCAGACCTGGCAGATTTTAGCTAGCTTGCACCAGAATGACAATTGATTGCGCGACCCTCTGTTTTAGGCGTTGCTGGAGCTCCACAACCGCGCTCCCCTTATGGACTCTGGAGAGCACGCGGTTTCTCACAGCTTGGTCGCTTGGACAATGGAAATATTACAGCATAAAACAGACCCATATGACGCTCTTTGGGGAATTGTAGGAGGTTGCACGTATTGCTGCATACTGCTAGGGTAGAACCCTGGCAGAAATGGCCGTGGCTACACTGTTACCGAACAAGGAAAACGTCGAGGTAACCTGTGTATACAGAGTAGTACCTCAAGTGGAAAGAGCTAGAGTCTAAGGCAAGGGAAGAGAAGCGAGGATTATGGAGTGAGCCCAGTCCTGTTCTACCCCAGGAGATTGGGAGAAGGTGAGGTAAGAAAAAAGAAAACCCCACTGACCTGAGTTGCCCCTTTGCCATGGTCTGCGCGGGTGGTCTGTGGGGGAGAGAGGGTGCTGGAAAGAGGGAATCAAAAGCAAGCTCTGTGAATGTGAAGTTTCTATGTACCACAGAAAAAAAATGAGTCAAGTATTTTTTTTGTAATATCGTATACTTATCAACATGGCACTGCGTTGTTCGTTTGTAAATAACTCTGCTAATATGCGTATATTCTTGGAGAATTTTTTAACAACTTACTTACATTGTAGACCAAAGGGTACTGATCATAGGCAACCCGGGAGAAAGTGAGGTACGGGGATGGCAACTAAAATGCGCAGGGTGTCAATTTATCTCCCCGAAGCGATGGCTGTATTTTTCCAGAAGTATGCCCATCACCGGGGGATTAGTCTCAGTAAGGCTATCCGTGACTGCCTTGACGGTGTCCTTGCTTTCCTCGACGATTCCCGGGTTTCCATGGACGGGATTGAAGAGCAGAGAAGATTTGAAGAGTTACTGCGGAAGGCGAAGGCTGAGGGGAGACTCATTCACCAGTGATGAAGGAAGGTGAGGGCACAGGAGAGGAGGAGGAAAAATCTTCATGACACCGCTGGAGTTCTTCGTATGGTTTTTACTGTCAGTTTTCACGCTTCTTGCCCTCGTCACCTGGTTGGGAAAAAAGAGGATCTACAGATATGAGCGTATCGAGGACACAGCGGAAATAGTTGCCTTCCATACAGCACCAAGAGTTGTGATTGCCTGGGCTGCTATTTTGCTGGCTTTCTTGTTTGTGGATGTAAGTAAACTGTACCTATTGTTGATATTTCCCGGCGTATACATTTTCATCAAGCTAAGAATGGCCAAGAGATTCCTGGAAGAGGATGAAGAAAGACTTAAAACAGGCTAGCCAGCAGGATAACAGGGGGTCAAAGATCCTTAGGTTGCTACCCGCATAACAATAACCGTAGGGCGGATCTCTGTATTCTGCACCTCGTCGCAAAACTGATCACATTTGCTTTATCGTAATAAGCTGTCTACTAGCAATCGTGGAAGTCTCATTCCATCCTCCAGTCCTGCCCCATCTTTGCCTGAGAGTGCACGTTCAGCACGAAAGTCCCCTGATAGATCCAAGAGGATAACCAGATCTGGGCGCAAGCCCGCCACTTGGCATGGTCCATGCTTACGCAAACATTGGAGTTGTACGTCCAAAATGATTGGTGGATGCTGACAATATTACTCTATTTCTTCACAAAGATTATTGCGAAATTAATCCGTAAGAAATTTTTTAAGCAGAAAACAGAAATCAGTATTGCTTCTTGATCCTTTGAGTTCACCCTTATTGCACGGAGAATGACATGTCCGATCTATCTCCAAGAGAAATCTACAGAAGAATCACTGCGAATATCGAAAAAGTAATGCGTGGACAATCGGCGGCTGTCAGGAAACTCCTTGCAGGTTTTGCAAGCGGAGGGCACGTGCTTCTCGAGGATTATCCCGGCACCGGCAAGACTACCCTTGCCAAGACTCTCGCACTGTCACTGGACGCTGAGTTCAAGCGTATTCAGTTTACTCCTGACCTTTTGCCATCGGATATCCTCGGTGTTTCCATCTTTGATCAGAAGGAGCAAATGTTCCGGCTTCACAAGGGACCAATCTTCACCAACATCCTGCTCGCCGATGAGATCAATCGGGCCTCACCTAGAACGCAATCGGCCCTGTTGGAGGCCATGGCAGAGGGGCAGGTGAGCATTGACGGTAAACTCTGTCTCTTGGACGATCTTTTCTTTGTCATTGCCACCCAGAATCCAGTGGAATCGCGGGGAACCTATCCACTTCCCGAGGCGCAAATGGATCGTTTCGCACTCCAGTCCAGTCTCGGGTATGTATCCCCAAACCAGGAGGTGGCTGTCCTCACCGACCAAAAAAAACGCCATCCAATCGAAGATATTTCCCCATGCGCTGCGGTTGAGGACGTCGTCGCCCTCAAGGGACAGGTGAAAGAAGTGCGCATGAGCGACGAGTTGAAACGGTATATTGTGGACATTGTAAGCGCTACTCGCACTGCCCCAGGAGTTCAGTTGGGTGCAAGTCCGCGGGCATCTCTCGCTTTGATGAACGCAAGCAAGGCCCTTGCCCTTTTTGATGGACAGGAATTTGTCGCTCCAGAACAGGTGCAGGAAATCGCGGTGCCGGTGATCGCGCACCGGATGGTGATGGATCCCCAGGCCCGTTTCTCTGGCAGAACGGTTGAGGGCGTGGTGGAAGAGATTCTAGAAACCATTCCTGTTCCGGCGTAAAGGTCGAGGATCATTACAGCAGTTATGAGCACTTAACCATGAAAGTAGGTGTTGGAGGAACCTCCTGGCCGCAATGATAGTGGAGAGAATCAGTTCACTGTTCAGACGTTTTCTCTATCAGAGTTTTCGTCTGTCCTATTTTCTCGGGCGCTGGTATAGACGACGATTCACCAGGGGAGGATTGCTGGTTGTGGCTGCGCTTGCAGCTTCGGCTATTCTCGGGCTGGATACCAACTTGACCATGGCATATCAGGTATTCACCTTCCTTTTCGCGCTCCTTGTAATCTCAATAGTATGGTCCCTGTTTGGTACTGTGGGTGAACCTCTCCCTTACCGCATCGTTATTCAGAATGCCAGCCCAAAACGGCAGAGAGACCTCTCCATTTTCGACAATGTGGCCGATCCTCGGCCAACCTTCAAAGAATTCGTGGAGACTGCTGAACCAGAAGAAGAGAAGCGTAATCTGTTTGACCGCGTGATAGGATATCACCGCTGGCTCTGGCTCATATATACAAGAGAAGGGGGTATCGCCAAAGAACTGACCTTACCTGCTCTGGCTCCCAACGGCCAGGGGGAAGTGCAGGTTGAGATTGTGCCGGGGCAGCGGGGCCATTTGAACCTAACGAGCCTTGCCATTGCCCGTCCTGACCCCTTCGGTTTGCTCAAAGGGTTTGCCACCCTGCCTGTCCGGCAATCCGTTTTGGTTCTTCCCAAACGGTATAGTCTACCTCCAATCAGTCTCCCAGGAACCAGAAAATATCAACCAGGCGGGGTGGCGCTGACCTATTCGGTTGGGGACTCCCAAGAGTTCATATCCATGCGAGATTATCGTCCGGGAGACCCTTTGCGCCGCATCCACTGGCGGAGTTGGGCGAAGACCGGCAAACCGGTGGTCAGAGAGTATCAGGATGAGTTCTTCGTTCGACACGGACTGATTCTAGACACATTCCAGAACACAGAGAAGAGTGAAAAATTTGAAGAGGCTGTATCGGTTGCCTCCTCCTTCGCTTGCGCTGTACAGACTCAGGAATCCCTGCTGGATCTCATGTTTGTGGGACCGGAGGCCTACTGTTTTACCGCGGGAAGAGGGGTTGCCCACACCGACAGAATGTTGGAGATTCTGGCTTCTGTGCGGCCCTGCACAGACAAACAGTTCAACACCTTGCCTCCCATAGTCTTTGAGCGTTCTTCTCTGTTGAGTGGCTGTGTCTGTGTTCTTTTGTCCTGGAATGATGACAGACAGCAATTCATTGCGAACCTCATGGAACTTGGGGTTCCAACATTAGTGTTAGTGGTAGCGGCAGCAGGTGATCCTCCTGCCCTCGATCCGGGTCCCATGAGAGGCAAACCGGAGCATTTTCGCAGGCTGGAAGTGGGCAAAATCGAAGAGGGACTAGCAACCTTATGAAGACACCTTCCTTTCTCCTCGGCGTGACCCTCATTTTCTGGGGCTACCAAACGGGACTGTTGATTCCAGCGGTGATCATGGCGCTGATACTTGAAGGATCACGCTTTGTCACTTTGCGGTGGGACCTGTCTCCTTCTGATTTCAATCGCATTTCCGATCTGTGCGTTGTGATTTTTCTGGGAATGCTTGTCTACACGTTTGCCGCACACAGATCAGCACACGTCATATTGATCGTTCTGCAATGGCTCCCCATGAGCTTCTTTCCTCTGATTGCTTCCCAGACATACAGTACAAGTGAAACCATCGATATCAGCTCCCTGTTCTTGATAATGAGGCGAAAGGGGTCCGGAAAGGAAAAGAAAAACCCCATAACCATGAACCTCACCTATCCGTACTTTGCGCTCTGCATCCTCTCCGCCAGCAGTGCCAATATGCGGACCATATGGTTTTATCTGGGCTTGTTTTTTCTCTCTGCCTGGGCCCTCCAGTCCAGACGGTCCAGACGGTATTCTCTGATAACGTGGGCGTGTCTGTTGCTCCTGGTCGGCTCGGCGGGGTATGTGGGACACCTCTGGCTCCACCAGTTCCAGGGGACCGTGGAGAACAAGGCAATTGAGTATTTTAGCCGGTTCCTGCGCAAGGAGTCTGATCCCAATCGAGCCAGATCTACGATGGGAGACCTCGGAACCCTCAAACTATCTGATCGAATACTCTTCAGAGTGAAACCGGGTTTCCAGCACGGGTCCCTCCCTCTTTTGAGAGAGGGCAGCTATACGGTGTACAGATCATCCACTTGGTTTGCCAGAAAGTCAAACTTTAAGCCAGTACGGCCGGCGGTTGACGCAACCAGTTGGAATCTCCAGACCATAACGAGCGGAGTCCCGCACCACCAACAGAGCACTATAATCAAACGCACATCGACTCTCACGGTTTCTTCGTATCTCAGGGGGAACAAAGGGATACTGAAGCTTCCCATGGGTGCTTTCCGAATAGAAGAGTTGCCAGTCCTGACCATGGAACAGAACCAATATGGAACGGTCAAGGTTGAGGACGGCCCTGGACTGGTCAACTATCGGGTGCACTATGGAGGGAATGGTTCCATCGACAGCCTGCCGACAGAAGCCGATCTGATCATTCCCCCGGAGGAGGAAAACGGAGTCCAGCAAACGGTAGCCCAGCTGGGAATCCAAACCGATTCACCGCAGGTGATAACCACCAGGATTGCGTCCTACTTCCGGAAAAATTTCAAGTACTCGCTCAGCCTCAGTAACCCAACCGATAACAGAACCGCATTGGAGGATTTTCTCCTCCGGTCCCGCTCGGGACACTGCGAGTATTTTGCCGCGGCAACGGTCCTCATTTTGCGCAAGCTCAACGTTCCGGCGCGCTATGCCACCGGCTATTCAGTCCACGAGTACAGTGATTTGGAAAAAGCCTTCGTGGTACGTCAACGTCATGCCCACGCCTGGACGCTGGTCTACCTGGATGGAGCCTGGCACGATTTCGATACCACCCCCGGTTCCTGGCGGGAGGTGGAGGAGACGGCGGCCAGAAAGTGGGGAGGGATCCCCGATGTCTGGTCCTGGTTGGTGTACACCTTCTCGAAATACCGGTGGAGCGAGGGAAAAGGGAGCACGGCGCGGTATGTCGGTTGGCTGCTGGTGCCGCTGGTAACCTTACTGGCCTGGAGGGTGTACCGCAAGAAGCGAGTGAGCCGGGCGGAGAAAAACCAGGAGCACAGTGAAGCTGAGGAGCGCTCCGGAGCAGATTCGGAATTCTATTTGGTTGCCGAAAGGCTAAACGAGTTCGGTTTTGGCAGAGATCCAGGGGAGACGCTCTCAGACTTGATTGAAAGAATCGAGGAGAGTCGACCCCAATCTATCGCCACTGAGCCGCTTCATTCAATCCTGAAACTTCACTACCGCTACCGCTTCGATCCACGGGGCATCAGTCCTGCCGAGAGGTCAGCATTACGGTCGAACGTGCACTCATGGTTAGCAGAGCACAAGATGTAGTTTGTTTGAAAGAGGGTAAACCGTATAGATTGCTCCTCTTCACTGCACCATTAGGGGATTCTGGCAACAAGTCTCTAGGGTCCAATGGAGGAATTCTCTGATTGTAGCGAGGTCCCCGCATGTGCAGATAAGATCTAACTTTGGCACGACACTTGCTGCCAACAAGGCGAGGATTCCTAAAGGTATACCCGAAAGTCCATACAGCGGTGGGAAGTGTTACCATGACTAGGGCACGTTACACGGTTGTTTTCAGCGGAGAGCTACTCCCCGGTCGGGATATCAAGGAGGTGAAGAAAAATCTCTCCCGGTTGTTGAGGCATGATGAAGAAAGGATAGCCTATTTGTTTTCAGGAAAACCCGTGGTGATACGGTCGAATGTGGACCGCAAGACTGCCGAGAAATACAAGCGGGCATTTCAGCGCGCCGGAGCGATGTTGAACATCAAACCCCTGCATACTGGAAAGCCCGGCCCATTACCAGAACCGGATGAATCAGGAAAGGCCCAGAAAATCTCCGAACAACGGAAACCTGAACCAGCAAGTGCTCCTAAGGCAGAGGATTACTCCATCTTGCACTCTCGCTTTTCATCCCCGCAACATCAGAATACCCGGGATATGCCAGCAATCATTTTTTTCGTGGCCGTGATGGCTGTCCTCCTTGTTGCCATCGCGTATGTGATCTGGCCTTTTTTTCAACCCAGTACTTCTCAGACGGGTGGTGTTGCAACTACTTCCAAGTCCAACCATGCGGAGAAGGCGAGACCTTCCGCGTCACGGGTCCGCAATCCACCCCAGACGCCTCAGGAACCCGAAACAGGCGAAAGAATAGGTGTATCCATCTCCGATACGTTCGTTCCCACCAGGATGACCGTTCCTGCATCCTGGACTCCTTATTCCGGGAAACTGTCCACAGCACCCCCAAAGAACATCCTCACAGAGCCTGTCTACCGGGGCGAAGGTCAAAGGTACGGGAAGCTCATTTTGGGCACCTCCGAGGAAAAATCTTACCACTATGTGCTTGACCGCATCGAGGACACGCATCCGGTTCTCTACTTCGACCGGAACCAAAACCGTGACCTTACCGACGACGGCCCACCTCTAGAAAACCAGGGTACCGGGTTTTTCGCCACGTCTATAAGCCTGCCAATGCGCCGACTCATCAAGGAACTCGATACTCAGGAGAATTTTGAGATCTGGTTTTTCACCAATGAAACCTTATGGCGCCATGGCTATATGGGCCATTACAGCAGAACTCAGCTCAGGGGGAGTTTGACCGTACATGGTAAGACCTACCTGGCCTACATTGGGGAGACCGGAGTAAACGACGCCGACTTCACCAACGATGGCATCTACCTTGATGTTAACGGAAATGGCAAGATCGAATATCGGGCCGAACGTATCGGACACCACCAGGTTGCGCTAATCGACGAAAGAGAATACTGGTTTGATATACGTTGGTAAGTTTTCAATCCGAAGTGGCTCTCAGCGCATCCTCGTCAGGCCCGTGCTGCTACCCTGCTTGGTGGGACTGGGTGGGCAAGACACCATCTCTCTTTACGACAAAACGTTGCTGACACTTTGAACAGCGTGCATAGGCTCCTCTCTCAGGGATTTTGGCTTGGTCTATACTATATGCAGCCTCACAACTCGGACACTGAGCTTTGGTTTTCTGACTCATGCTCCTACCCAAAACAACCGTATGAAAAACCTGCTGCTGTTCAAGAGTTAACGAAAAACCAATATAATGAGTGCCTAACTCTGAGGCATCAAGTTCAAACTTCACGTTTTCACCAAAGTTTGCCTTATCAAATTGTTGCGTCAACATTGCCATAAAAACCAACATGTTCTCAATAACTACTTTTTGTGGTGCATTTCGTAAAGACTTTCCCGAAATGATGTGATTATGTTGATCGTTATCATCTTTAGAGATGGTATAGAACACTGAGAAATTTCGTGCAGTTACAAAAGATTGTTTATTCATTTCATCTACTGTTGGCGGGGTAACACCCTTACTGTCATCTTCAAGTCTTATATTGTTGAAAGCATTTTTTTGGATTTTTATAAATCCTTCATGTAGTTCAGCGAAGTTTTCGCCGGAACCACGCATTCGCACAACCAGTATAATGACGATGACAAGAACAGCGGCTATGATAATTGGCCAAAGCATGTCAACCTTCCTTATTGGAGTTTACAGCCTGCATTATTCGGGGCCATCATTTCGATACAGATGGTCGCTCTGTATCGTCAAATTGACCCCTTACTACTTCATGCAAACTACATGCCGACATCTGAGGGTGCCAAATGGGCTCTCAGCAGGGATTGGCAGGACCAACAAAACAGCTGCCTATCACTGCTCCTGACCTACCCACGGAGAAGGTGAGTTGATCGAAACAAGAAGACACCTACCTGTGCGCCAATTGGAGTAAAAGCACAGGAGATCATGAAGGTCCACACCATAGTCCAAGGACCTTCACAATGTTGCGGCTATAGTGGTGAAAATCGTCAATTACCGCCGATATACAAGAACACGATTTGCCCTGTTTCCCCAATGCAACCGCCCATCTGCCCAGGTCGCAGTGCGTTACCCCCAAAAACCCGCCCCAAGCCTGCCCTCGGCCGTGAGCCCCGGGCTTGGTCCTGCCCTAAGCAAGGTGAAATCTCACCGAGGTCGCCCATTGTTCACTTGGCACAATACCTGCTTGCTATTTCGCCCCGTGGTTCAGAACTTTCCATCAAGAGTGTGGGATGAATACATTCAGAGTTCAAGTGGTCGCTGTAATAGCGTTATGGATCACCTCTTTGCTTTACGGGGTTACCTACGCATTCCATGATGGTGGCGAAAATAACTGTATGGGATGCCACACAATCCACAGTTCTCAAGCCAACCCGGACCTGACCACATATGATCGTTCCAGTACGGATCCTATCAGATTGATTCTCAAAGGCTCAGACCCGAGTTCCACTTGCCTGCAATGCCATGCTGAAAGGGGAGCACCTCACGCTGTGTTGAGCAATGATGGCTCGAGGTTCACTCCGGGCGGAGACTTCTACTGGTTGGGCAAGACATTCAGTTGGAGCATCGAAGGAGGTCACTATCAGAGCAGGGCTGACAGGCATGGCCACAATGTTGTGGCGCTCGACTATGGTATGTACCAGGACGGGAGACTCGACCATGCTCCCGGGGGCACATACTTGGCCGCGGCTCTCGGGTGTAGTAGTTGTCATGATCCACATGGAAAGACAATGGTAAATGGGGGGGACATGGGCACAACTTCGGTGTCCGCTCTCTATGATGGGGAGCCCGTCACGGAACCATCTGCCGGTAATTACCGGCTCCTTGGTGGACAGGGGTATGTGGCTGGCGGGCAGGGATCCGGTATCATTTTTGCGTTTCGGGCACCCATCGCCGTGGCCAATTCATTCAATTGGACCGAAACCGACTCCAACCACCCCGCCTACGGATCCGGCATGTCCGAGTGGTGTGCGAATTGTCACAGGAACTTCCTGAACGGGAGTACAAGCGGGCTGGGTGGAAAGCATCCCGCTGGTAAGGGCGCGAGGATCACTGCAGAGATTGCCAACAACTACAACTCGTATGTAAGAACCGGGGATCTTAGCGGTATCCAGGCGAGTGCCTACCTGGCCCTGGTCCCCTTTGAGGTGGGTACCACCAATGCGTCCCTCCTCGACCCATCTAGTTCTTCAGGCCCTGACCCTGGAGGGGATGCCAGTGTCATGTGTCTGACCTGTCACAGGGCTCACGCTTCAGCATTCGAGGGTATCGGCAGGTGGGATTTCAAAACCACATTTATGGCTGACTCTCACCCTCAAGTGGGTGATGGCGGAGCCAGTGGCACCGATGCTTTTAACAGCTACTATGGCAGGAGTATGATCGCTGAGTTTGGCAAAAACCAGAGGCAACTCTGTAACAAATGCCATCTGAAAGACTAACATCAGGCCGGTAAAAAACGATGCCCCAGTCCACTAACCGGTACCAGTACCAGTTATTCCCTACGGAATTCCTTTCTCATGGTATGTGAACTTTCTACCGTTGCGCTTCATCAACGCTGAGACCATTGCCCTGCCAGTCCTGAGGACAAGTAAAATCTCACGGAGACGGCCTGATTTTTCTACTCACCACTCTATGTTTCTGAACTGTCGATAGAGAAGGAAGCCCCCCCAGGCCAGCGCCAAGATCATCAGCACAAGCCCGGTGTTGTATGCCAACTTGGCGAGGAGGTGATCGTGCTTCATCACGTTAAGGGTACGGAGGATGTTTTCCCAATCGTGCCCGTCTGTCTCTTTTCCGGTGACGCCCCCTAGCAGAATGAGATTCAGGGAGCGGGCGTCATTGATATAGGGTGCTATATCAATGAAATTTTGGCCGAACCACCAGAGGGACGCCGAAGCACCGAAGTTCTGCCCGCGGGTGAGCAGCAACGCCACCGTGCAGATGAGCGGGATCAGCAACTGGCCGAGGGTGCCGCCGAGGAACATCATCAACCGTCCGAACGGCGAGAAAATGATATGGCCGGCTTCATGGAAGGGGAGGTTTACCAAGTGCATAAACTGCATGAGGTCGGTTGACATCTCCAGCGAGGTAAAGAGGTACTTCAAGAAGTAATAGAGCAGGAGGAGGAGGACAACTGCTCTGCCTGCAAAAGAAAAGACGTTGACATCTTCATCCACATGAAAAAGAAGATATCCCACCGAACGCAAGACGTCAGCACCACTCCCCTCCGATTCTTCCTGAACCGTACCACCTATCCGAGCGTGTGGGCTGGCCGCAGCTTCCCGTGCCGCGTAATACTTGGCAAAGATGATGCCGCAACGCATACATTCGCTGTTGCCGTCGACCTGTTCAAAGCCGCACTTGGGACAAAGCATGTCTGATCCTGTGGTGAGAACGTTACCATTTCACCGACATGGCCTATTTCTCGTTAAGGATCCCTGGCCAGTCGAAAACCGATGCTGCCTTTTCGAGCGTGCGGGTAGTCCCTGCGGCGATCTGCTGAGCGCAACTCCTCAGCGCCTGAATCCCACGAACCGCCTCGCAATACATACTGATCACCTTCAGGCGGGCCCTGCGGATCAACGACATGGTTTTCAGGGTAATCAGCATAAATATCCTGACACCACTCATATACATTCCCATGCATGTCATAGAGGTCCCAACCATTGGGCTTCTTCTGACCGACAGGGAGGGTCACACCCTCTGAGTTCTTCTTGTACCAACCGTATTCTTCGAGCTCCGACCCTACTCCCAGTTTAGAAAATATCATTCCCACCATGCTGTCGTCGCTGTGGTCGTCGTCCCCAAAGCAATATCTTGTTTTTAATTCGCGCTCAATAAGTTGTATTTCGCCTTTTTT
>CAYFXH010000009.1:0-19512 GCA_964346905.1 uncultured Desulfobacteraceae bacterium | reverse complement strand
ACTTGGAAAATATCATCCCCATCATGCTGTCTTCGTTGCTGTCATCCCCGAAGCAAAATCTTGTCTCACTGCCCGCCCGGCAACTATACTCCCACTCAGCCTCGGTGGGCAGTCTGTATTTGTCCGTGTTCTCTCGCTCGTTCAGCTTTTCTATGAACTCCTGCACATCATCCCAGGATACCCTTTCAACGGGGCAGTCATCCCCGTGAGTGTTGAACCGGGAAGGGTTGTGTTCCATTATTGCTTGCCACTGCGCTTGGGTCACCTGGGTGGTTTGCATGTAAAAAGTCTTCGTTATGGTCACTTTGTGCAGAGTCTCATCTTTGTAACGGCCTTCTTCATCCTCCGGGCTGCCCATCATGAAACTCCCAGCAGGGATGGGGACAAATTTCATCCCAATTGAGTTGGTAAAAGCAGCCCTGAGCCGCACTCCAATCGGCTCAACCCTGCGCACCGCGGGCTCACCTTTCCCTGGTGGTGTTGTTGCAATCTGAGCTTGGCTGTCGGCAACTTCAGTAAGGTGCTGGGTGGTGGAGCTCTGTCTCTCGAGCTCAGGTGGTTCCGGCTCGGCCTTGACCGGGTGGACTCGAGATGGCCGCTGGGAGATTTGCTCAATAACTGGAAAACCAACAAACGTAGTTCCCAACCCTTGGGAGATCACCTCCTGAGCTCCCCACCGTCTCTCAGGTTCCTTCTCGAGCATCCCCCGGAGCAGCTGCTTGCTCAGGGCCGAACAGTCGTCAGGGATTACCACAGGCGCGTTGAGGTGGCAGTAGAGGTACTCTGCCATTGTGTTTGCCTCGTAGACCTCTTTGCCAAAAAGCATGTAGTAGAAGGTCATGCCCAGGGAATAAATGTCTGAGTTCCGATGTCTCTTGCCCCGAAACACCTCCGGGGCGATGTAGGGAAGAGTGCCTTTCAGGGTACCGGATTGCGAACTCTCTCTCGCCTCGGCCAGGCCCCAGTCAGCTAAATACCAGGTCAGATGATTGTCCTTGTCCCGCTCCGCCAAAATGTTTTCAGGCTTTAAGTCCTTGTGCTGGATAGGCGGATCAAAGGACTCGGCGTACCTGAGCGCTTCGGCCATCTGCCGCAATACCTCCCGAGACTCCTCATCGGAAAGTTTGCCTAGCCTCTTGATCTTATCGAGAAGATTGCCACCATTCATGAAGCGGGTGAAGATCAGTAAGGTGCCCTCGTTATCAATGGCATAGTCGTGATAGGGAAGAATATGTGGACCGTCTTTGAGCTGGTGAAGAAGCTTGACTTCCTTTTCGAAGGCGTCCCGGGCGGATTTTTCAAAGATTCGCTTGAGCGCCCACAACTCCCTGGTTATGGTGTCCCGCACCTTGTATACCGTTCCAAAGGTACCGGAGCCGATCTCGGCCTCCACCACGAATTTCCCACCCAGTATCTGATTGCCAATGGTGTACATTGTCAGAAGCTACATGAAGATTTCCAGTACAAACCAACCCTGTGCCAGAAATCCCAGAAAAAGAATCCAGAGTAATCCTCCAGCCATCCAGGCCCAACTCTTTCGGTACGCCCCTGCCTGAAAGATGGCCCAGTACAGTAAAGCCCCTGAGAAAAGTCCCAGGAATATGCGCACCGGTATCTGGTAGGGGGAGTCATAGCGATCCACGTCCACAGCCCTATGGGAATGAATTACCTTGCCTCCGTCCAAGACTCGGACCTCGAGAACATAGCTCCTGTATGGCCGTTCCCAAAACCGGCTCTCGCCCAGGTGGCTTCTGGTCACTTCAACCCGGGGAAACCGGCCGCCGGGGGCGAGCCGATATCCGGCTTCGGTCAGACTTCGCGCCAGAGCTTCTGAGTAGGGGTTGCCCTGGTAGTCATTGAATACCAGTTCAGGAACCTGGCCGAGCTCGTGGGTCTCTTGAATTTTGGAAACGGCTACGCGGGAGGCCTCGTCCCAGTCGCACAGTCCAAAAACAGGATACAAAAGGACCAGCATCGCAACCGTTGAGAACATCAGCGGAACGCTTTTTGGTAAACTCAGGCCGGTAAAATATCGCACCATCTCGCCTTGTTCTGCGAGCACCTTTGTGGGACAAACCCCCCTGCAAAAGCGCTCTCTACTCCTGGTTAAAACCGGTTCTTGCCTCAATCTTTCGCAGCAAGCATTTCACTTTCTGGGTTTTTCCCATTTTTACCCAACTGTAGATGTTAGCACCGGAGGTGCCACATATAACGGGCCTGCTTTGTGGAGTAGCTCGCCCTGGCCATACTCACTCATATAGGCTGTATTCAGGCAAAAACGGACAAAACCTCTCTCCGACTGGTTTAAAGCATCTCATCTAACGGAGAATGTGAGCTCAGACTCTCCTAACAGAAACGACATCTCAGCCATCAGCACTGTCTTTTCCACGGGAATTCCCTGGGCAACAAGCGGCCCGGGTGTCGCTGAGATACAGAACCTGTCGCCGTCTCTGTTAATGGTAACTCCAGCACTCTCGTTCCCCGGGATAACTACTGTCTGAGAGGTGTTGCCTCCAAGGCTCATCTCAATTGGAGCGAGCACCACAGTACAAGCAGTATCCTCCCGCCAGCGGGGCCAGAGCTCCTCCAGGGTTTCCCGCAAGCCCTCATCCACATCCCGGGGTTGATACGGCTTTGCATAGGTGAGTATCAGGCCAAAGTTAACTACTCGCCATAGTATGCGGCCGATCATCCCCGCAAGCAATTCTCCTTGTCCTTTCAGGACAAAGGGGCGCTGGGGCCAACACCGCTGGTATAACCCACCCTTGATTTCAAGGTCTGCTTTGGCCTTGGAGTCGACTCGGTGGAAAATCCCGTAGCGGCTGTTGTGGTCTATTACTGCAGGCTGACCCGCTTCCAAGCGGAACTGTATGGGCTGTCTATCCGATGAAAGGCTCCAGAGTGAAAGGGGTAGGTCGCCTCCATTTCTGGCCATCTTTAAAGATGTACCGGCAAACCAGAGGTACTTACTTCCAGCGCATTCCACATCCACAATCTCACCTGAGAGCGCAAGCCTGTCTTCGATGGCGTCTTTCCAGGTCTCCGCCTTGGCGGAATGCGGGTAGATGTTTAGGGCCTCAGCAGCCAGTTTCCAACCTTCGGTGCACACACCAGTTTTTTTTGAGTTTTCAAGCTTCGCTTGAGCCAGGGCCAGTGCTTTTTCAGCCTTTTTGGAAAGGGCTGACAGAGACTGGAGATAGGAGGAAGAGAGGGGCTCCTTGCTCTTTTCAACAAAAATACGAGCCTGGCGCTCTGCTTCCTTGAACGCTGCCACAATCTCCGGGTACTGCTTGGATTCCATCTGAGTTTTAGCAGACACAAGCGTGTCGGTCAGAGTCCGTCTGAGTTTTTTGAGCTTGGCTGCACGCAGTACTACTGGGTGATTGGACTCAAGGTATGGAGCCAGCACATTCAGTGTCTCATCGAGGGGTGCAATCTTTGCGGAAAGTTTTTTTGCTGCACAAGACTTTTCCAGGCAATGCTTGATTCCTTGTCTAACGAGAACGTCTTTGAGCTCTTTATATTTTTTTTCCAGGCTTGCGGGTAAAAACCATACAGAGCTTTTGAGAAGTTCTATCCCTTCGTTTACCCGGCCTGAAGAGCTGAGCTTTTTAATCCGTGTCTGGACCTCGGCGAACTTCGCTTCAACGGCTCTCTTTGCAAACGACCAGACTTCCCGTAACATGCCAGGGTCCAGGCCGTGGCCAACCGCGTACACTTTCACTGCCTGCACTGCGAACCTCTCAGCCCCTTGGGGGTCCTGGGTGCTGCGGGCCTGCTCCATGAGCTCATGGCTATACTTGGAGGTGTATTCCTTTAGCCTCTTTTGCAAGATGTCTGTGCCCACGCGCAGCTTTGCCGACTCGTGCCAGATGATTCCAGCTCGAAGCATATCCACGGCCGCGCCCTTCTTTCCAGCTTTCCAATAGTCGCGGGCAGTGTCCTCAGCGCTTTTAATCGTACCGCTAATACCGATAAGCCTGTCTACGTTCTCCTTAAATCTTTCTTCCAGTCTTGCTTTTTGCTCCTGGTCAACGGCTTGATCACGAGCCAGCTTGAGTAGCCGGATGGCCCGAAATCTGGACCTTATTTCCTCCGGTTTCCCAATGCCTTTTCTCTCACTCTGTTGCCAAAACTCTTTAAAGAGCTCCTCTGCTGCATCGAGAAAATGTTCTCGCAGGTCCTGGATGAGTATTTCATAGGTGTCTGTTGCAACGAACCTCAACGGCTCCTTCTCGGCAATCTCGGCGGCTATCCAATGCGCCTCTAGCAGAGATGAGAAGGCAGAGTAGGTGGTTTCAACACCCAGATCCTGGATCATGGCAGTGGCTTCTGCCAGACCGTTTGAAAGCCTGCTATCATGGATGTCGAAGAACAATGCATCAGGGTACATTACGCTTCCAAAGCTAGACACCGAACGTTGTTTTCTTCTCTTTCCAGCCCGGGGTGGCTGATGGCGAAACTTTTCGGTTGTCTGGGTCGCCATCCCGGCAAAGTAGGATCACGGGTTAATCGCAGCGGGCCTCGCCCTTTTTGAGGAGTATGTCATTTATGGAAAGGCCGGGGATGTACGACTGCTGCTCCACAGATGTCCCGTTCACCAGGGGTTCGTAATAATCTTTCCTCTCCAAGAGCGCGCCAATGATGATCGTGTCAGCACCGAGTTTTTTCCCAATCCTGGAAACGGTGGCTGGGTCGAAATCCACCCGGAATTGGTGCTGCTCTTTCAGTTCGGAGACGAGATAACTTGCCTGCTTCTGATTGCGGATAACAACGACGGTACCGTTTTCACTGAGGTCACGATTGAAGACGGTTGCAAACCGCAATACCATGCCGGGGAGTTCACATTGTTCGGGACCACTCTTTTTGTAGAAGGCAAGGGCTATCTTCCTCTGTTTGAGCCCCAGGTCATCTAGTATCTTTTGTACCCGGCTGGCAGCTTTTTCCGACCACAATGAGGCGCTGTAAAGGTCACGCTTCTTGGAAAGCTGGACTGTTAGATCTGTAACCCTATCTGCTTCTACACTTACCTGAACAGTCTTTAGGAAGAATCCAGATTTTCTGAAGAGGAGACTGTAGGTGCCGGACGAGAGACCTTTGAAACGAAACTCACCGAATTGATCCGTGAGTGTTACGTTCTCTTTCTCCTCAACCGTCACTTTGACACCTTCCAGGGTCCTGCTCGCGTTGTCGAAGTCCACCACCGTGCCCTTGATGCTTCCTTTGCCCCAGGGCCAGGCCAGACCCTGGGAGTAGCCGCCAAGCAACAAGACCACGAGCAAACCCAGGCACAAAGCCAGAGCCGATAAACGGGTATTTTTCATCGCAATCCCCCTCTGTTGAACCTTAAATCTTGTCACTGATCCGCCGGACGAACTGTCTCCCGACATCCGGCGCCAGACATCTAAACAGGTCCATACCAGCCTCATCCAGTGTATTGCCACTACCGATGCATCGGCCCACTTCACTGGTGGTGTAGAGTTTTAGTTCCACACCACTTCTGTCAAAGAGGGCTATCCTGAGGTTGGACAAGTACACTACTTTGATTGAAGGCTGGTACTTGGAACGCGCCTTTTTCGCCTCTGCGCTACCACTTATCCGGTAAAATGGCTCAAATGAGTCTCTGACTGTGTAATAGCCCTGTCCGATCAACTTGGTTTCCAGGCTTTGCGACAAAGACTGATCTTTCAATGGCTGGCCATCGACGTACTCCTTAACCTGAACCGAAAAGGTCTTCTTGCCCAATAGTCTTCTGAGCAGAGTGGCGATTTTGTTCTCGTCTCCCTCTACCTCAGCTGCCAAACGACAAGTTTCCAGCCCGTTTGCACGAGTGCAGGAGATTACTTGGTAGGACTTTATGAATCCTGCGGTTTCGCTGATTATGGTGTCATCATGCAACACAAAGTTTTTGACCTGAGATTGAGAGGTTAAGTAGACGCCCACCACCTGCTCCACAGCGGTCCTCTTGGCATCCTCTACGGCTCTATCCCTGGTAACTCCTGTACCGACAACTTCTATGGTTCTCGAGGACCATGCCGGTACAGATGCCAGCAGCACCAGCCAGAGCATTATCAAAAACCCCAGATATCGCGGTTTCATGTTCGCTCCTCTTGTGGCAGAAACTGTCTGCAACGGATCGCTATCTGTACTTTCTCTGAACCCACTTTCCCTCTCTCAGGCTACGCAAGTTCTGTGCCAGAGCGCTTTTGTCACTCACGGGGTCAGGTCTACACTTTTGCCAAAATGGGTAGCAAGAGAAACAGGGGAAGGACCAGAGCAAGGAAGCATAGAACAAAGCGCATAGCGCACAGCGTGAGAAATGAAGCAGGAGACGTTCAAACACATATGAAATTCGCTGGCGTGTAACGCGCGGCCAAGGGCATGGAGTACTAGGGGCCAGTTCTGTACTTTTCCGGATGCCAGGCCGCATCTGTCAATCGTAACCAGGCTGCTGCTCAAAACCAACCTTGATCAGGTTTGCCACGACTTCGGTCAACCACAAAGACCGCCAAGAAAACAAAGAGCTTATTGAAATTGTGACAAATCCTTTGTGCACTTTGTGATGAAAGACAACGGTTGTGGGGGGACAAATCCTGCCTGGGCAACAACCCGTAATGATTTGACCCCCGTCTCGATGTGATTCATCACCATGGCGTCGATGGGGATTTTTTGCCACCATCGTATTTGACGTAGTTTCCTTCTCCACATTTGCTGGTTATACTTCGTATTCCCAAGGCGAGCACTTAACGGTTCTACAGCTGACTTTGTTCTCCCCCTGACAATGGGCAGTAGTGTCTGAGGTGGAATGCAGGAAAGCGAACATGTTTTGAGGTGAGCAGATGAAAAAAGTTATTGTTCTTAAGCCCAAAAGACGGTGTTCTTGCGGCAACCCGCTTGATACTGACGAACAATCATGCCCGCAATGTATCGCAGATGAGTCGTTGCTGGCTCCCCTGCGTTATGGGGATATGGATTGGGTTTCCGGGACATCTCTCGAAGAATAAAAAGTAATGTATACAGGCACAGATGATCGAACGCCACGATCCCGCCCCGCAAAAGGTTGATAAAAGCCCCCCTTTTTCTGTCCCTCTAGAGCCCCAGTAAACCGTGGCACGCCCAGACCGATGTCGGGGCAGCAGGCAAACCTAGATGTAGGCCAGCACTTAGGTGAGTTTAGCCTTTGCCTGTAAACGAACGTTACTGGAAGGGATAGGCGGGGAAAACTGTGGTCGCCACCTGGAGTTGGGAAATCAGGACCGGCCAGGATAAAGGGGGAGCTTACGGAAATATCGTGGAATGAGGGCCTTCTGCCCATACTGAAAGTCCGCATGACGGTAACCCTTCACCAGCATCGGCAATGACAAGAATGGGTGGTTTTCTTATTGACATGGCTGGACCGGCTACAGTAGTATAATACTATATATTCGACTATTTCTACATATCTACACTACATATACGAATCAAGTAGGAAATCGATGAACCTCAAAATGTGCCTTCGTCACTCCCAGTAGGACTGTGTTTGTTCTGCTGGGAGTATTCGGCGACAGCTCAAGCAAGCCATACTGTGTGACCAACTCCATCTCCTCTAGTTTTCAACTATCTTTTTCTCCTGTGCTCGACGTCTTCTTGGGTTGAAAAGAGCGCACGGTCGTTTCACATTTCTCCTACTTTTGAGCATCAATTCCACTGCCATCCCAAACCCCCTCAGCGGCTGCATCTCCTGCAATCTCTAAGCAAAACCGGGTCAGAGTCCGCTGTCATTCTTTGCTGAATGGCGGAGGTCGCGGGCACTGACATTATAAACAACTCTAAACAAGGAGGTCTTAAGATGCCAGTACAGATAAGATCACCGGTACCATCAGATATTGAGATCGCCCAAGAGGCAGAAATGCTACCCATAACTGAGGTGGCGAAAAAAGCAGGAATTTTGGACGAGGAGCTTGAGCCCATAGGAAGATACATGGGCAAGATAGACTACAACAAGGTGCTGGAGAGACTGAAGGACAGGCCCGATGGCAAGATAATCACGGTAACGGCCATGACTCCAACACCCCTAGGAGAGGGCAAAACCGTGACCGCCTTCGGCCTTGGCCAAGCTCTAGCACAGAAGGGGCTCAACATCATAAACACCTTCCGGGAGCCATCCAAAGGCCCCACCTTCGGTATAAAGGGAGGAGCATGCGGAGGAGGCTATTCGCAGGCGCTTCCCATGGAGAACATAAATCTCATGTTCACCGGAGATATACCTGCGGTGGAGGCGGCTCACAATCTCTGTGCCGCAGCCATAGACGCCAGTATCTTGCATGGCAAGGAGGTTGGCGACAAGAACAGGAACCCTCTAAGGATTGACCCTTTGAATGTGACCTGGACCTACTGTGTTGATGCAAATGCCCGAGCGCTGCGAGATGTTATGGTTGGGCTCGGTGGCGTAGCCAACGGTTATCCAAGGTTGGCGCATTACGATATCACCGTAGCTACGGAGACAGCCGCCATCCATGATTTGGCTCTGGGCCTTAAAGATTTGCGAGAAAGGCTCAGGAGGACAGTTGTTGCCTATACTTTCGAGGGCAAGCCGGTTACGTGCGAAGACCTCGGGGTTGCCGGAGCGATGACGGCTCTCATGATTGATGCCATAAAGCCAAATCTGGTTCAGTCCACAGAGGGTCATCCCATGATTTGTCACGGCTTCCCATTCGCCAACGTGGCCCATGGCAACAACTCTAGCATGGCGAACCTGGTTGCTCTAAAGCTCGCGGATTATATGGTCACAGAAAATGGATTCGGGGTTGAATGCGGCTACATTAAATTCTGTGAGGTTGTCTGCCGCCAGGCCAAGTGGGCGGGATATGACATCTGGCCTGATTGCTGCGTTATAGTGGCTACAGTTCGAGCCTTAAAGCAGCATGGCGGTGCCTATCATCTCCGCCCCGGCATGGCATATGCCAAGGTTAAGGAACTGGCGGAGACGGAAAATTTGCCTGCGGTGGAAAAGGGCTGCGAGAACCTGGCTCGAAATATAGAGATCGCCAGGATGACTGGCACCCCCGTTGTGGTGGCTATTAACCGCTTTACCACCGACACCGACAAAGAGGTAGAGCTGGTGCGAAAGATGGCTTTAGATGCTGGAGCTGTTGAGGCAGGACCCTGTGAAAATTGGGCTAAAGGCGGAGCGGGGGCACTGGACCTGGCCGATTTAGTTCTTAAAGCCCTTGAGACTCCCAAGAAACCCCAACCACTCTATGAGGATGATACCCCTGTAGGGGAGAAGATAGAGCTTTTCGCCACCAAGATTTTTGGCGCCGATGGGACAGCATATGAAGCTGAGGCGCAAAGGAAGCTGAAGCTATTTGAAGAACTCGACTTTAAGGCTGACGGCAAGCGACTTACCATCAACATGGCAAAGACACACCTCTCCCTTGCCCATGACTTGAATATGCTCGGTGTGCCCCGAAATTACAAGCTCCCAATTCGTGACATCAGAGCCTCTGTTGGTGCTGGTTTTTATTATCCTCTCTGCGGTGTGTTTCCCACAATGCCCGGCTTGCCTACAAAGCCGGCCTTCCTTCCTGTGGATGTTGACCCAGAGACAGGGAGGATTGTGGGGCTGTTCTAGTGAAGGGATCTCCCATTGTTATTGCGAAGCACAGAGCGACGGGGCAGTCTGAGACGGTAGAACCAAACACTAGCTATTCCGAGAGGGAAGGGTGCACTTCATGACCGCACCCTTCCCCTGCCCAACTGATTAACTCCACCGCCAAGTTCTTCTTCTGCCCCTGCTGCACCACCATCAGCCTGATGTTGGGAACCAGTCCCTCGCAAAGAAAAATGGTTTTCCAGTGGCTAACCAGCAAGGCCCATTATCAAGAGCAAACTTCCGGCCCGGAGTTCGTGACGGCGTGCTCCGGGCCGGAGGAGTCACTTACCTAAGCAGCCCACACCTACAAAAATGTATAGATGAACACAGCGGAGGCAGAGAAATGATTATCAAAAAAATAGCTCTTTTTGAGGGAATTAATGTTGAGGCAATGGAAGAAATAGCCAATATTTCCTCCGAGGAGAACTATGCTAAAGATACAGTAATATTTAACCAGGGTGAGCAAGCTGAATGTCTGTATATTCTAACAGAGGGAATGGTTAAGCTGACAATAAAAAACGGAGGCACTCTGGTCTATAGTCTGTCAGAGCCGGGTGAGGTATTTGGTTGGTCGAGTGTGGTAGAGCCTGGGATATACACCGCCTCTGGCGTCTGTTCCACGGCTTCAAAAGTAGTGAAGATCGAAGGAGAGAAGTTAAATGAGTTATTTATGGTTCACCCTGATGCGGGGTTGAAGATTCTCAGACGACTGGGAGGTGTATTCTCCAGAAGACTCTCACATGCTTATCGGGATCTCTTATCTGCTAGAGGGCAAGATACCACTCCTTCATATGGTTAACAGGCTAAGGGGTCTACACGGGCTGTTGCTGAAAAACCAACATTGATCGGTTTCGCGACGACTGCGGTACACCACCAAGAACACAAAAAATTTGATATCATTGTGAAAATTTCCTTTGTGATCTTTGCACACTTTGTGGTGAAATACTGGTCGTATATCGGGGTCATATCTCTGAATACTCCAGATTGCAAACCCCATCATTTCGCCCCGGTCTCAGTCAATGGTAAAGGCTTACCCCCTCATCATAGAAAGACCATGGTGGAGTCAATGGCTCCACTTTTTTATTCCCCCTATCCGAGCCAGTCCACTTTCGCCCTGGTAAAGCACGGGAAACTTTATCTCATGAGAAATTAACTGTATTCATAAACAATAATATTTAAAATAAAGATAGTCAACATTATTTATCAACAATTGAACGTCATTTACTCTGTTCTTTCACACAAAAAATGGTGGTTTTGCTGATTGACTAGATTAATTTTCTTGATAATAATGTAGATTATTATAGCAATTTTTTACAATGCACATAATCAATGCTGAAAGTTCATTACGAGCTAACAAATGGTAAATTAACGAAAATGTCCTGCTTACTTAAGACACATTCTCCCATGCTGACTATTACCTAAGAAGCCGAGTTTCTGATCTGGATTCACTACATCCACTGTGAAGAAGAAAATTTTCCATGCTGAATGTTCCATGGTGGAAAATGCACTCATCCAGCCGTAGTGGAAGGCCGCGACACTAGGCAGCGAGGGGGAGCCATACCCTCAGGAAAAACTTTTGCACGTGGTGCAGCTAAGCACACCACTGCCTCGTCCTATGCCGATTTTTACCCAAAGTACGCAGCAGAAGCAAACTATGAACTATCTGTGCATACAAGAGGGCCAACCACCATTTCAAGGAGATTTTTGGGAGGGGGGAACGCATGAGTCGTCGTGTGGAACTCTGTGACAGCGTAAAGAACATTGTCGCCAAACTTTACGTGCTGAGGGACTCCTGTACAGGCATAATGCATACCGAGAAGTCTCTTCTTATCTGGTTTCAGGGGGCGGAGGCTCTGCTGCAAGAAGCGGTAGAGGAGCTGGAAGAAGCACTTCGCACTCTAGAGGAGTTGCTCTCAATCGCTGAGACAGAGGAAGAAGATTTGGCCTATGTAGAGCGGTTAATTAAGAAGTTAGACAAATTCTACTCTACCCGGATCTCTGTGGACTTAGAGACTGAATGGGGTCCGGCATAACTATTAACATCTGATATTTGCCAGACTGGAATGGGAGTCAAACGTCCACTAGTATGTGGGTATTGGATCGGGAAAAGGAAAAGACAGTGAGGAGGTATCATCACATTAATGACTAAGCTTCCCTGTCTCTGGGTTTTCAGTCCCGGATAGAGGGAACAGCCAGCTAACCGTGATGTAACCTTATGGAAAAGTCAGAATCCAGCTCTGTGGTATGCTTCCCATGACTGTAGACGGGAAAGGCAAGACAGAAAGCTGGCGGTCAGTTCAAATTCGTGAGTTGAGATGGAACAAACAGCGGAAAATGGCACCGTTATTGCTTCTCAATTGAAGGACGGAGAATGCGGAGCATGTGATGAACGCAAAACCAAGGGAAACACTGATGATCGCTTACTGTCGGTGGACCAAGACAGCGCTCTACCTGGGATTTACTATGGGAATGATGATCAAGGATGGACACAGAATGGCGGAAGGTGTTTCAAACAAAACAGTGAGACAGGAAGTCTGTCCATGAAAGACTGCTTATTGATTTTAGACAATGATTCGGGCCCAAACACAGTCTATCCTCTGATAGACGAAGTGACCATCGGGCGCAGTTCAGAGAGCAGCATCAGTCTTTCTCACAACAGCGTATCACGCAACCATGCCAGGGTTAGCCTACAGGAAGGAGCCTGGACGTTGGAGGATCTCGGTAGCGCCAATGGCACGGTTTTCAAAGGCAAGCGCGTGGACAAAGTGGTTCTCGCCTCTGGGGATGTGTTTCAGATAGGAATTTTCACTTTTCGCTACGTGGAGAAAGATATTCCTGAAGCGAGAGATCAATTTTTTGACACCATAACAATTTTATAAGAGATAACAGACTCCATGAGCGTCCACGGATCGCCAGTTGGAACATGGGGTCAAACCAACGCAGATTGTTGCCCAGACGAGCTTTGTCCCCTCTAGGGCTCGTCTTTTCCCACAATGTGCACACAAATCACAAGGGAAATGTTCACCCTTCCAGGAAACACTAACTCACCACACACACCATTCAGAAGTCCCGGTAACACAAAGACTCTCCCAAGCTACCTGCAAGAAATCCATGAAAGTCATGGCTGAATTAAAACTTGACAGGGGAAAAGTAAGTTACTAATAACGTTTTTAGTAGTGACCTTTGCTGACAGCGTTACTCGCCGTCACGCTCCGGCACTTTGAGATTTTGGTCCAATATGCGAAAATCCTGCTCTGAGTATCGCCCTGATTCATGATATTTTCGGGGGTGGTGGAGTGCAGTGTCGGAGCCCCAATAAGGAGGAAGGCCAATGAGGTGCTTTGCAACATTGCTTAGACGGACTAAGGCTTACCTTATGATCCTTTTCATAATCGGGTTTTGCAGCTTGCCGGCAGCAACAGTCAAACCTCTGACCAACGGAGCCGAGTATCCGGTGCTGGTCCCATTCCTCATCGATGCAGTGCGCCAACCGGTCAACGTTATCGGCCAGCTCCTCGTATACAACGGGGGAGAACCAGAGTTTCCCATACATCTACAAGATCTGCGCGTGGTGAGTGGTGACGACCTGGTCGTTGAGCGGAGGCTGGATGTGGATCTGCCCGGCGATCCGCGCTACGGCAACATCAGCGCACTTCAGGAGAGGTTGCCGCAATATCTCACTAGGAGGCACAGGCCGCGCGCTTTCGCGCCGCCGGATGCGCCACAATTCGAAGGAGATGAAATCGAGGCACGTTACCGCGAAATCGGGGAACTCCTGGCGGAGCTGAGGCGGGACTATGTTGATCCCAAACGTCGCCCCTTTGTGCAAGTAAAGTTCACACTTCCCCTTGCCGCAATTTTTGACAGCAACTCCAAGCCGGGGGACATCGCCACGGTGGTTTTCGAGGTTGACTATCTGGATCGGTGGAACCGGGCTCACACCGCAACGGTGAGCCACTCGCTGCGCTTTTTGGGGCCCATGCCGGGAGTGCCGTCGAGCCTAACGGAGGAGGTCGAGGATCTCTCCGTCCATGCCGGCGACCTTCACGTCCACAGTTGTCACGGTGAGGCGTTGGACGCTTGTGAGCCCTCGGAAGACTGCCCTGCCGAGACATTGGAGTTCTCTGGCAGCTTCACGCTGGCCGAGCTCAAGACCCAGTATCAAGCGCTCGGGCTCGACTGGTACACAAGCACCGACCACAGCTACTGCATTAACAGTGAAAGTGAATACCAGGTAATCGCGGATGAGGTAGCAGCAGTCACCGATTCAACGTTTATCGTCTATCCCGACACCGAACTCAGCTCTGATGAAGAAGGCCCTCAGACAGGTATTGACTTGGGAGACTTACTCTGTCTGAGGTTTACGGAAATGAATCACCTGGGTGCCCACGGCATAAGCTCACGGAAGCCCGGGGGAGACGACGGCCTGTTCGGTTTCTGCAACCGCTTATTCTCGGACGTGCTTGAGAGTTTTGTAGACAATGTAGAGGATATCCGAGCTGAAGGCGGGTACGCGGTGATCAATCATCCAGCGGATCTTGCCTTTGGCTGGAACAGCGTGGCTTTCACCGGGGGCATCGAATCCAATATGTTTCATGGTGTGGAGATCTGGAATGGACCTTTTCGCTCCGGCCAGGGAAGTCACGTTAAACGCTGGACGGATTGGCTGCTGGATGGGCTTATTCTGTATGGCTACTCGGGTAGCGACACTCACGATGCAGCTTTCGAATTTGGTGCGAACCATGTGCTTCTGCAAGAGTCTTTCACCCCCGAAAACCTGAAAAGCGCGATTATGGGAGGCCGGATATACGTCTCCAATAGTCACTTCCTGGTGATTACTCTGGAGGGAGTCAATTCCACCCTACTCATGGGTGACGTGGAGACCCTGCCCGCTGAGTTTGGCAGCGGTGGCACGGTAGAAGTAGGGGCGCACTATAACTTCGCTGATGACACCGCCACAATAACGATATTTCGGGGTCGTGTTGGAAAGGCCAGAGAATTCGTGCTCTGCACCAGCGAGCTGTTGACTGGCTCGGGAGTGTTTACCTGCACCGATACGGTTCATACAGCTGCATCTTCCTATTACCGCGCATACAGTGAGGACAGTTCGGGCAGCAAGACTGCATACACCAACCCTATTTTTCTCCTTGGTTCGTCATAGGGGTCTCCTGAATCGAAGGCCGGAGTCAAATGGGTTCGGTGCGATTGCTTTTATTGTGGAAACGTCAGCCATTTTGCCCCTGCTCGTCTCTTGTGTTGGGGGCTCGAATTATTACCCGGAAAATCAACTCGAGCACGTATACACTAGTCAAGGGGTGACACCATAGCTTAATTCATTATGATTGAGTGAACCATATCATCGAATTCTTTTCTTATTGTATCGAGCACACTCATTTTGCAGGTTGCAGTAATGGTAATTTGAACATTTTCTGATTTTTGGATTGTGTATTGGATACTCCTGGTTCCACTAACTACACCATCAAAATCAATATACATACTTTGTAGACCATTTACTTTTCTTAATCCCCGGTTGTATACGTTTATTTGCCTACCAAAGTGTTTTGAAAATAGAGAAGATAGCTGCTGTAGACTCGGAAGCTCGTTTTCATTTTTAGGAAAACTCCCAATATTCTTCATAACATTGATATTGTCTGCAAACTGATTATCGCTCGTTATCCTATTGAAATACATCTCTACGCGTCCAGATCGTACTTGTTGTAAAACATTTTGCATGAGGTTTCTATCGACATTGCCGAAATCTGCCTTTTCCAAATCGAAAAGATCCGGATTATCTTTCAGTTCTTGCCTGGTCAACACGAGCCAATGCGATGGTATATCCACGCTGAATCCAAAAGAACTGAAATACCTCTCCGCGGACGCAGAATTAACAAAGATTAGTGTTAGCACAACAATGGTTATAATTCTCTTCATGCTCCCCCTCCGTACTGTTGATTGCCGGTATCAGAAAAATCGATGAGCAAATACGTCAAGATAGTAAAATATTTACCCCTTTTAGACAAGGTGCACTCTGAACTACCTCTTCATCGCGCAACCGAATACCTTTTGGGCAATAAAAGGACCATGAGAATCCTCTTCTCAGCGGTGAAGTCTCAGTTTGGCTCTTGTACAATGAGGGCACATCACTAGAAGTATAATTGTCCAAAAAACGGAAGGCCAGAGCATAGAAAAACAGGGCAAAGCGCAAAGCGTGAGAAATGAAAGAGGAGACGTTCATACACCTCTGAAATTCGGTGGCGTGTGGTACGCGGCAAGAGCATTGAGTAATAGGGGTCAGCCCTGGAGATTGGACCATTCTCTCGCTTGCTGCTCCTAAAATAGGTACAATGTAGCGGATCATCCGGTAACAGGCTGTTGTTGAAAATAAACCTCGATCAGTTTTGCGACGACTTCGGGAAACCACAAAGACCACTAGGGACACCAAGAGTTTCCTGCACGTGTGCCAATTGCCTTTGTGATCGTTGGCTACATTGGGGGGAATGATCAGCGGTGTAGGGGACAAAACCTGTCAAGGGCTGAGCCCATCATACGAAAGGGAGGAGTAAATGGAATATACTTTCCTTGTAGACACCTATGACACCGAGCGTATTAAGACTCTTAGCGTTTGGAGCATGTTCACAGATGAGGATCTTTTCATCCGTCCTCATCCCTATACCAAACTAGATAGGAATCCACTCGAGCACATGGTTCATCAGTGCATAAGCGAAAACAAATGGTTTTGCACGATGTTTGACATTGATGTGGGCGCACCCCCTTTGCCTGAGAGGGAGACACGTCTTGGATTTATCAAACGATATGCCGAAGATTCCGAAAAACGACTCACAATCCTAAAAGAAAAGGACAAAACCTGGTGGATGCAAGAGGTTTCTTTTTTTGAAACCAAGCGGATGAAAGCTTGGATCATGGTGAGGAGAATAGCCCATACAGCGCATCACCGGGCAGAGCAGACGGCCTTATTAAGAATGTTGGGAAGAGAAATCCATAGTATTTATGGACCGTCTGCTGATACCGGTGGTTTACCCGAGAATAATGCATCAACTATATATGCGTACCCAGACATACACTCTCTCATTGAAGGCGAATCAAAAGGCGGCTTGAAAGCATCCTTGCCAGGGCCTGGAGACAAGCCGTGCACAGAGCGGCCTGATCTTTAGGAAAGGGCTGAAAAAGGGTCACGGCTCCTCGCACCTCTTGCTGCACCCAGAGCTTCCTCTGGTTTTCGCAGCTTTCGATCCTTGACAATCACTGTTTTTATTCTTTTAATGACAAACCTCGAGCACCTGCACAGTGCAGGTAACGTGGGTCAAACCGTGACAGTTGCTGCAGGGATCACAACCAGAAATCCGAGTTAGGTCACTGCCCGGAAGGAGGATACAATGCGCGGAGGCTTTCGTATGCGAAAGAAAAAAATGAAGCAGGCTGGATGGCAGGTTGTGGGGGACCGCAAGGAAGGCGATGGGGAACACCAGCTCTTGCTGCAAAACCCTGATGGCGAGCAAATGAGTGTCAAGGCCTCCACCAGAGCCCGAGCCTACCTGCGGGCCGAGCAAGAGCTGCGGGTCAAAACATAAACTCGCCAGAGGCGTGATGTGGATGGTTGTCCTTTTCTTGCTGACCTAGCAACGTCCCGCAGCAAGAGATACTGTCACTATAGGTAAGGGTGTGCCGCAGCTCACTGGTCCCTATCTCCAGAATGATCTCGGTGGAACCCTTGAAGGACGATTTGTCCACCGGGATCAAAAATCACCTCGTATAAGAACGGTCTTCTCCCTGCAACGGCGCCAAAACGGAGATCGAAGAATGTCACCCGGTGGTTGCCATTTGCATTTCCCTCGTATCTAACAACCGGAAAACGGGCAAACCAGAAAAACGTCTCCACTCCTTCTACGGTCAAAGCTCTTCTGACCCAGGGAGAATCATCAAATTTGGCCCATGGTTCAAAGGAAAGCGCTCGGACAGGCTGGTATCGGCTCCAGACCTGACTCAATAGATTTCCCTCCGGGCTGGTCGTGCGCTCATACACTCCGATCAGGTTCACAAAGCCTTGGTAGATGGTGTCATCGGTGACGATATAATTTGCCCAATGAAAAGGAGAGAGGGGCTGAGGGAGTGACGCTATTTTTCCCGGTTTCAGCTGATGCTCACGCGCATAACTCTTTGTCAGAGACAGAGCCCAAAAGTGATTTCCGGCGCACAGGAAAATGTAGAGCGTTCCCAAGGCTACCGAGACCCTTGCAAGAGTCTTACTCCTATTTCGCCAAATCATAATCACGATCAAGGAGCCGAGAAAAATTCCGGTCAGAAAAAAGTCGATGATAAAGACCCAATCTAGGGCAAAACGGTAAGACGAAAGTGGACTCAGGAGCATAGTTCCAAAAGAGGTGATGACGTCCAGGAAAGTGTGAGCCACAATCTCCACCAACCAGATGAGAAAGAAGGTTTGAAATCTCCTTTTCCCTGAGATCTTCACAAATAGCCACGCAAATAAGAGGGAAAACGGAACGACGAGAAGAATTGAGTTGGTAAAGCCTCGGTGATACCT
This sequence comes from uncultured Desulfobacteraceae bacterium, assembly GCA_964346905.1. Classification (GTDB taxonomy): domain Bacteria; phylum Desulfobacterota; class Syntrophobacteria; order BM002; family BM002; genus BM002. The sequence goes on along the minus strand of CAYFXH010000009.1, from coordinate 1,318 downwards.
GAGGGTAAATTCTGTTCCGTAGAAAGAGGCAAAGAGACTATCTGCATCTGGAAAGAGAGAAGCCAAGACCCCAGCAATGACGCCCCATCTTCCCGTGTCTTTGCTTAAGCCTGTCTTCGCAATGGCGTATCCTGCCAATCCGTGGGTAATCGTATCCATGTGGGTGAATATAAGTATTCATCCGAGTCTTTTCTACTCTGACGGCTTTCTCTGATCCATCCCCATTATCTCCGAGCCTCACCTGATTCTCCTTTTACCAGGGAGAATGTGCCCTCTTCGGCATGTATCAGGCCCGATCGGATCATCTCAGCCAGAATATTCTCTACGTGCTGATGGACCGCTTGATTTAGCTCCTGAAGCTGCAGTCCGCCCGGAATGGCGTCCTTTAACCAGCCAATGGCCCGGAACAAACTCCCGCCCTCTGAAGCCCAGAATATAATGGTCAAAATCGGTACGGCTCCTGCTGACGGACAGCTGGGATGATCCTGATACCAGGGTTTGTCTTTCAGGTTCACCATTGGTCTGTTGCCGTTGTCCCCCATGGGTGCATTTTCCTCCTGTATTCTTTCTGCCCAGTTCTGTAGGTATTCCGATGGTACCGCATTTCCGCTTGATTCCGTTTAACAGCGTCACTTTCTTTTTCGAGGAACCGGGTGCTCACGGTTTGGCTTTGACGTCGACATCGGGAGTCAAAACAGCCTCAAACGCCCAATGAACCACAGACCTTTACAGAAGCCATAGCGGAAGCCAAATCAAAGGGGGTTTACTCTTGGAGGGACTAGGTGTGGTTGACGTGTAACATAGCGAGGTTTTGCGGTGACACTACAGATAGTGAGTACGAGCACCCACTCCTCGTTGGTGCGGACTTACAATCGGATCTTACCTCACATTTTTTTATCTATGATGACGGTCATTTATAATGTATTAGTCTACCTTTTTAGTATAGACTCAATAAAGGAAATTTGCAACGAAAAACCCCCCACTTTTTGTAATTGGTTGGTTCCCTGAGAGGGGCAAACCCCCACTATGCACCATCAATGGTTTTTCGCCAGCCACTGCACAAAGAATAGTGGGGCTTCGAGCCTTGTTCCGCTATCACCTAAAGGACAAAGCACGATGAAGAATTATTCGACGGGAGATCAAGGCTACGATCTGAAGCATCCAGAAGTTCCCCCAGAATGGATGGTTGATGTTTGTGAACTGAGGTCTCGTATTGGTTTATGCTTATTTGCAAATGAAAATACTTTTCTGATGTCTCTTCTTTCGTTCCAAGGCTCACGGTCTGGCCACTTCAAGCCCGTCTGTGGCCGGGGGAAGG
>CAYFXH010000008.1:0-61288 GCA_964346905.1 uncultured Desulfobacteraceae bacterium | reverse complement strand
CAGGCATCATTTAGTAATTAGTAATGTGGACTTGTGGATTCAGGATCTCGCCCCGCGAAGTGGGGCTCGTCCGGAATGACGGCTTCGGCGAATTGTATGATAGTTTCCAAGGGGAGAGGAGATTTTTGCAGAGTTACATGCATAAACGTTCATCATGTACAAGCGCACGTCGTTCAGAGAGGTCAGTTATCAGGTCGTATGACCTACGAAGTCAGCCGGAAAGAAATATCTGCCTCGATGGCCTTTCGTATTGCCATTTTCAACTCAGAAAGGTCAAATGACTTCACTACGTAATAATCAGCGGCAATCGACTTATGGTCATGTTTGTACGTATCGTAAGCGGTGCATAAGATCACCGGCAGGTCGTGATGTCGATTACGGATCTCCTGCAACAGTTCCAGGCCGTCATAGTCCACAAGTTTTATATCCAGAACCACCACTTCAGGTCGGAGAAAGTCGATTCTTCTCAGAAGATTGTGTCCCGAAGCCACCGTGGAGACCTCGTGGCCATCCTCAGTGAGTGCTTCGCTGTAGTAGTGGCGGATGTATTCCTCATCATCCACCACAAGGATTCTTGCCATGATATCCCCTCCTGGAGGAACATTGCCTGAGACAGTCCTCGCGGAACAACCAATGCATTTGATCACACTAGTCAATGGCTGAGCCACAGCGGTCCAGTTTTCCCTCAGCGCCCTGGATTGCCTTGATTCTCTCACCCCTTTTTAAGCCAGTGGCTTTAATACCGCACCCCTTTGCCGTCTTCTGCAATTCTTACCCTATTACTTCCTACTTCCTCGGTTCAAGCCTTTCTGGAGGTCGCCGTCGATGCTGAGAAACCTCTCTGTCTCCAATCTGCTCCCGCAGTCGCTTCCGTTGAGCAGACCTGATAGTGTCTGACTCGATATCCCCACTCGGACTCCAAAATGTAAACAATGTGCTGAAAGCTCCATTCGTCGAGTACGTCGGCCCCCCATCCGAGTTGCTCCAATTGTTGATTGACCAGTCCAGCGGTAAAAAGGCCGCCATCCTTGATAATGCGCAGGACACTTCGGACAACTCCGGGGATGTGGTCAGGGGAAATGCCCCTGCTGGTGAGCCCGTGGATGAGCAACTGCAGTGGATATGTCATGGTCGTGGTCTCCACCCATCCCTAGGTGTTCGCTCAGACAAAAGCGGCATGAACGTTGTGGATTTCACCCAAGCCCTTGCGCGCGGTGATAGGACTTCAAGAACCGCTCGTACTTTCGCCTGAACTCTGGATAGATATCCGCCACCAACCCATAATAGTTCTCAATATATTGGAGCCTCTCGAAAATAGGTATCAGCATGTAGTTCAAACATTTGCCGCAGCTCCAATGGCTCCACATCTGCTTGACTGCGTAATTAAGACAGTGATCATAGAAAGGGCAGTCGGGATATCTCGTCCCTTCCTGGTTAACTGGCTGAGGTGGCTCTTGGTACAAAAGGCCGCTGATGTCCTCATTATCAACCTGTTGGGGTGCTTTCAAGACCGAAGCTCCTGAAGAGGTTTTGTGTTGATGTCTGCAAGCCAGTGAAACTGATCTCCTGGAAATAGTTTTTTTGACTCCTGATGCTTTTTGCGAAGATAGCCACACCAAAATACTCAAAGCTGCGAAGCCTACCAAGGTCGAAGACAAGCCTACAACCCTTGGATATCTTCTGCAGACGTTGCAGGACATGCTCTACCTGGCAAGCGGTGCTGCCGTCAAGGGTTCCCTTGAGGTGTATCACCACTTTCTCATTGTCTCTTTGAATTCTCAGCTGCATACCTGCCATCAGTATTCCTCCAGCGTCACAACAGTTCGACGCTGTAAACCATAAATCAGTTTGGTTTGTGGAAACCGCTATTGATCTACGTTATATATACTTGAACGTCCAGCGTGTGTCGGTTCGAGATAATTCGGGAGAGATGACGGCTAGTTTATTATGCTGGGTTGAGATAGAGAACACAATCGGGACATCCCTGATTCTCAGCTTCGAAATTGCTGATTTGTGCTGGCCGAGAATTGCTGGTAGAGGGGAGGGAGGAGGAGAGATTGTGGTTCTTTTCCTCTGTTAGGACACGAGAGAGGTGAGTCCTTCGCGGACGGCATATTTGGTGAGTTCTGCTATGCTGTGGATATCAAGCTTCGTCATGATCTGGCGCCGATGGGTCTCCACTGTCTTGACACTCACGTGGAGGCGGGAAGCGATTTGCTTTGTGGACCGACCTTCGGCAAGAAGCTGCAATACCTCACGCTGTCTCGGTGTTAGCACAGACTTGGGAGAAGCGTCGGCGGCAGAGATGCGACGGACATAGTCCTCTATCACGGTGCCGGCTATGCCAGGGCTCAGGTAAACCTGGTTGGCGATCACGGCTTTAATGGCTCGAGCAAGTTCTTCGAAGGCGCAATCCTTGAGCAAGAACCCCGCGGCACCAGCCCCAAACATCCGGACAATAAAACGCTTGTCGGAATGCATTGACAACCCGATCACCTTGACTTTAGGCAGTGCGGCGATCAGCTGACGAGTGGCTTCGATACCATTTAAATCGGGCATGCTGATATCCATGAGGACCACGTCAGCTCTTCTTTCCTTGGCCAACGTGACAGCCATTCGGCCGTTTTCCGCCTCGGCGACCACTTCCAGATTGGACTCCTTTTCAAGCAGAGAGCAGAGACCTTCGCGCACGATTTTGTGATCGTCGGCAATCAAAATTCTGGTGTTCACCTCAATTCCCCTTCGCTCTTTTACCGTTCCCTTGCAATGGAGCCTTCAGGGTAACCTGAGTTCCATGGCCGGACTTGGAGTCGATCTCAAAACGGCCGCCAAGATGGTGCAGCCGCTCCCGTATGCTAAAAAGACCGAACTTGCCCCCTTTGTCCATCTGGGAGTCTATTCTCGAAGTGTCGAAGCCAACGCCGTCGTCCTCAACAACTATCCTGATATGATTGTCATCCCTGCGGGCGGATATCCTCGCTTTTCTGGCCCGGGCGTGTTTTACCACATTGACCAGCAACTCCTGCACTGCCCGGAAAAGAAGAATTCGGAGGCCTTCGTTCAGATACTTAACCTGCTTGTCGTCATTAAACTCAGTGACGATTCCGTGCACTTCCTCTGTCCTTTCGGCAAGATACTCCAGCGCTGCCTCGAGGCCCAAATCATAGAGTACTGGTGGACTGAGTTCGAATGTCAACGATCGAGTTTGCTGAATCGCCTGTCCCATGAGTTCGCGGACATCGTCCAAATCTTTTGCGTGAGCCCACGCTGAGGACGCACTTCGCAATTCATCCAGTTTGAGTTTGGAGATCGCCAGGGTTTGGCCGAGGGAGTCATGGAGATCGGTGGCGAGACGGCGTCGCTCCCGTTCCTCGGTTAACAACAACTCTGAGGCAAGTTCCAAGAGCTGCGCTTGATACGCGTGCAATTTTTCCTCTGCCAGCTTGCGTTCGGTGGTATTGATTGCGTAATGAAGGCATACATCGTCCTCAATGGGAACCCACCAAGTATCCCACAATTGTCCGAGTGCTTCCACTTCGGGATTGTTGATGGGTTCGTTTGCATCAAACGCCTCATCCGCAAGACAAAACGTACATTTGATCCCGGCGACAGACCTGCTGCCGAGATGCTTATCAGCGTAACCTTTGTGCTCATCAGCAGAGAACTCACTCTGGCCGAAGGTTTTCCAGCAAAAGTCTCCCACTGCAGCACCGACCTCGCGAGCGATACGATTAGCGCCCAGAATGGTGCGATCCCGGTTAATCAACATTGCCGGATGGGGCAGGCTGTTGAGCAGAAGTTCATTGATTCGTGAGCTTTCCCGCAACTCCTCTTCCGTCCGCTTGAGATCGGTAATATCCATTGCTGTCAGAATAACACCCTTGGATACATCAGATGGATGGAGCGTGCTTCCCTGAAGAAAGCAGTGAATAACCTCCCCATCCTTGGTGATCCACTGCGTCTCCACTTGTGCGACTCCCTTCTCCTCGATGGCAGAGTAAAACTCGCGACCGACGCGCTCGTATTCTTTAGCATCCGGATAGAGTACTTGGGCGCTCTCCCCCAGTAGGGAACCCTCTTCGTAACCGGTGATGCGGTACAGTGCCTTGTTGGTCCAAACTATGATGCGATTGCGGACCAAGCCGATCCCCACAGGAGAAGCAGCGAGTATGGCCTTCATGGTCTCCTCGCTTACTCGTAATGCGTCCTCAGCGCGCTTCCGTTCTACAATTTCTTGCTTGAGTGACTCATTAACTCTCACCAATTCTGAAGCACGCTCATGTCCCCGTCGCTCCAACTCGTCGTGAGCTTTTCGCAGTGCCTCTTCTGCCGTTTTGCGTGCAGTTATATCGGTCAGAACGCCAAGGCTTCCTGTGAAGCACCCCTCCGCGTCGAAAAAGCCCCGGGGAGAGGCCAGGGTATAGATTTTGCGGCCGTCTTTTGTTTTCCAAGTAAGTTCGAACCTTTTCGCTTCTCCCCTTCTTCGTTGGGCTATTTGGTTTTTCATCAATTCCTTGTCGTCATCGTGGATGAACTCGATGATATGTCGGCCTATCAGTTCCTCTCGGGAATATGCGAGCATCTCACAGAATGTATCGTTAACGAATGTGAATATGTAGTCTTGATCCCCTAGCGCCAGCCCCTCGTTCATGGTCTCGACAAGCTCGCGGTATCGCGTCTCACTTTCCCGCAGCGCCTCCTCCACTCTCTGAAGTTCAGCTTTCGATTTCTCAAGTCCAGCGATCCGTTGGCGTAATCTTTCTAGCTCATGCAGAAGCTGCTTTTTGGTCTTATTTTCATCTTTCATTTTGATCCCTTTAAAGCAATCACCTGAAGGTGTTCGTCCCGTGTCACCCACGACCAATAGGATGGGTGCTTTTCAGTCTATTGGAGCAATCATGCGGCGAGCGCGAAGTAGAGCAAAAGATGCGCTCAATCCAGGCTACAAAATGGCAACAAAAGTGGCAAGACAAAAAGTGGTTTGCATCTGCTTCCCGGCGATCAGTGCAGTCTGGATCCCGAAAAAGGAGATTTCATATCATCCGAGTGTATCTGGTACTGTAGCTCTCAGACTATCCGGAGATGGCTCTTACAAAAAGACAGCTGCAAGATCACTGCATGAGTCAGAGCAGCGCAGTTCGCCCGTATCAGTCCCGATGGCCTTTCGACTGTTTTCTTCAGCTCACCAAGAGGGACCAGCGGATTGCTTTCACAATGCCATGAGGGTGCTTAGCTGTACCCTACTGCAGTATTGCCCTCTGCATTCAAGGCAGACCTCTGCTCTCCGCAAAGGTCTGGCAGATATGATTATTTTTCTGCCTTCTCTGGATCAACACGCGTATGTACCAGTTGTTCAGGATCGAAAAAGAAACTCATTCCCCGTGGTCGTATTCTGCCTCGAGATAACCAGAGACCGCCGCAGAGATGCATTTTAGGTCTTCACTGGAAATTCTGATGAATTGAACGCCCATACCGCAGATCGTAAGCCCCTCATCATGGCTATGGATAATTGACCAGACCACTTTCGCTGTAGCCACTAGTCGGCAGTCCAATAGCGGAACATCTATAATGGCAAGATTAAAGATCTGATTCTGTTTTAGAGGTTCCGGACAGCTGATAAAGGCTCCATTGACACCAATATTTACCGTTTCCCCAGTGAGAAGTTGTTGCGGGGTATCCATGGCAACCGGCAATTTGATTCTGGCTCTGGGGTATCTCCGTCTTTCCTGAGGGGAAGACATACGTATCAATCTCTCTGTATTGTTTGTTGGAGCGGACACCAAGATTGATGCAAAGATTTCATCTTTTGATGAGAACGGTGGTCTGTTATTACCGTTAAACAGATGTGGATACTCGTGGAACTGGGGTTGGCACTGGGGGTGCTGCTTGGAGTTCACGGGAGTGTTAGTGATTTTTTGCGCTCTATTCAGCCTGGATAGCCATCGAGGACGGGAGAGAGCTGTTGAAAAAGTGAAATCTCTGTACTATAGAAAGCCCTTTATGAGAAGCTACCAGTACATTTTAACGCTTTATACGTTCCTCCATTACTGTCCGTACTTGGCTACGAAGAGGACAAAGCCTACAAAATTATGGTAGGCCTATTCTAGGAATCCTGTCAATCTGAAAAATGGTTTACCGCGATGGACACGCTTGGGTCCCAAGGAGCTTTTGAAATCTACCATGCACTCTGCTACGAAATTCCTCTTTCTTGAACCTTTTTACGGGGGTTCGCATAAAGATTTTGCCGATGGCTGGATCAGACATTCCCGCTACCAGATTGATCTTATCACCCTTCCGGCCCGTTTCTGGAAATGGCGTATGAGGGGGGGTGCGCTTTATTTCGCCAACAAGGTTAAGACCCCGTCAGCCTACGATGGCCTGATTGTATCCAACCTGATGAGTCTCTCTGACCTGAAAGGGCTCTGGGGAGCTGACTGTCCCAGAGCTCTTGCATATTTTCACGAAAACCAGCTGTCATATCCATTACCCCCCGGTGAAACAATGGATTACCAGTTTGGTTTCACCGACATAACCAGCGGACTCGTGGCAGACAGGTTGCTTTTTAACTCGAAAACCCATATGAATGCTTTCTTTGAGGCCCTGCCCGGCTTCATTAGAATGATGCCGGAATACCGGCCGAGCTGGGCAATTGATCTGCTTCGAGCCAAAGCGACTGTTCTCTATCCTGGTTGTAATTACCCGGCAGGTCCGGCCGAGCTCAGAGCCTGGGATTCTTCGAAGCCTCCGCTCATTATCTGGAACCATAGGTGGGAATTTGATAAGGGCCCCGAGATCTTTTTTGCCGCCCTCGACTCGATCCTCTCCCGTGGTCTTGAATTTCGCCTTGCCCTCCTTGGAGAAAATTTTCAAGTGGTGCCGAAGCCCTTTCTCTATGCCAGAAAAAGGTTCGGGCAGAGGATCGTTCACTATGGCCATGAGCCTTCAAAGGAAAAATATACGGATTGGCTCAGAAAAGGTAGCATTGTGATGAGCACCGCCCTCCAGGAAAATTTTGGTATCTCAGTGGTGGAGGCAATACGAAACGGCTGCTATCCTTTGTTGCCCAACAAGCTCTCATACCCTGAGTTGATTCCAGACACCTATCACGGTGACTGTCTCTATAGCAGCCAAGAGGAGCTGGAAGAGAAGCTCTGCTTGTTATTGAGAGAACCGGCAAAGTTTGTAGACAAGAGAGAGCATCTTGCAGCTTGTATGGAGAGATTTTCCTGGGAGCTCGTCATTAACGATTTCGACAAGGAACTGAATCAGCTGGCAGCAGGCCGCTAGCAGCAGGCAATTTATTGAAGGTCACAATCAAGTTGCCGCCCACTGCCAGCTGAGTGGCTCGTGCCTAGTTTTTCTCCAGTCGCACTCTAACCGACCGGGCGTGAGCTTCGAGGCCCTCCAGTTCAGCCAACCCAATGATGTCTCCTGCGTCTCGCTGCAGGGCCTCGCGGGAATAGGAGATCACGCTGGTTCTCTTAACAAAGTGATCAACCCCTCCAACCCCTCCCTAACAGAACGGAGTTGCATGATTTTCGGTTGCCTGTGTACCCCCCACGATGTCTGAGGATACGGGTATTTCGGAGATACCATCGGCCCGGGCGACATCTTGATGATCCCGTGCCAGTGAACCTATACCTACAGTCTCAGACAGCCGTTCATTAAGCCGCTGGCGAAAATAGTCCCGTCGGAAAGTTGAAGGGGCGGTGAAGTTGGTTGCATGTAACGGTGACCTAACCCTTTTCACACGGGAGCTAAAAAATGCGTTTCAACTCAACCCTGCGGTTCTGAGCCCGCCCTTCCTCCGTGTCATTAGATGCCACCGGCTGGGTGGAACCATAACCCTTGGCTTCAAGCCGATCCGGATCAATACCCTTGCTTAAGAGGTAATCCATAACTCTACTGGCGCGCCTGTCGGAGAGCCATAGATTGTATTCTGCGGTCCCTGTACTGTCCGCATGTCCCTGAATTTCCACATCTATCTCGGGATTATCTTGTAAAATGGTTACCACCTCATCTAGAAGTGGGTAGGCCTCATCCTTTAGATAAGAGCTGTTAGTATCGAATAGCATGGTCGCCTTAAGAGTCCAGCATCCGACTTCGTTCACCCTGGCTCCCTTGGGAGTATTGGGACATTTGTCCAAATAATCAGGTACACCGTCAGCATCACTGTCGAGAGGACAGCCAGAGCTATCTACAGCCACCCCTGAAGGTGTGTGAGGACACCGATCCAGGTAGTCGACCACCCCATCACCGTCGCTGTCCGGCGGGCAACCCTGTGCGTCTACCTCAACCCCTCTCGGTGTATCGGGACATCTATCCATGTCGTCAATGACGCCATCACCATCACGGTCCAAAGTAACTTCAACACGGTAAAAGACGTCTTCGACAAAGCGATTTACAGCCGCCTCATCTGCAGACAATTCACTTGCCTCAACGAAGACCCCATCGCCTACTGTGCTGATTTGTTCAAGTGTAGCTCTTCCTTCCTTCTTATTGGCCAAAGAGATTGAGCTAAAAGATATGTTTTGATGATCGGCTTTCATTTTCGCTGCTGCTTTCAGTGGATCGATACCTTCATTTTCCTCGCCGTCGGACATAATAATGACTGCCGTATTGCCTAGTGGCATATTGTTTATGACTTGGTTTAAATCTAAAATCCCTCTGCCTAAAGGGGTCCTGTTCCCAAAGATTTTTCCCGTCTCTGGTAGGTTTTTAATTGCACCTGCAAAGGAAATACGATCGTATTTTTGGGGTCCTATCAGAGTTCTATTGGGTGGGAACACCTGTATGGCACCCACATAGCCAAGTTCAGGAATACGATCGTTCACGACAAGGAGTATGTCCTTGGCTTGTTTAGCTTTGGTTGGAACCTCACCAGACGGTTGCAAAAACATGGATCCCGAATGATCTACAAAGATAATAAAATTATCTATTTTGGGTATGAGCTTTTCCTCTGCGCGCACAAACTCTGCCGTTGACATCGCTACGACCAGAGCCCAAAAAATCAAACTTATTTTTCTCATGGTTTTCTTCATGATCCCTCTCCATTGCTGTCTATTTACCTGAGACTCATTAGGCAGGGAATGTATAGACTATTGCCAGCTACTTCTCCAGTCGTACTTTTACCGACCGGGCGTGAGCTTCGAGACCCTCCAGTTCAGCCAACCGAATAATGTCTCCTGCGTCTCGCTGCAGGGCCTCACGGGAGTAGGAGATGACGCTGGTTCTCTTAACAAAGTGATCAACACTCAGCCCCGAAGCAAAGCGGGCGGTGCCGGCGGTGGGAAGGACGTGATTTGGGCCGGCAAAGTAGTCTCCCACCGGTTCGGGAGAATGGTGTCCCAGAAAAACGGCACCGGCGTTTTGGATTTTACCTAAGAGATGAAAAGGCTCTGCCACCAGCAGTTCCAGATGTTCTGGAGCGATTCGGTTCGCCAGAGAAACAGCGGTATCCAGGTCGGCAACTACAATGACTCCTCCAAAGTTGGTTAAAGACTCCTCCGCAACCTCTCGCCTGGGAAGGTTCGACAATTGACGCTCCAGAGCGCTGCAAACCGACTGGGCGAGCTTCGCATCAGTGGTGAGCAAGAGAGCGCTTGACATGGGATCATGCTCAGCCTGGCTGAGAAGATCCGCTGCCACGTGGCGGGGGTCAGCGCTGGGGTCTGCAATGACAAGGATTTCGCTAGGTCCGGCAATGAGGTCAATGCCAACGCGTCCAACGAGAAGTTTCTTGGCCAGGGTGACGTAGATGTTTCCTGGACCGACGATAACGTCCACAGCCGGTATGGTTTCGGTGCCATAGGCGAGCGCTGCAATTGCCCACGCACTTCCCACTTTGAATATATCCTTGATGCCGAGCAGCTGGGCGGCCACGAGCAGGTAGGGATTGACGCTACCGTCCTGTCGGGGGGGTGTGACCATCTGCAACCGAGGAACCCCAGCTATGATTGCCGGAATCCCGTTCATCAGTAGTGACGAGATGAGCGGGGTTTCCCCAGCGCGTCCGCCTGGAATGTAGAGGCCTGCAGCCGCCACCGGTCTGACCACCTGCCCGACAAAGGAGCCATCCGAACCGGGGAGAAACCAGGAGGATTGCCGCTGGGCCTCGTGGAAGCGGCTGATGTTATCTTTGGCTCGCTGCAGAAGGGCAGTGAAGTCAGCTTCGACCTGGCCAGCGGCCTTTTGCATTTCCTTGTCGTTCACCCGGATTTGTTCTACAGCAAACTCGGGAGCATCGAACTGGCGGGTATAGCGAAAGAGCGCAGCATCACCTTCGGTCTGTACCGCGTGGATAATTTCTGCCACAGTGTGTTCATGAGTCTCGGAATAGTCTAGTGTGCGATTGACTATCTGTTCGATCTTTGCTTCTGCCTCGGCAGAAGGATAGGTCAGAACGTTCATAACAACCTCGTCACTTGCTGTTCGTTGGGTGTTTAAACCAGATAGCGCCCAGACTGTCCACGGCGCAAAGAGCATAGCGCTTAGCTGACTTTGAGTACCCAGTAGGCAGAGGGCAGATGACAGAAGACAGAGGACAAAAGGCAAAGTCCATCGAGTGAGAAATCCTAGAGTTACCCTATGCTCCATGCCCCATGCTCGATGCCTTACCCTCCTGGCTTTTGGCTCCTCGCTCCCTGAATCTGAGGTTCCGCATTCACAGTGCTTCACTTATCACTTGCCACTGCAAAGGCGTTGGGAAAGCCTTGTTTCTGCAACCGTCTTGCAGCGGCCTCGGCCTGATCCAACCGAGAGTACGTTCCCACCCGGACCCTGTAGAACCTTTGAGCGCCTTGATCAAAAAGGTTAACAGTTGCACTGCGGTACCTCTGGCTCAAAGAGGCATGCAACCGCAACGCATTTTCCCGCTCTGCGAAGGCTCCAACCTGAATGGTAAAGTCTCCCAGCACATAACTGGCAGGTTTCTCGTAAACTCGCACCCATCCTTTGGCCTTACGCTTTTTTCGTACATAGCCCAAAGCTTCGATCTTAACCGGTACCACCCCATCTTCCACCATTCTGAGTTCGTGCGCAGCGGTATAGGTGAGGTCGATGATCCGACCCCGGACGAACGGGCCGCGGTCATTGATACGAACAACAGTTCTTCTGCCATTTCGTAAGTTAGTCACCTGCACATACGTGTTGAAAGGAAGGGTCTTATGGGCGGCGGTACGGCCGTACATGTTGTAGCGTTCACCATTGGAGGTGAGGCGACCGTGAAATTTGTGCCCGTACCAAGAGGCTCGCCCGCGCTGGACAAACCCGGCAGAGGATGAGAGTGGGTGATAACGCTTTCCCTTTACTGTGTAGGATGTACTCGTCTTTTGGGGCGGAGGAGTACTGGAGCAGGCGACAAGCAGAAAGAAAAAAACGATAAGCAAGATACGGAAGGAAATTCCTCTGCTACAGCTTGGCGATGGGAGATGAGAGATGTGTGATTTGGGATTAAGCACTCTTGTCGCCACGCTCACACATCGCATAGCCCACATCTCACATCTCAAAGCTGTCCTGACGAAGCTCGCAGTCAATCTCGAGTCGTTTCAGGCCGGATATTGACTTAGATTTCCGTTTCTTCCTCCAGTTTGGCCAACTCCTCGAAACGGATGTCGAGGCCGAGAACACCAGCTATATCGTCAGTAGCATCACGAATAGGCGCTGAAACCGTAATGCAGAGAGCCCCAGTGTAAACGGATTTGTAAAAATCGGTAATGTGAACTTTGCCATCCTTGATGGGGTTTACAAACCAGGAGCGATCCGAGAGATCTTCCCCTACTTTTGCTTTTTCGTATTTGGCGCGATCGGCAATGTGGGTGATGTTACGGGTAATTTTTTTCCCCTCAAGGTCGGTGACATAGATGTACTGGATAAAGGGGTTGAGATCCAGGAGGCTCTGAAGCACCGGTTCCTGACGCTCCGGCTCCATTGATTTGATCTCTTCGGACTCTACCACTTCCTCCACAAGGTGAGCAGCCAGGGCGTAACCCTTTTGTTTCAGCAGGTCAAACTCGCTGATGAAGTGCTCGGCGAGATATTGCCGGGCCCAGTGTTCCATTTCCTTGCGAGAGATGCTGGTAACTCGTCCCTCTTCATACTCTTGCATGATCCTTTTGTGAATCTTAATGATTCCAGGGTGACGTTTGCTGATGGCAGCCTCGCCCTCCAGTCCTAGCCGGCTGTTCACCCAGTAGGCCACACCAGCTATCCCTGTCTTGTCGGTAACGGTGATGCTGACGGGGCGGTTGAGGATTTTCTCGGTATTAAAAATGTTATAGATCTCCTCGTTTTTGATAAGGCCGTCAGCGTGAATACCAGCACTGGTGGCATTGAAGTCACTTCCCGCAAAGGGATAGTTGTGGGGAATTTTATAGCCCAGTTCGTGGGAGAAATAGTTGGCGATGTCAGTTATGGCTGAGGTGTCGATGCCGTTGTCGTTACCCATGAGGCCGATGTATTCTACGATGAGGCCCTCCAGCGGCGCGTTACCGGTGCGCTCACCGAAACCCAACAGAGTACCATTTGCGGCAGCACAACCATACAGCCAGGCGGTGGTGGCATTGATGAGCACCTTGTGAAAATCGTTGTGTCCATGCCACTCCAGGAGACGCCCCTCCACGCCGGCATCGTCTATCATCGCTCTAACCAGTTTAGGAACGCTGCGGGGCAGAGCCGCACCTGGATAAGTGACTCCGAAGCCGAGGGTGTCACAGAGACGGATCTTGATGTCAATACCGCTCTCCTCCCTGAGTTTCATCAATTCAATACCAAAGGGCACGCAGAAGCCGTAAATGTCGGCACGAGTTATATCTTCGAAATGACAGCGGGGCGTAATGCCTCTTTCCAGTGCAGCTCGGACGATGCTCAGGTATTGCTCCATGATCTTGGCCCGGGTGCTGTTCAGCTTATAGAAAATATGGTAGTCGGAGACCGAGGTAAGAATACCGGTCTCCTTCAGGCCCATCTCAACAACCAGTGCCAGATCTTTCTCAACCGCGCGAATCCAAGCGGTGATCTCCGGATACCTGTGACCTTTGGCTAAACAGCGCTCCACAGATTCCCGGTCACGCTTACTGTACAGGAAAAATTCAGTCTGCCGGATTACTCCGTTGGAACCGCCAAGTCGATGCAGCAAATCGAAAATTGTTTCTATCTGCTGGACCGTATAGGGTGGCCTTGCTTGTTGGCCATCTCGAAAGGTAGTGTCAGTGATGACCAACTCGTCAGCCGGATCAATGGAAATAAGCTTGTGATCGAAATCAATCCGGCTTATTTGGTCGTAAGGAAACACCTCTCTTTGGAGGTTTGGTTCCGGAACATCTTGGAGCCGATAGACCCAAAACTTCGTATGTTGATGCTCCAGCACTTTCTTATGTTTGTTCCAGCGTGCCATAATCTCACCATAGTAAAAAATCCACGCCCAGAGAACGTGGTTCTCGTTAGCCCGATACGGGATCTTGAATCGATGCATTATCTGAGGATTTATGGTTTAACATTGCAGATTGAGGATCTACGTTTGTCGTTTTCTCAATCTGCACCCCACAATCTTCAATGCTTCGTTACCTGGGGATGGTAAAAACCTGACCAGGGTAAATAAGGTCCGGGTCCTCAATTTGCTCCCGATTTGCCTCATAGATTCGGGGCCATTGCCAGGGATCATTATACACTTCTCGATACTGTGCAATCCACCACAGATTCTCGCCCTTTTTCACCACGTGGCTGCTAGCGGTAAACCAGCCCGACCGCTTGGCGATTTTGGCTTCTTTCGCCTCAGGCTCCGGCGGCTTGGGTTTTAACGCCTCGGGCTCCGGCGCCTCGGGCTCCGGCGCCTCGGCCACCTTCACAGGCTCCACTTCTTTTTCCATGGGTTCCGGTTCTGTCTGTTCAACCGTGACGGGAGTTGGTTGCTTTTCGGTCTGCGCTGGTGGAGAGGTTGCCTTCTTTGGCTCCTGCCCCTTCTCGCTGCCACAGCCAATGAAGATCAGGACAAAACCTCCCAGGAAGATCAGGAGCCATAAGAATACTTTCTGTACTTTCATAGTTCTCTCTCTCCTCTCGTAGCTAGGGGACATGTATCAATGAAGTTGCATGTTAATGGACAGTTCTTTGGGTTGTCAATCCAATATTATAATTGACCATTTAGCAGCAGGCAGCCCGTCAGTGTCATGGAGCCCCGCTGTCATTGGTGGTCACCTGGTCACTGACGTGGTCGTCAAAGCGCTCAGCTGCCATAAGGCTACGCTGTCATTTGGCTAAAGCCGTCAGTTGGCTCTGCCGTCATTACGCTTCGCTGTCATTTGCTGTCGCTAGATAGTTACGATGAGTGACTATGAATGACGCCGAAGGCTAACTGGGAACCCGCTTGCGGGCCTGAGCGGAGCACAGCGAGCGCGAGGAAATGACTTTCAATGACCATACATGACGGGCGCAAGCCCAAATGACTCACTGGCGGCGAAGTCGAGTGACCGGACGTAGAAAGATCATAGGGCTGTTGGGCACTTCTGCCAGCTGCTTGCTGCCAACTGCCAGCTGGACTACCCGGGTAGATCCAGCTTGATTGAAAGCTCCAAGAGTTGATCCAGGCTCACCTTTTGGGGGGCCTGGGTCATGGGGCAGGTTGCTCTTTGGGTTTTCGGAAAGGCGATAACATCACGGATGGAGCTGACTCCACACATGAGCATGACCAACCGGTCAAAACCCAGGGCGATGCCGCCGTGAGGGGGCGCGCCGTATTGAAGGGCATCCAGCATGAAGCCAAATTTTTGCCGGGCTTCATCCTCATGAATGCCCAGAACCTGGAAAACCTGCTTCTGCAATTCATGGTGGTGAATGCGGATGCTCCCGCCACCGATCTCATTGCCGTTCAAGACCAGGTCGTAGGCACGGCTGCGTACCTGATCTGGATGGTCAGTGAGGAGATCTATATCCTCTTCCACCGGGGCGGTAAAGGGATGATGGACAGCCACGTAACGCTCGGCCTCAAGGTCATATTCCAGCAAAGGAAAACGGGTAATCCAGGCAAAATGGAATTGGTTGTTATCCACCAGGTCCAGGCGACGGCCGAAGTGGCCGCGAAGAATGTCCAAAGTTCCGTTGACTACCCGAGGCTCTGCCGCCACAAAAAGAATGAGATCACCTGGCTCAAGACCAGCAATTTTGGCGAGCAGCTCTTTTTCACCGTCGCTAAGGTTTTTCGCAATCGGCCCCTGCCAGTTGGTTTCCTGCACCTTGATCCAAGCAACACCCTGGGCACCAGTTTGGACACCATAATGGTTGGCCAGATTGTCTTTGCCTTGCATCTTGTCAAGGTCGCTACGGGGCAGGCTCGCCTGTCCTTTGAGATTCAGAGCCTTGACCGTACCGCCCGCCTTGATCTGCCGGACAAAGACCTGAACATTACTCTTGGCAAAGACCGGAGTCACATCCACCAATTCCAGACCGAACCTGGTGTCGGGTTTATCTGTGCCAAAGCGTGCCAAGGCTTCATCGTAGGTAAGCCTGAGAAACGGAAGTTCCAGCTTCTGGCCCAGAACTTCTTCAAAGAGATGGTTGAGCAATCCCTCGGTAAGCCGATAAATCTGAACCTCGTTTGCGAAAGCCATCTCTAGGTCCACCTGGGTGAACTCCGGTTGGCGGTCAGCGCGCAGATCTTCATCTCGAAAGCAGCGAACAATCTGATAGTAACGGTCGAAGCCAGCAATCATGAGGAGCTGTTTAAAGAGCTGGGGGGATTGAGGAAGGGCATAGAACTTACCCGGGTTGACGCGGCTGGGGACCAGGTAGTCGCGGGCCCCTTCGGGGGTGCTCCTGGTCAGTACCGGAGTTTCCACTTCAACAAAACCGGCCTCGTTGAGATAGTGGTGGGCTGCCCGGGCCACGTGATGGCGTCGAAGCAGGTTGTGAAACACGGTCGGGCGGCGCAAGTCCAAGTAGCGATAACGCAAACGCAAGGTTTCACCAGCATCAGTCTCTTGTTCAAGGTGAAAGGGCGGGGTAAGGGAGGTGTTGAGGAGGCGATACTCATCCACGATCACCTCCACCTCGCCGGTCTTTAGCTTGGGGTTGGCCATACCTTCGGGACGAAACCGCACGTCGCCCTCGACGGCAATAACGTGTTCCGCTCTAAGACCGTGCGCACGTTGGTGTGCTTCGGCATTCCGCTGTGGATCGAAGACCACCTGTGTGATACCGATCCGGTCGCGGAGATCGATAAAGATAAGACCACCGTGATCTCGACGCCGCTGGACCCAACCCATGAGGACGACCCTGTTGCCGGTGTGGTCGGCACCAAGGGTGCCACAGTCGTGAGTGCGCTCCCAGTCACCTAAAGAGTCCAAGCTCATCGAAGGTCCTTCTAGTATCTGTCGAATTAGGTGGACAGAGTGCTAAGTTTTCAGGCAAAGCTTGTCAAATTCGAATATCGAATATCAAAATCCGAAACAAATCCAAAATTCAAATATCAAATGTTTAAACATTAAATGCCAATCGTATTTCTGCCAAGAGGTCAATTTTTTGTAATCCACGAGAATATGTCTGTGTTTCGGATTTTGAATTTCGAATTTAGAGTATCTGCTACGGGTACACAGATCTATTTTGACCACTAAACACTTAATTTAAGACGGGAAAACAATTGCTTCGAGATCCCCTTGAGCGGAATCTCCTCCTGGGTGCCACCCTCCATGCTGCGCAGTACCGCCACTCCCTTGGCAAGTTCATCCTCGCCTAAGATAAGCACATGGCTAACTCCGAGCTTGTCTGCCCGGCGCATCTGAGCCTTGAGGCTCTTGGACTCGTAATCCATTTCAGCAATGAGATTTTGGAGCCTGAGTTCCTGGACAAGTTGAAATCCCTTGTTCCGGGCTTCAGCGCCCAAACAGGCTACGAAGAGACGGCGAGGGTGCTGTTCCACACTAGCCTTTTCATCCAGCAGCAGAATAAGCCGCTCCATGCCGATGGCAAAGCCGGTGCCGGGCAGGTCGGGACCTCCCAGCGCCTTCATGAGACCATCATAGCGGCCGCCACCGCCAACCGCATTTTGTGCGCCAAGATGTGGAGTAAGGGCCTCGAAGGTTGTCTTGGTGTAGTAGTCCAGACCACGAACCATATGCGGATCAATGGTGTAGGAGACATCAAGACTATTGAGATGTTCCTTGACACTCTGAAAGTTATTTCGACAATCAGCGCACACATGATCAAGAAGAACTGGAGCCTCGTGCACCAGTTCCCGGCAGGTCTCAACTTTACAGTCAAAGATCCGCAAAGGGTTGGTGAGCCTCCGTCGTTGGCAGTCCGAGCAGAGGCTACTGCTCACCCTGCCAAGATAGTCAGACAGAGACTGTCGAAACGGTTGGCGGCAGTCTGCGCATCCCATGGAATTGATATGCAGCTCGATGTCGGCTATGTTCAACTCTTCCAGAAATACCAGGAGCATGTAGATGACCTCGGCGTCAACCATGGGGTCATCCATGGCAAAGACTTCCACGTTGATTTGGTGAAACTGGCGATAACGGCCCTTCTGAGGGCGCTCATGGCGGAACATGGGCCCGAAGGTGTAAAATTTGCGCATAGTCGGCTGTAGGTGTAGTCGGTGTTCAATGAATGCCCTAACCACCGAAGCGGTAGCCTCGGGGCGAAGGGTGAGAAGTTGACCGTTGCGATCAGGGAAGGTGTACATTTCCTTTTCCACGATATCGGTGCTCTCCCCAATACTGCGGGCAAAAAGCTCAGTCTTTTCAAGAACAGGAATCCGGATCTCCTGATAACCGAAGTTGGCGAAAATTCTTCTGGCAACAGATTCAACCCACTGCCACTTTCCAACAGCATCTGGAAGAATGTCGTTTATGCCTTTAATTCCAGTAATTGCCACGGTGCTATTCACTCCACCTTCCAAGGGTAAACAAATTTTGATACTGAATCGACTCGCTAAAGTCAAGGAAAAACAGCAGAGTGGACTTTCCGCACTATTCTCACCAGCCGGCGACAAGAGGTGTAACTGGTCACGAGGGAAATGCTAGTCCATCGGTTCCGGTGGCGCGCGGGGTGTTGCCTGCACCGATACTATGCTCCGTGTTGGCCAGAAATCGTTGAGAAACCCCAGAGGGTGGAAAGTCATCACCTCGCCCATCTATGCACCACCTGGAGGGTTGCCCCAATCATGCCGCGGCTGGAAAACCACTGCCGCAGCAGGTAAACAAATCCCGTAGCGGCCGAGCTCTCTCAATACCCCAGCATCCACAGCTATCTGTGCCAAGCTCTTGCAGCAAGGTTTGGAGGGCACGAAGGCAAAGAACATTCGGGGAACCGTGGTTGGTAACATTGACAGGTTGCAAAGGCTGAAAAAATAGGGAAACTCCAGATTTGATTTGCATTGCGAAAAGACCCCGTTTAGGATAAGCTTTTAATACAATCCTCTTTTTGATGGTCGCGTACTCGTTCCCTTCCCTGAGCTAGAGCCTGCCGGCACGAAGATCTACTTCGTTCGTTAGAACCTTTTGTGAGGAGCAAAAACATGACACCGCCTTTTGATTCAGACTCAGATGAAAGAGAGAAGCCAAGTTGGCGTGAAATCGACCGGAGACGTGACCGCAGTCGGCATGTGAGCCGGGACGACGCCAGCCGACGTGAGAAATCCCTCCGTTCCTCCTGGGCCAAGGAGCAGTACTTAAAAGAAATGGACAAACTCTTCCAGGGGAAAAAGGGAGGCAAGGAGCACAAGGCAGCCATCGATGCCATCCACCGCCATTATGGCACCAGCAAGTTCGGAACCTCTGTGAAGAAGTACCTCAAGAAATATGGGGTCCCCGAAGACTGGAGCACCTTGATGCTGCTACTGGATTACAAGGACGATGAGGTTCTAGTGCAAGTTATTGGAGCCCTGACAGCACTAACGGATGAGCGGTCGCTGGTGGAAAGAGAAGGTTTCAAGAACAAGCTGGAAATCCTTTCTTTCACCGCCTCGAGTTCACAGGTAACCTCATTGGCGGAAAGGGTCTTGAAGAAACTATGAGAAGATAATTAACCTCCAATAGGGGATATCACTCCTTCAACAAATCCAAAATCCAATTTTCTAAACCCCGGAAAAATCGATTGATGTGGGAAATACCATGTGGGATCAACAGCGGGGTCCCACCAAAATCGCACATCCCAGATCGTATATCTCACCTCGCTGATTGGAGTTAGATTCATGCTCGGTGCTGGCAAACGGGGGACACGTTTGCAGGATGTGGGCTCCGGAGGAGCATTTCGGATTTCCAGCGAGCTTTCGCATCTATGACTGACTTCTCGTGATCCACAAGAAACCGCACAGTTTTTGGGAAACCAGCTATGACTGAACCAAAAAGGACTCTTTACCTCATAGACGGCAGCTCCTATATCTACCGGGCCTTCTATGCGGTCCGGCATCTCAGCACCTCCGCAGGTGTCCCCACCAATGCGGTATATGGGTTTGCCGGCATGCTCAACCGGGTCCTCAGGGAGAAAAGTCCAAACTATATTGCCATTGCCCTGGATGCCCCCGGCCCTACCTTTCGCCACGACCTCAGCCCTGAGTACAAGGCCAACCGTCCTCTCATGCCAGAAACGCTCTCGGAGCAGATTCCCTACATAAAACGGCTGATTGGGGCCTATGGTATTCCGTGTTTGGAAGTCCCTGGATTTGAAGCAGACGACATCATTGGGACGCTGGCGGTCTGGGCCAGCGGGTTGGGTGCTGAGGTAGTTATCATCTCTGGTGATAAGGACTTGCTGCAGCTGGTAACTCCTCAGGTGCACATGTGGGATACCATGAAAGACGAGGTCATGGGACCTGTGGAGGTTGAAGAGCGCTTTGAAGTTTCTGCTCCTCAGCTGGTGGAAGTGATGGGACTGGCGGGAGACAGCAGCGACAATATACCTGGAGTACCCGGAATTGGTCCGAAAACTGCGCAGCGTTTGATCAAGGAATTTGGCAGCATTGAGAACCTTCTAGCCGAATTGGAGAAGGTCCCAAAAGAGAAAGAACGGAAGAAACTGGAAACCTACTCAAGCCAGGCCATACTGTCATGGCAGCTTGCAAAGATCAAATGCGATGTGCCGCTGGATAAAGATTGGAAAGAATTTCAGCTGGGCGTAGCGGATCGGGATGCACTCATCACCCTCTATCGGGAACTGGAGTTTAAACGGTTCCTCCAGGAGCTGGTTGGACAGAAAGACAGTTTGGAGCCTGCGACAGTTCAGCGGGATTATCAGCTGATAGCTAACACTGAGGCCCTGGAACCAATGCTCTCTCAGATCCGCAAGGCCCAGCAGGTCGGGATAAGTGTAATGACAAGCGGAGAGGATCCCCATACCTCCGAACTCGTGGGATTGGCTCTGGCCTGGGGATCGGAAAGGGCCTCCTATATCCCCCTTGCCCATCCCTCTGAACCTGATTCAAGCCGGTTAGCTCTGTCCGAGGTGTTGCCATTAGTCGCCCCAATCCTGAGTGATCCAGATATTGCCAAGGTTACCCATCACAGCAAATTGGCCTGGATTGTTCTAAAAAGACTGGGCATTGAGCTTGCCCCCATCGAATTCGACACCATGTTGGCTACATATGTGTTGGATCCGGGCAAGCGGGTGCAAAATCTGGACGTCATTGCTGGAGAACATCTCAACGAGTCCTTGGTTTCTTATGAAGACTTGGTGGGATCCGGAAAGAAGCGGCGCAGTTTCACCAGTGTGCCGCTGGAGCAGGCCCTGGTCTACGCTGGAGACCAGGCAGTTTTTCCCCTCCGACTGGCCAAGATTCTCGATGAAAAGATCAACGGTGCCAACCAGGCCGCTCTGTTCCATGACATTGAACTACCTCTTGTTCGGGTATTGGCACGCATGGAGATGAAAGGGGTGCGGGTGGATGTGGAGCGCTTAAAGCACCTTGCCAATGATTTCAACCAGCGTTTAGAGGTAAGCGCTGGGAACATCTACGAAATGGCAGGGGAACACTTTAATATCAACTCACCGCAGCAGTTGGGTGGAATTCTCTTTGATAAGTTGGGCCTGCCCATGGGAAAGAAAACCAAGACCGGTTACTCCACCTCCATGGAGGTACTTGCGGCCCTGGCCCCCTACCATCCACTGCCAGATGAAGTCCTTAACTACCGCAGTCTTATGAAGCTGAAAAACACGTACGTAGACGCTCTGCCGCGGATGGTAAACCCAGATACTGGCCGAATACACACATCCTACAACCAGACTATTACTGTAACTGGCAGGCTAAGCTCCAGCGAGCCGAACCTCCAGAACATTCCCGTGCGCACTGAAGAGGGCAGAGAGATCCGTCGGGCCTTTGTGGTGGATCCCGGGTGCATGCTCATTTCAGCAGACTATTCCCAGATCGAACTAAGAATCCTTGCGCATTATTCAGGAGACCAGGCACTTATAGATGCTTTCGAAAATGGGGAAGATATTCACCTTCGGACGGCTGCTGAGATTTTCGGGATCGATCTAGATGGTGTCACTGAGGAGATGAGGCGCCAGGCCAAGACTATTAACTTCGGGATCATCTATGGTATGAGCTCCTTCAGGCTTGCCAAAGATCTGGACATTCCACACAAAACAGCCCGACAGATTATTGAGCGGTACTTTGAGCGCTACCAGGGAGTCCGTTCATATATGGAAGAGCTTACAAAGGTTGCCCGTGAGCAAGGATTCGTCACCACCCTGTTTAAACGGAAAAGATTTCTTCCCGACCTTAACAGCCGCAATCGCAACCTCAGGCAGTTTGCTGAGCGCACCGCCATAAATACACCAATCCAGGGCAGCGCCGCTGACATTATTAAACTTGCCATGATTCGCATTGACGCTAAGCTGCAGCAAAAGGAGCTACCAGCCCACATGATCATGCAGGTACATGATGAGCTGGTTTTCGAAGTTGAATCATTTGTCGCCCAAGAGGTCGCCACAATGGTGCAACAGGAGATGGAGTCAGTGACATCTCTTGCCGTTCCCTTGGTGGTAGAGGTGGGATATGGGGTCAACTGGGCTGAGGCGCACTGAGGTTTTACCTTTAGCACAAATCGCCCTGGGTACAGCCATTGGATTTTTTGCCTAGCTCAAGATATAAATCCAAAATCCGAAGTACTAAATCCCAAACAAATCCAAAGTCCGAATTTTCAAATATTGAAAACGAATGCTACTGTTGGTGCCACAGTTAGTTTTGGTCATTTGAATTTGGAGAATTTGAGAATTGTTTCGAATTTCGAATTTCGATATTCGGATTTGACGGAGTTCACAATATCTCTGTACGGTGTTGACAATTAGAGGGGTAAAAGGTAATAATAGAAAGTGAGCCCGTCAGTGGCAGGCACAGAAGCTGCGTCCATGGAGCGCCGCGCCTTATGTGAAAAGACGGCTAGGCGTGCTCTGTCGCGCCTTTTGAGGCGTCACTGGTTCCGGAATCTTCCGGAAGGCGAGTGACCCCGGTCACGGTGAGAGACCCTGCCCTCTCAGGTGATCGTACGGAGGCTGGGTAGCGCTCAGGATCAACCCGCAGAACTGGGCGCGAGAGTATTGCGGGTTAGGCCCGACCAGTAACAGACCACCGGACCATCTGGCGGGCGACAATAAGTCTGGTGATTTGGACGGATATCGGCTTCTGTGTCTGCTCCTGCCGGGCTCGGCACGAAAAAACCACCCGACGGGTGGTTTTTTTAAGCACACCTCAAGCTTCAGATAAGGCTCTCCTCGGATTGACCAGTCTCAATCGACTGGTCAGCACGGCTCAAGACGACTCTTCTTTTTTGGCTTTGTCAAGTTCCGACTTGAGTTGTTCTACTTCGGCCTTGTATTTTTCTGCCTCTTCCTTGTACTTGGAGGGTTCTTCGGTGTCCATGGTAGGTGCGAACTCTTCTTCTTTCTTGCCAAAGTAGGGAAGCTTGTCTTTCACCTCATCAAAGCCCAGGTAGGCGGCAATGACCCCCCCAAATAACAGCATCACAGGCAGTGCCCCTGCCAATAAATCCAGGAATGGCGTCCACCAGACGAGCAAGAGTATGACCCCCAGTACCGCTGCAACAATGCCACCGACAAAGACCGCCATGCCATTTCCTCCTTCTTCCCGATTCCCCCTGATTGACCGGCCACAGAAAAAGGATCGTCACGATCCCCTTCTTATCTATTGACGTTACAAAAACGGTACTCATATACCACGAGCCCCAGGGGATTGCAAGATAATTTTGATGTGTTCTCAAGGGCATTGTTAAGATGGTCAAGATGGGCTGTCCAATAATGGAGTTGTGGACCCGGGGACTGGATTTGCACAGCACGAGAGTCCATAAAATGCAAGAAAAAACCCCTTTACAAGCACACCGTTTCTCTATAGAATCAGTCCGTCTTACGGGTCCTGGTGCTGACTAAACTGACCAATTCGTGAGGCAAAGGATTGTCTACATTAATTATGTGAACCCATAGAGTAAGGGTGGTGCTTATGGCTAAACCATCAAGAAAAGGTGCAAAATCTGGGACGGAAGTTGCGGCAGAGGCAAAGAGAAAGAAGGACATTCTGGATAAGGTGGCGCAGTCCAACCTACCTACCAAGACCATTTTGAAAGAGTTGGGCATCTCCAGGTCCACTTACTATAGTTGGCTCAAGCGTTACGAAGAGGAGGGCGAAGAGGGGCTGTTGGACAGTCGTTCATTGGCGAAAGCCGAGGTAGAACTGCGGGAAGCGGTTCCTCCTGTTGAAGAAGAGGGACCGCAGCCATCTGCAGTAGTGGGAACGGAGGAGGTTGCGGAAGAGAGACCCGCTGAATCAGTAGGCGAAACAATTATCGAAGAAGAGCCCACATCTCCAATGGTGGAGCCAGAAGTGGTGAAGCCGGAAGAGCCAGTAACCGCGACAGTGGAGGATGAGCCAGAGGGAAGGATAGAAGAGGTTGCGCCCAAAGAAACCGTTCCATTTGGTGGCGTGGAAGAGAAAAGAGGTATGGGTGGGTACGCTTTTATCGTGATTGTGCTGCTGGTAATCGGGCTGGTGTTCAGTGTCAGTTTGAGTAACTACAAATCTTATCAATTACGGCAGAGCGGCGACACGCTTACGCTTTGGAAAGGAAAATTCGCCCCCCGCGGTTTTGCGATGGTGGAATCCTTTGAGCCTTTGGCAATAGGCGAGAGCGATGTCAGCGCTCTCACCAGCAGAACTTTTACGGGCCAGGATGCAGTGCATAAGGCTATCTATGCCTTTATATTAGATCAGATCAATGCGGAAGTGGCCAAGGGTAATGAGGCCGACAGCGGCAAGATTAGTCGTCTGCTGGCGAAGGCCGAAGGTCTTGTGGGTCCTGATCTGGAAGGCGACAGGGGCTTGGCTAACATCCGCTATCAGTTGGCCGAAAAACGGGTTGCTATGGCAGAGATGGAGCTGCAGAACGTGTACAAGGCAGCACTTCCAGCGTATCAAGAGGCTGCGAGCATGGGATTGGCAGATGTGGCTATGCTTGAGGCCAAGATACAAGCTATGCAAGAGGCATTGGAGCTTGCTCCTATGTTGACGCCGGAGGCGGAAGCCGAAGAAGCTAAGCCTGCCGTTGCCCCGGAAGCCGAGGTTGAAGAAGCCGAGACCGCCGTTGCCCCGGAAACGGAACCCAAAGAAGCCGAGACCGCGGCAGCCACGGAGGCCGAATCCCAAGAGGCTGAGCCAGTGGTAGTGGTTGAATCACCCGCCAAAAAAGGTGAGACGGCCGCAGCGCCCACCGAGACAGCTAAGCCAGAGGAGGAAGCCGAAGAGCCCACCAGTTTCTTGGAGTGGATCAGATCAAGAATGCAGGAATAAATTGGGAAGGGTTTCCGCATCTATTGATAGAAGCTCGTTTTCGAACTGTCTTCTCAGTTCACAGGGATGACACCGAGTGAACAGAAGCTGCTGAGCGCTATCTGTCCAATATGTCCCTACTGGTTCGTAGGTTGAAGCGCTGGCAGTCTACCAGGCCATGGGGCGCTGACCGGAGGCAACATTCCGGGAAGCGCCCCTTTTCATTCAACCTTTCAGGCCACACCTTCGGAGCTGGTTTAGAACTGGAGGGCTTTGGCCAGAACAAATTTTCAGGGAGTAGTGGAGTATTGCAAGGACTTTCAATTCCTGGGAGTTTGCCACAAGCGCTTTTCCCATCGCTCCAGAACTCCAGTACTCCAAAAGAGTATATTCTTTGGATCCTAGTTTCGCGAGTCACACCAGGGATGAGGTGAAGATGGTTGTAATGATCCGGGAGATTGAAAGACCGCTCTTTTTGGGATATTTTGGGAGAGATCAGACAAGGATATGAAGCGAGGTCCTGTGCTAAACAATCTCTTCTGCACTGTTCAGAGACCCAGCCGCTACCTGGGCAATGAGGTCAATGTGCCCAAGAAGGACTGGGCAGGTAGCCGAGTGCGGATGGCGCTGGCGTTCCCAGACGTCTATGAGGTGGGCATGTCCCACCTCGGACTTCTTCTGCTCTACGACATCCTCAACCAACAAGAGTGGATAGGGGCTGAGCGAGTCTTTGCGGTTTGGCCGGACATGGAAGCGCGGCTGCGCTCCAGTGGCAGGCCTCTGGTGAGCCTGGAATCGGCTACGCCTCTGGCGCTATTTGATGTGGTGGGTTTCAGCCTCCAGTATGAGTTGAGCTATACCAATGTGCTCACCATGTTGGAGTTGGGCGGGATTCCACTCCTAGCAGCAGACCGAGGAGCTGATGTGCCACTGGTAATTGGTGGCGGACCGAATGTGTTCAATCCCGAGCCGGTGGCCCCTTTCTTTGATGCTTTTGTCCTGGGGGATGCAGAGGAACTGATCGTTGAAATCGCGGAGACTGTTGCAGAGTGGAAAGCGCAAGGAGGAGGGCGGCTGGACCTCCTGAAAGAAATCGCTCAACGCGAGGGTGTTTATGTGCCTGAGTTTTTTCAGCCAAGATACGACAACCAGGGTCGCATCGCTGCTATCAGTCCTCTTGTTCCGGAACAGCCCCGGGTGCGAAAACGTATCTTAGCAAATCTGGATCTGAGCCGGCCACCCAACCGTCCATTGGTTCCCTGGGGTCGCATTATTCATGACAGACTGAACCTAGAGCTGGCGAGGGGGTGTACGCATGGCTGTCGTTTCTGTCAGGCTGGCTTCATCTATCGCCCGGTTCGTGAACGATCGCCTCGGGAGGTTCTGAAACTAGTGGCGGAGGGGTTGGGTAGCACCGGCTATGATGAATTATCTCTCTTGGCGCTCAGTATAGGCGATTACGGTAACATTCAGGATCTACTTCAGCTGTTGATGCGCTGCCATGGCAACGGGCAGATAGCCATCTCGTTGCCGAGTCTTCGGGTGGGGACACTTAACGAGGCGATGATTGAGTCAATCAGCCAAGTGCGAAAGACTGGATTTACTGTGGCCCCGGAGGCGGGTAGCGAACGATTGCGGCGCGTAATCAACAAGGGAATCAGCGAACGCGACCTGTTGGATACGGTGCGAACGGTCTATTCTGCTGGCTGGCCGCTCATTAAACTCTATTTTATGATGGGATTGCCCACCGAAACAGCCGAAGACCGCGAAGCATTGGTGGAACTCACTCTCAAGATCTGGCGTGAGGCTGCCAATCACACACCAAGACGTCGGTTGCATGCTAGTGTCTCCACCTTTGTGCCAAAACCGCACACTCCATTTCAATGGGAAGCTCAGCTGACGCTTACTGAAATGGAGAAGAATCTTGCTTACTTCAAACAGCGTTTGCGCAAGAAAGGACTACATTTCAAGTGGCACCAACCCTGGCAAAGTGTCCTTGAGGGAGTGTTCTCAAGAGGAGACCGGCGACTAGCAGAGGTGCTGCTTCGGGCCCAGCAGCTTGGCTGTCGCTTGGACGGCTGGAGCGAGCATATGCGGGTTGATCTCTGGCGGCAGGCCTTTGCAGAAGAAGGAATTGATCCTCTCTTCTACGGCCAGCGGTCCCGGGATTTTCAGGAAATTCTCCCGTGGTCTCATTTAGACTGCGGGGTGAGCAAGGACTATCTCTGGGAAGAGTATGAACGAGCCCTGGCTGAAGTTGCCACCTTGGACTGCCGGACCCAGGGCTGCAGCAAATGTGGCGTTTGCGATGGCGAGACGGTGGGATTGCAACTTCACCAGTCCATGGTAACAGAACCGGTTGAAACCAACCTGCCCAGGGTAGAAATTGATAGTGTGCATCGCTTTCGTTTGGTATTTGCCAAAACCGGCAACGGTCGTTTTCTCAGCCATCTGGAAATGGTGACCGTGTTCCAGCGCGCCATGCGGCGGGCTGAACTACCACTGGCCTATAGCCAGGGATACCACCCCAGTCCGCGGATTTCATTTGGAGACGCACTGCCCCTCGGCCTTGAGAGTCGAGCCGAGGAGATGGAGGTAATACTGCGTTACCCTTTTTCCAGTTTAGAGATATGTGAGCGGCTGAATGCTGAGCTGCCACCTGGCTTGGAGGTCTTGGAGGCTGAGGAACAACTGCAGCGTACGCAGCAAGCCACCCGCAGACTGGTGACTTACGAAGCTACCCTTCCAGGAAGGGTATGGCCATCGGAGGGATTTCGTCGCTTCCAGCGTCAGGTGCTGGCTCCGCTGCGGCAGAGATCCAAACGGGGTGAAGCTGTTATTCCGCTGGAAAATCGGCTGTTACAGCTTGAGGCTCTGGTTTCCGACCGAATTCAATTCACCCTTACGCAGGGCGAAAATCCTCCTATCCGGGTGCGGGACCTATTGGCACACATCTTTGACTTGGCGGAAGAGGCGGTTCTGGAGGCTCGTATTGTAAAGATCTCCTCAGAACCTCTGGAAGGATAAGAGCGTGTCCACTGATCTGATTATAAACGTCACGGACTATGAGACCAGGGTTGCACTCATCGAAAACGGAACAGTGTCTGAAATGTATATCGAGCGGTCCGGCGAGCGGAGTATCGCTGGCAATATTTACCGGGGGAGGGTGGTGCGAGTGCTGCCGGGAATGCAGGCGGCCTTTGTGGATATTGGCCTGGATAAAGCGGCATTTCTTTATGTGAGCGATGTATATGAAAACCTTGACGACATAGAAAAGATGATGACCAACAATCAGGAAGGGGGCGATGAGGAAGAACTGCGCCGGGAGCCGGCTGAAGGGGCTTGGCTCATGGATACCCATATAGAGGACCGGCTCCAAGAGGGGCAGCAGGTCCTGGTTCAGGTGGCCAAAGAGCCACTGGGCAGTAAAGGGGCGCGTATTACCTCGCACATTTCCATCCCTGGGCGTCATCTCGTGCTCATGCCCACAATGGACCACGTGGGGATCTCCCGCCGCATTGAAGATGAAAATGAACGGTTCCGCTTGCGCGAGTTATTGCTCCAGATAAAACCTGCCAACTACGGTTTTATTGCTCGCACGGCTGCCGAGGGAGTGGACAGCGACAAGATCAAGGCGGAAATGGACTTCATCTTGAGACTCTGGCAAAACATCCAGAAAAACAATGATCACACTCAAGTGCCCAGTCTTCTTTACCAAGAGCTGGATATCATTCTCAGGGCAGTGCGGGACCTTTTTACTCAAGAGGTGGACACACTCATTGTCGATTCTGAGGAAGAATATGAGAAGATTCTCAAGTTCGTTGACACGTTCATGCCGAGTTTGAAGGCAGCGGTAAAGCTCTACGAGGGATCCGAGCCCATCTGCGATGCCTACGGAATCGAGATGGAGCTCCAGCGCGCTCTCGGAAAAAAAGTGTGGCTGAAATCAGGCGGCTACATTGTTATCGAGATGACCGAAGCACTCACTGCCATTGATGTGAACACCGGACGTTATGTGGGCAAGCGCAATCTGGAGGAGACCATCCTCAAAACCAACCTCGAGGCAGTCAAAGAGATCGCCTACCAGTTGCGCTTGCGCAATATCGGCGGAATTATCATTATTGACTTCATCGATATGGAAAAGGAGGCCAATCGGGAAAAAGTATTCAATAGACTCAATGATGCTCTGAGAAAAGACAAAAGCAAAACCAACATTACAAAGATATCAGAACTTGGCCTCATTGAAATGACCCGGAAACGTACCAAAGAGAGCATTAACAGGGTACTACGCGAACCATGTTTTTACTGTGATGGCGAGGGGTATCTGAAGTCCACGGTTACCATGTGTTACGAGATTTTTCGGGAGATCGAGCGCGATCATGAAACCCTCTGTGGACGCAGTGTCATGGTCACCGCCCACCCAGAGGTGGCTCATCTTCTTTACGATGAAGAGCGCCATGGGTTGGAGGCGCTGGAGAAGACTCTGCAGGCGAGGATCACCGTCAAGGCAGACCAGAATCTCCACCTGGAGCAATACGACATATATGCACTCTGATAATCTGCTCAGTGCGCAGTAGCCAGCAGCCAGTACTGTGTTTCTTGTCTAGAACGAATAGAGTAGGATTTCGGAGTTTAAGAACTGCAATCTGCAATCTCAAATCTGCAATCTCATATCGTCTCCGCAGGTATTACTTGACAAAGCTGTAAGAGGAAATTATGCTAATAATTTGTCTTTGCAAAGGATCATCATATGTACGCAGTGGTGAGATCTGGAGGGAAACAGTACCGGGTGAGTGCCGGTGACGTGCTCCGGATGGAGAAATTAGACGCCGAGGTGGGCGAAACGATTACGTTCGAAGATGTTATAATGATCAGTGATGGTGAAAACATCCAAGTGGAACCGTCCACGCTGGCCAAAGCAAAAGTGACGGCTCGGGTGACAGCACAAGGGCGGCATCGGAAGATCGTGGTGTTCAAATATAAGCGGCGTAAGCGCTATCGTCGCAAGAGGGGTCACCGGCAGTCATTCACCGAGCTCGCCATAGAGAATATTGAAATGTAAGAATTTCTTGGGCTTGGAATAATGAGGTAAATAGTCATGGCACACAAGAAAGCTGGAGGAAGCTCACGAAATGGTCGGGACAGCGCTTCCCAGCGACGGGGCGTCAAACGCTTTGGCGGTCAGTTTGTCCGGGCCGGGAATATTCTGGTACGACAGGTGGGCACAAAGTTTCACCCGGGGCAAAACGTGGGGATGGGTAAAGACTACACCTTGTTTGCCACCATTGATGGTGTTGTCCGGTTTGAACGGAAGGGCAAAACCCGCCGTAAGGTTAGCGTTTATGCCCTAAACTAACCTCCAGTCACGATGGACACGAGTCGATAGTTTTGACCGCAGGAACAACTAAGACCTGGAGGTTGCCCATCACCGCTGACCATGCGTTTCATTGATGAGGTCAAAATCCGCGTTCGGGCCGGTGACGGCGGCAATGGCTGCGTTAGCTTTCGGCGCGAAAAATATGTGCCGCGAGGCGGTCCGGACGGCGGGGATGGCGGCAAGGGCGGTGATATTGTAATCAGGGCCACAACCACCAAACAAACCCTCCTGGATTTTCACTTCCAACGTCACTTCCAAGCGGCCCAGGGCGCCAATGGCCGCGGAAAACAGCAGACTGGCAAAAGTGGTGCAGATTCCACTCTGTTGGTGCCCGTTGGCACTCAGGTGAAAGATGCTGATTCCGGCGAGTTACTCGGGGACCTCACCCGAGAAGACCAACGGCTGGTGGTCGCCAGCGGCGGTGATGGCGGAAAAGGCAACATGCATTTCGCTACATCAACTCGGCGTGCCCCCCGATTTGCTCAAGAGGGAAGACCAGGGGAAGAGCGGCACATCATCCTGGAGCTGAAACTACTTGCCGATGTGGGACTCATCGGTCTTCCCAATGCGGGTAAATCTACCCTCATATCTCGAATTTCATCGGCGCGGCCCAAGATCGCAGATTATC
Organism: uncultured Desulfobacteraceae bacterium; assembly: GCA_964346905.1. Lineage (GTDB taxonomy): Bacteria > Desulfobacterota > Syntrophobacteria > BM002 > BM002 > BM002. The sequence continues at coordinate 30,517 of CAYFXH010000008.1, read as the reverse complement.
CATTTACCACCCTGGTGCCCAATCTGGGTGTAGTACGTTTGGAACTGGGCGAGTCCATGGTAGTGGCTGATATTCCGGGACTCATTGAAGGAGCACACCGAGGGGCCGGCCTCGGTCTTAAATTCCTCCGGCATGTGGAGCGAACCATAGTGTTGTTACACTTGGTGGATGTTTCCACCCCCGACAGCGGGGTCGAGACTGTTTTGGAAAACTACCACAAGGTTAATCATGAGCTTGGTCAGTTCAGCGCTGAGCTTTTGGCCAAACCACAAATCGTCGCTCTGAATAAGATAGACCTGGTACTCGACCCGGCACCAGTGGATGAGCTGCAGGCAATCTTCCGTGAACTGGGGGTTCCGGTGTACGCTATTTCTGCCCTGACCGGCCAGGGCACACAGGCATTGATTTGGGAAACAGCCAAGCAGTTGGCCCGGTTCAGAAACACTGCAGCCGCAAGCGGGGAGGCAGTGGAGGAAGTATGACGGCAGGACTGGAGAAAGGTTGCAAGTAACTGCAGTTGGCAGAAAGGTTCCATTACCGGTATACTTGAAGATATCAGGCGACCGCTGCCAGCTGTCTTTAGTGATGTGCGAGGTCAACCTGTCTGACAATTGAATTTTCCTTAGATACTCTTTTCACTGCTTTCGGAGAAGATCCCGGTTGCAGCGGCAGGAGGGGATCCCCCCTGATACATACCGCCACCGTGCGGACCCTGCGAAGCACGGATTTGGCAGGGTAAGGGAATACAAAACAACTGCGTGTTCACTCGGTGCATGTGCTGCAGCAGTCAGAGAGGAAGAGGAATAGCCGGTGATTTCCCAGGAACGAAAAGAGGTTGTGGATGGGGCTCAACGAGTAGTGATCAAAGTGGGCAGCTCTGTGCTTACCAGCAGCCGTGGCATCGACCTGGGTATTATCAACCGGCTTTGCGATGAAGTGTCCATGTTGAGGGAGCAGGGTCGCCAGGTGGTGATTGTCTCATCAGGGGCCATCGCCTCCGGAATTCACAAGGTAGGTCTGAGCGAAGTGCCGAAGACCATTCCTCAGAAACAGGCAGCAGCAGCGGTAGGTCAGGGCAGCCTGATCCGCGCATATGAAGAAGCCTTCAGGCACTATAATCTTAAGGTCGCACAAATATTGCTTACCAGCGATGATCTCACCAACCGTCGTCGCTACTTGAATGCGCGTCACACTTTGCAGACCCTCTTAGACTGGGGGATCATTCCTGTTGTCAATGAAAATGACACGGTGGTTGTAGACGAAATAAAGTTTGGTGACAACGATAATCTCTCAGCCCTTATAGCCCAACTCACTGAGGCCGATCTGTTGGTTGCGTTAACCGACATGGATGGACTATACGATTCGGATCCACGAAAAAACCAGAATGCCAGCATCATTCCAGTGGTTCACCGTATCGACCGGGAGGTACAGGCCTATGCAGGGGACCGGCCAGGGATGCTCGGTACAGGAGGTATGCCCAGCAAGCTGCTGGCGGCCAAAAAAGTCACCACTGCTGGCGTGCCGATGATTATCGGTAACGGCAGAAATCGCTACATTCTCAAACAGATTTTCGACGGCGAAGAGGTGGGCACCCTCTTTCTCCCATCCGAGCGGCGACTGCCCAGCAAGAAACAATGGATTGCTCATACCCTGAAGCCGCATGGGGACATACTGCTGGACACTGGGGCGGTGGAAGCACTGAAGTTGCGGGGCAAGAGCCTTCTCTCCACTGGGATCTTGGCGGTGAGAGGAAAATTTGAAGTAGGGGCCCCGGTGCGCTGCTTGAGCAGTGAGGAGGAAGAAATTGGTGTCGGCTTGGTGAACTACTCGGCGGAGGAAATAGGAAAGATCAAGGGTGTACGCAGCCATAAGATAGAGGAGATTCTCGGGTACAAGCATTCAGATGAGGTAATTCACCGCGACAACTTCGTTCTGAGTGGAACAGTTGGGACGGACTCAGACTCGCGAAGCGCATAGCACTCCGCGAGTGCATATCTGAAATTCGAAATCCTAAGCACGAGAGCCTTTGGAAGTTCATATCAGCATATGTACAAAACGAGAGACCACTACCAATGACACGTTTCGGTAATTGAGACTGTTCAATGTTTATTAAATTAGATATATCAACTAGTTCAACCACTATGTCGTAGCTAGTTACCCCCAATAATTTTGGGGTAGATCTGCGTCTATGCCCTAGATTCCCGCTCCCCGATCGGAGTCGGGGACAAGCTTCGCGGGAATGACGATAGAATGCGGTCGCCTGTCATCCTGGTCCCGCATCCAATACGGGATAGACTCCGGCGGGGATCCAGATAAGACCAGGCTGTAAAGTATCTTGAGACTGAATTATTGAACAGTCTCAATTGAGATTTTGAAGATTGGGATTTGCTTAGGATCTCGACCCGGTTGCCTCGCCTTGCCCGTCCGCCACCTGCCCGCCAGTGCCAGGCTTTGGCAGGCGAGGCGGCTTCGCTTTCAGGCGATTGCCGGGCGGACTCGCATGGCGGGCAGGTATTCGGACTTCGGATTTTCCTCCCAGCGATCTTCGCACTGATACAGGGAGTCAAGGCGGGCCAAAACACTACTCAAACGACGGGGAGAGTCTCTTTGGGTATCGGCATTATGGGAGGCACCTTTAACCCGGTTCATTTGGGCCACTTGCGGGCAGCTGAAGAGGTGGCTGAATCATTGCAGCTGGAGCAAGTGATCTTCATGCCGGCAGCAAAGCCGCCGCACAAAAGTGAGGTTGGACTTGTCCCCTTTGATCATCGCTACCGCATGCTGGAGTTGGCGGTGGCGGGAAATCCGCTATTCGCATTATCGGATCTGGAGCACCAACGTCCCGGCAAATCCTACTCAGTGGAAACGTTGACCCAACTATCCAGCCAACACGGTAAGGAGAAGGAGCTCTACTTCGTGTTGGGATTGGACGCGTTTTTGGAGTTGCCAACCTGGAAAAGCTACCGAGAGCTCTTTTCCCTCTGCCACTTTATTGTTGTAGCCCGGCCAGGCTTTTCCCCAAAAACTCTGCATAGCATGCTGCAGACGCAGATTTCGGAGAGCTATTCCTTCGACTCTCAGGTGCGAGGATATGTCCATCCTAACCGTTATACTGTCTATTATCGTGAGGTCACCCTGTTGGATATTTCATCATCCGATATTCGGGATCGTATGGCTAAAGGGTGCTCAGTGCGCTACTTGCTTCCTGACAAGGTGGAAGAATACATTCACCGACAGGGCCTTTACCGCAACCATAAGGAAACCCGGGAAGCATGAGCCGCAGCCGTATGAAGCAACGAGCGCCAAAGAAGGCGGAGGAATTGCCATCCCTGGAAAAAGCCCTATTATGTGCTCAGGTGGCGGCAGACCATAAGGCAGAGAGCCCGTTGATATACCACGTTACCGAAGTTGTTAGTTTCGCTGACTATTTTGTTATCTGCTCTGGACGCTCCACCCGGCACGTTCAGGGAATCGCCGAACACATTGAAGGGGCTCTGAGCCAGCGCCGGGTCAAACCCATGGGGATAGAAGGGTTGACTGAAGGCCACTGGGTCCTATTGGACTTTAACGATGTGATAGTCCATATTTTCTATCAGCCCATGCGAGCCTTTTACGATTTGGAGGGGCTTTGGTGGGAGGCCCGACAAATAGAGTTTTCGGAGACCAGAGGTCCAGACTAAAACAATTATCAATGGTAGTATAGAGGTAATAAAGGATTTGTGCATCTGGAAGTCTCCCTTCCAGATGGAGCTGGTAATCGCTAAAGAGATGTTGTTATGAGACTGAGAAATGTAGTGAAACCACTTATTTTCCTGGCGGCAATCCTGGTGTTACTGGGGCCCATGTCCAGCTTGGTGGGGGCTGACCTCTCCATCGAGGAAGAACGAAAGCTGGGCCAGCAGTTTTTGAAAGCGGCCCTCCGCCAACTCAAGTTGATTGAGGATCCGGAGGTGATTGGTTTCGTGAATAGGGTGGGGCAGGCTATTGTGGAGCACCTGGAGGTTCACACCTTCCCCTACCATTTTTACGTGGTGGATAGTAGTGCGCTCAACGCTTTCGCGGCTCCGGCAGGTTACGTGTTCATAAATCGCGGTCTCATTGAGATCATGGATGGTGAAGGGGAACTTGCCGCGATTCTGGCGCACGAGATCGCCCATGTCCAGTCCCGACATTTGGCCCTCCGTATGGCCAGGGCGAGGACACTGAACCTGGCCACTCTCGGTGCCATGCTGGCCGGAATCTTCATGGGCGGGGACGCCGGTGCGGCGGTTATCGCTGGCAGCCAGGCGGGAGCCACCTCGGCAATGCTAACCTTTAGTCGCCAGGATGAAGAGGAATCGGACCGCAGGGGACTCCGGTACCTGGAAGCGGCGGGCTACCACGGTGAAGATTTCGTAAAAATCATGAAAAAGATGGGGCAGGATAGTTGGAAGGCTGGTGGCCACATCCCGAGTTATCTCTCCACCCACCCGGGGGTAATCGAGCGTGTCGCCTATCTTGCGACAACCCTAGATACCCGACCGAAGTCCGGCCAGCCCACCAGAATGCGGAAGGAGGATTTGGAAGGTTTCAGATTGATGCTGGCGAAATTGTTTGGCGCATATGAGGATCCTCAGGAGGCTGAGGCCAAGTTTCGCGATTGGCTTGAAAGGCCAGAGACCAAGGTGATGGCCTATTACGGCATGGGTCTGGTACAGCGGCGACTGGGGCAGATGGAGAGCGCGGTGGAGTCTTTAAAAGCCGCCATCTCCCTGCGTCCGGATCTCGCCGCTATCCTGGTGGACCTGGGAGAGACCTACTTTGAGATGGGCAAGGTTGACAAGGCTACTTCAGTGCTGAGGTCAGCGCTCACACTGCAACCGAATCAACCCATGGCTCACTATATGCTCGGCCGTTGCCTGCTGGAGCAAAATAAGGTGGCCGAAGCGAGCGAACAGTTGGCCACAGCAGCGCAGCTAAATGATCGGTTGCCCTCCATTCATTACTACCTGGGCCTGGCTTACGGCCAGATGGGTCAATTGACCGAGGCCCACTACCAATTTGGTATCCACTATAGGCGCCAGGGCTCCTTGCGCAATGCAGAATTCCATTTCCAGGAGGCGTTGCGGCATAACGACCATCCGGAATTGCGGGATACCATTCGCAAACAACTGGAAGGGGTCAAAAAAGAGGTCCGTGCGGCAAGGCAGCGGGAAAGCAGACGCTGAGCTCACGCGCCAATCCACGTCCTCCCACCGCATAATCTCAGGGAGCGTTCTTCGAGCAGAGCGTGGTAAGAAAGCAGATTCACCCATCTGGGCCTGCGGCCCACGGTCCCATTGATGAAAACCGCGCAGAGCAAGGCGGAGGCAAGCTCCACTTCTCTCGCTTCGCTGCCCCCCGAGCAATGAGCCCAGGTTAGGTTTCCATCTGAGAGCGAAAGGCAGTTCATTTGGCACCATGTGGTTTGCTCACCGGACGGCCTGTCTAGCAATGGAGGTAAGCTTTGTGCAGGGGATGTGGTGTTTGCTGGACGGTGCCAACCCTATGGTAAAGTGGACCTGAGCATGAAAACGGAAAGTATATCCATTCCTGTCATGGAAAAAGAGCAAATCTCGGCTCTGTTATCCATGCCTGAGGGTTACCGGACCGGAGAGAGATCAGGGGTCATCCTGGCCCACGGGGCCGGCAATGATATGCACCATCCACTGATTTTTGCTTTGTCTCAAGATCTGGCCGCGGCAGGCTACCTCACCCTGCGGTTTAATTTTCTCTATCGGGAAAAGGGACGGAAGGGGCCAAATCGGCAGGATGTCCTGGTTAGCACTTGGAAAAGCGTTTACCAGTTCTTGCGAGACCATCCGGAATACAAACCAAAGACGATTTTTGCCGCTGGCAAATCCATGGGCGGCAGGGTGGCGGCCCAGATGGTTGCAGAAGATCTGTTGCCTGTTAGTGGCCTGATATTCCTCGGCTATCCTCTTCACCCACCTGGCAAAAAAGAAAAACTACGGGATTCCCACTTCGACCTGATTGCCATTCCCATGCTCTTTTTCGCCGGGACCAGGGATTCTTTCTGTGACCTCGAGGCTCTCAATAAAGTCCTGGAGCGGTTGTCTGCTCCCTGGGAACTGGAGGTCATCGAGGGTGGAGATCACTCCTTCCGGTTATCCAAGTATGGTGACGTTACGCAAGAAGAGGTATACCAGCGGATTGTCCGAAGAACGGTGAAGTGGCTTCGCACCGATCAGATATGATATATGATTACAGGATATAATCCCCTTGTAGTACTGATTTGGGTGGCATCTGAGATGGTCATTGTTCGGCTGGATTCTGCGGACGAATGTGAGCAGAACGCATGGCATGCTGCGCATTTTTCTGTTCGCTCTGGTTGTGTTTTAGTACGCTTATTGCGCCACCCGTAGACACGTCTGTAAGCTGATCTACTCAACCGTAGTGGTAAGAGGTGCACTATATGGATATCAAGCAGATAGCGATCCAGGCAGAGGAAGCCTCCATTCAACTGGCAGCCGTTAGAGGTGAGGTAAAGAACCAGGCGCTTGCCGAGATAGCCAGGGCTCTGGAGCGCAACAAAGCCGATATCGTAGCGGCTAATCGGGTCGATATGCAAAGGTCTGAGAAAGAGAATCTGGCTGTACCTTTGCTGAAAAGACTCAGATTTGATGAAGACAAGATCAAGGAAGCCTGTGATGGCTTGGAAAGTTTGATGGGGCTTGCGGACCCAGTGGGCGTGACTTTAGGTGCTATGGAGTTAGACCAAGAGCTCGAGCTCTACAAGGTAAGTTGTCCCATCGGTGTGATCGGGGTCATCTTTGAGTCCAGACCCGACGCACTGGTGCAGATATCGTCACTGTGCCTGAAGAGCGGAAACGCAGTTCTTTTGAAAGGCGGCAGGGAAGCCGCTGAAACCAATCGAATCCTGGCGGATATCATCACGAGGGCAAGTGTGCAAGCAGGGATTCCGGCAGGCTGGCTGGCCCTTTTGGAGACTCGGGCAGATGTCGCGGAAATGCTAGCGATGGACGAGCAGATCGACCTGATCATTCCCCGGGGCAGCAACGAGTTTGTCCAGCACATCATGGACAACACAAATATTCCCGTCTTGGGTCACGCCGACGGAATATGCCACGTCTACGTCGACCGTGAAGCGGATCTCGACATGGCCATCAGGATCGCCGTGGACAGTAAGTGTCAGTACGTGGCGGTGTGCAATGCTGTGGAGACCATGCTGGTGCACCGGGATATTGCCACCGCTTTTCTGCCACGGGTCAAAGAATCCCTTGAGGAGAAGGGTGTGGAAATCCGTGGCTGTGAGGAGACCCGCAAGGTGATTGAGGCCAAACCTTCAACAGAGGAGGACTGGCGCACCGAATATCTGGATTTAATCTTATCGGTTAAGCTGGTGGATAGTTTGGACGAGGCGATCGATCACATCAACCGATACGGTTCGGGTCACACCGACGTGATCGTGACCGGTGACAGGGCCCGAGGTGCCAAGTTTATGGACTACGTTGATTCGGCCGATGTATTTCTCAACTGCAGTAGCCGTTTCAGCGATGGGTTCCGATACGGCTTAGGTGCCGAAGTCGGCATTAGCACCAACAAGATCCATGCCCGTGGGCCCGTGGGGTTGGAAGGGCTGGTTATCTACAAGTGGAGACTGATGGGCAACGGCCACATCGTTTCCGATTATTCGGGCAAAAACGGTAAGACCTTTACGCACCGAAGCCTTCACAGAGATTTTAGCTGGTAAGAACGATATGGAGCTAGAAATGCAGTTCTTTTTGCACTACTAGATTGTCGTAATGGGAAAAGTGCATGGAGAAAGTGGCCCGTCCTTGACTGGCTGAGCGCAGAGCAGTTGAGTAGCCGAACATCTGGGAAAGCGCAACGGTTGCCCGGATGACCTTTACTGAGCGTTTGCTGTCAACCCCTTCGATCTTACCTTTGCGTACGTTGAGGTCGTTGATTATCTCTCCGGTGAATTCCTCAGGAGCAATGATCTCCACCGCCATAATGGGCTCGAGCAGCTGAGGTCCCGACTTTCTGCAACCTTCCAGCAGGGCGGTGGATGCAGCGACTTTAAATGCGAGTTCGCTGGCACGCTGCTCCTTAAAGATACCGCCGATAACTGCAACCTGCACATCCACCATCGGATACCCGGCGATAACCCCACTTGCCAATGACTCCATCACGCCCTCCTCAACCGCAGGAATGAAGGAACGAGGAATGGAGCCGTCGCGAACCATCTCACGGAAAAGGTTCCCTTTACCCCGCGGCCTCGGTTCAAGGTGAAGTTCAACCTGGGCGTAGTGAGGAATTCCCGCGATTTCCCGATCAAAAGTGGACTCAGCCTCCACTGCCCCAGTAATGGTTTCACGATAGACAACTTGCGGTTTTCCCACGTTCACCTGTAGGGAATATTCCCGGAGCAACCTGTTTACCAGAATATCCAAATGGAGTTCCCCCATTCCCGAGATGATGGTCTGGCCGGTATCCGGATCCTGGTGGAAGTGGAAAGTGGGGTCCTCCTCCGCCAGTTTCTCCAGGGACTGAAGGGTCTTCTCCTCGTCAGCGCGAGTGCGAGGCTCCATGGCAATGGATATCACCGGTTCATAAAACTCGATATGCTCCAACAGAACAGGGTGCTGCGGATCACAGATGGTGTCACCGGTGGTGGTGAATTTGAGACCTACCATCACCACGATTTCGCCGGCACCAGCACGAGTGCGTCTTTCTCGCTTATTTGCGTGCATTTGAAATATTCGGGCAACCTTCTCTCTCTGCTGTTTGTTGGCGTTGTAGACCTCAGATCCGGCAGCCACTGATCCTGAATATATCCGAACATAGGTAAGCTTGCGTCCTTGGTCCATCTGTATTTTGAAAGCAAGTCCGGCAAAAGGTTCATCGTCACTACTGGAGCGAATCTCCTCCTCGGCACTCTGGGGGTGGTGCCCCACAACTGCCGCAACGTCCAACGGGCTGGGGAGTAGGTCAACAATTGCATCCAACAGAGGCTGGATGCCCTTGTTCTTCAAAGCGCTGCCGCACAGGACTGGGACCACTTGCAGATTTAAAGTGGCCTGCCGAATGACCAGTAGGAGATCCTCCGGCTCAAGATCCTCATCGGCCAGATATTTTTCCATGATTGTATCGTCAAGTTCGGCTAGGGATTCAAGGAGTTCTACCCGCCTCACTTTGGCCTTCTCAATAGAGTCAGGGGGAATGGGGCCAAGGTCGTACACAAGGCCAAGACTGGAATCATCCCAGCGCACCGCTTGCATACGGAGCAGATCTATGATGCCAGCAAAGTCTGCTTCCGCGCCCAAGGGCATCTGCAAAACTAATGGTCGGGCTCCAAGCTTATCCTTTATCTGCTGAACCGTGCCAGAGAAGTCGGCACCGAGGCGATCCATCTTGTTAATGAAAGCGATTTTGGGGATCTGGTATTTATCGGCCTGGTGCCAGACTGTTTCTGACTGAGGTTCTACGCCGCCTACAGCACAGAAGACGCCGATGGCACCATCTAGAACCCTGAGGGAGCGCTCCACCTCAATGGTGAAATCCACATGACCGGGAGTGTCGATGAGGTGCAGCTCATGATCCCGCCAGAGGCAGGTGGTGACCGCCGAAGTAATGGTGATGCCCCGCTCCTGCTCCTGCTCCATCCAGTCCATGACAGCCTCACCATCATGGACCTCCCCCATCTTGTGTGATTTTCCAGTGTAATAAAGTATGCGCTCGGTGACCGTAGTCTTACCAGCATCAATATGGGCGATGATGCCGATATTGCGCGTTCTTTTGAGCCGCTTACGTTCTGACATGGCGATTCAGTGTCTTGGCAGATTTACTACCTGTCTAGCTTACAGAATTTTGGTTTTTTTACCATCAAGTCCACCCGTGGAATAATGGAATGATGCTTAACAGAACAACATAAGTCCTGTGTATAGTTTGCCATCTTTGAACCCAGCATTCCAGTATTCCAATGTTACCCTATTTCATCCGGGACGTAAGCCCTACAGGCCAGAAGCCAATTAGGGCGAAGCTGCGAGGTCAGCGAACAATCAAAAGGTTGGCCACCTTGGCATGACGAATATCCAGATGGCCGGTCAAAGTGGGTGCGGGCTTGCCCTCCAATAGCAACTGTACCCGCTCCACTTCGTCAAGATTCAAAACGAGTGAGTTTACGATGGCGTAGAGAGTGAGCCGTTCAGCGGTGACCCCACCAGGATGCAGACGGGAGAGTTCTGAGTTGAAGTTCACGTAGGCAGTACCGTCATCTGTCACAAATTGGTGGAGAAGTTGGGTGCCTTTTGGAGTGGTGGCTACAAGTGTGGCGTCCTCGGGACCCTCCAAAAGGGCAGCAATAATGGCTACTATCGCAGAGGAAGTGTCTTGAGACTCTATCCCCCTCTCCTCGGCCTGGAGATAGCGGCCATTGCGGCTGGCGAAATAGAGGTGTGCCTTCTGGGTTGTGACCGCCCGGGTTGTTATGGAATCATGCCCTCTGGTACGAGTGGTAATTGACTCCGTTCTGGGGGAAAATAGTTTGGCCAGAATCAGGGCCGTGGTAAAGCCCACGCCGATGGCAGCAAGGAGTAACAGCCAGAGTCGGCCCTTCCGTTTAGATTTTTCCCATAAGTCCATGGCCAATTCACAGATCAATGCAAAGCGTGAAAGACTTCTGCCATGAGTTCCTTTAGCTCATGACCGACAGGGAAGCGAGCTGAGGAGTTACCGTGAGCCTTAGTGGGACTTTTTGCCGAAGTCTTGCGACTGAGGGTGCGGTGGCGCCAGCTTGCCAATGGCTCATTAGCCTGGCAAAACCGGTGAAAGTTTACATGAGCCAGCTAGAGCCAGCCTTGCCGAGGTCACCGGCGCGGTATTGTCAGGGCTACATAGGCGACGGACATTACTCGCTGTTAACCCGTTCCTTAAGTTCTTTTCCCACCTTAAAAAAAGGAAGCTTCTTGTCCTTCACCTGAATGACCTCGCCGGTCTTGGGATTGCGCCCTTGATAGCGCCGATATGCTTTCACTTTGAAACTACCAAAGCCGCGCATCTCGATTCGATCTTCTTTCGTGAGTGCTTGCTCGATGCTGGCGAACACGCTTTTCACGGCCAACTCTGCCTCCTTGATGGTGATACCTTCAGCAGCAGCAACTGCAGCGATCAGCTCACGTCTGGTCATGCAGATTCCTCCTTTTCCGCAAAAAGATCAAGCTCGTGGAGTAATAACCTCAATTCCGCCCAGGTAAGATCGAAGCACGGGAGGAATCACCACGCTGCCGTCTTCTTGTTGCCAGTTTTCCAGGATGGCAACGAGAGTGCGTCCCACAGCGAGCCCAGAGCCATTAAGGGTATAGGTGAAGCCGATTTTTTTCTTGCCGCGAACCCGGTAACGGATGTTGGCCCGCCGAGACTGGAAATCTTCAAAATTGCTGCAGGAGGAGATTTCCCGAAAGGCCTCCTGCCCGGGCAGCCAAACCTCGATATCATAGGTTTTTGCCGCAGAAAATCCCAAGTCCCCGGTACAAAGAGTCACTACCTGGTAAGGAAGCTGCAACTTCTGGAGAACCTCCTCCGCGTCGAGCAGCAAACGTTCCAACTCATCGTAGGATTGTTCCGGCGTGGTGAATTTAACCAGTTCCACTTTGTTGAACTGATGCTGCCGGATAAGACCTCGAGTGTCTTTCCCATAGGAGCCAGCCTCTGAGCGGAAACATGGGGTGTAGGCGGTGTAGGAAAGCGGAAGGTCGTCCTCTTCCAGGATCTCGTTCTGATAAATATTGGTCACCGGCACCTCTGCAGTGGGGACAAGGTAGTAGTCCCAGTCCTCCAACTTGAACAGGTCTTCCTTGAATTTGGGTAACTGACCGGTTCCAGTCATGGCAGAACTGTTCACCATGAAGGGCGGCAACACTTCTTGGTAGCCGTGCTTGGTGGTATGCAGATCAAGCATGAAGTTGATGAGAGCACGCTCAAGCTGGGCGCCCAGCCCCCAATACAGGGTGAAACGTGCCCCCGTCATTTTGGCAGCGCGCTCAAAATCAAGGATTCCAAGGGCCTCACCCAGTTCCCAGTGCGGCTTGGGGGGAAAGGAAAACTCGGTGATCTCCCCCCACCGTTTGACCACAGGGTTATCCTGTTCATCCTTACCAACTGGAACGGATTCGTGGGGCACGTTGGGAACCAACAAAAGGGATCGCTGGAGTTCGCCCTCCACCTCACCACGTTGCTGGTCCAGTTCTTTGATTCGCTGCGAGACTTGGCGCATACGAGCAATGGTCTCTGAACCGTCTTCACCGGACTTTTTCATTTTGGCAATTCGGTCCGAGGCAACCTTACGTTCATGTTTAAGAGATTCGACCTCCTGGATGACCTTCCTACGCTCTTGATCCAGAGCCAATACGGATTGGAGCTCTAGATCAGAGCCCCGCTGCTCCAGCATTCGCTGCACCAACTCCTGATTTTCCCTAATATACTTGATATCCAGCATGAGACTTCTCTATCACATTCATTGTAAAGATTATAGAACAGATGTTAGGGTAATGTCATTGTGCCGCTAATGGTGCAATTGGAAACAAGTGAGTGTCACTTCGCCTGCGTTATTCACCAATTCTTTGGACTGGTACATAAGCACCTGCAAGAAAGTTGGTGTTTAGCTCTAAAAAGCCAAGGAAACCTACCATGTCAACCTACTTTTGTCAATGATATTTATTACTTCCACATGGACTATCCACATGGCGGGCTGGTTTCATCGTATATTGTCCTGAGTGTTGCGGGAATGGGTAGGGGGGACAGGGCTAATTGACCATTCCGTCTTGCCTCCAGCTATAAAGCTTGCTCAAGCAGGCCAGGGAGCTGGCCGGGAGAGAGCTACATCTCATTAATGCTTCTAGTTTCCGAGGAGTTGCGCCAGTTCAATGAGACTGCTTCTTTGGCCTAAGGCAATAAGGGTGTCGCCGATCTGGATACGCGTGTGGGAGGCGGGGTTAAATAACATTTCGCCGTCGGCCTTTTTAATGGCGACGATGATCAAATCAAGCTCCTTACGGATGCCTGAATCAACCAGCGCCACATCTGCCAATTTGCTGTTCGGTTTTATTGGAATTTCTTCCATACTCAATGCGGTGTCTGGATCGATGATGGCAAAGTCAATGAACTCCGTTACCGTGGGACGAAGCAATGCCTGGGCCATCCGGAATCCACCTATCTGGTGGGGTGAGACGACTCGATTGGCGCCAGCGTGCAGAAGCTTCTTTTCTGATCCTATTCTTCCAGCCCGGGCCAGGATAAAGAGTTTTGGATTTAGACCTTTGGCGGTTAGGGTGATGTAGACATTGTCAGCCTCAGAATCAAGGGCAGTTGCCAGTCCTTTAGCTGACTGAATGCCTGCCCTGAAAAGACATTCCTCCTCAGTAGCGTCTCCGAGTATGTAGAGATAACCGTCTTCTTCTAATTTGGCGGTTACACTGCTGTCACGGTCGATCACCACCAGGGGCGTCGGGCTGGTTTTTTTTATTTCCTCACAGACAATTCGGCCCACGCGGCCATATCCACAGATAATATAGTGTTCTTTAAGTGCCTTGATCTGACGTTCCAATTTTTTCCTCCCCATAACTTGGAGCAATTGTCCCTCCACCAAGGTCCGGGTAAGGCTACCAACAAGATAACCTAACACACCCAAGCCCGAAATGAGAATTGTCATAGTGAGCACTCGCCCTGGGTCGCTCACTGGTTTGACCTCGTTAAAGCCCACCGTGGAAATGGTAATGACGGTCATGTAGAGAGCATCTAAGAAATCCCACTTCTCCAAAATCATGTAACCGGCGGTGCCCGTGCTCACAACCAGGGCCAGCATAACGGCAGCGAATATCATGTTACGGCTCTTGCTCATAGTCCAGTCACTCGTAGATTGCTGCGGTGATCAGCTTGGTCCAGCCAACCACACATGATTTGGTTGGTCAGTTTGTCAGGAAGGTTGGGATGCAAGGATTTCCACGCTGTAGTCGCTGAGCTTGGTCAATTCGGGAAGATCACCAAAAGGTACGGTAAAGGAGACTTCTGCTTTTGCAGCGATCAGTTGCGCCCGTTCCTGTGCGGTGGGAGGGCGCTGAATCAAGCCCAATAATTCTTCCAGGGACATCTTCTCCAGTTGCTGATCGGAAAGCATGGTGCCAGCGTAAAAATCTAACTCTCGCGCGGTCTGGCCGTCGGTTGTGTACAGTTTGGCACGCAAATGGATCCAGCGCCGGGGTTCGGGGAACTCGTTGCGCACCCGGCCTTCAATGACGAAAATCTGGCCGGCCTGCTCATTGTCGACAAAGTAGCCGCGAGTTTCCACCAAATGGAGCTGTTCGATACCGCCTTGCTGTGCCACGGGTTTTGACTGAAAGAGCCTAGGCAGGTAAGGCCAGGCGGCTACGCCCCCTAGGATCAGGAGCAGAGGGATGAGCAAGACGAGGAGACGCCTGGATGAGGCTCGGCTGGCGGGAAGTGGACTTTCCATCTCCTCGGCGGTGGCTGCCACCTCCAATACATCCACCGGTTGTGGTTGTGCGACGCCAAAGACGTGCTTGCAATTGGAACAGCGAACCTTGACCGTGGGACGCTTGATGAGATCGGGATTCAGCTTAAATCTTTTCTTACACTGTTCACACTCAACGATCATATCCGGACCTCGTTGCAGCACCTCTATGGCTCCACTATGTTATGGCTGCAGAATCAGCTCATAAATGTCAGGTAGCTGTCGGTGGGCTTCATTGCAGTCTAGGCCATAACCGACGATGAACCCCTTGTCCAGGTGCCAGCCCACATAATCCAGTGGGATGGAGACGCTACGCCTTTCTCTTTTATCCAGAAGGGTACATATTTTCAGAGAACGTGGCTTCTTGGCCAACAAGTGTTCGCGCAAGAACGCTGTGGTTAAGCCGGAGTCGACGATGTCCTCGACAATAAGGACATCGCGGCCGTGCAGATCTAGTTGGACGTCGGTGGTGATCTCAACCTTGCCGCTGGACTCGGTTCCAGAACCATAACTTGCCAACCGAACGAAGTCCAACTGTGTTGGTATGGCGAGCTGCCGAGCCAGGTCAGCCAGAAAGATGAAAGCGCCTTTGAGAACTCCTACCAGTATAATCTCCTTGCCCTGATAGTCTTCAGAAATCTGACCTGCCAGCCGCTGCACCTGATGGGCAATATCTTCGGCAGTAAAAAGAAGACGCTTCTCGGACTGATTCATAGCCCGCCTTCATCTGCTTAAGCTGTTACAGAACCATACCGATATCCCGCACCTATAACTAGCCCAGATGTGGGGATCTTGTCAACTATTTTGAAAACTTAGGGAATTCCCGACACTTGTCTCTCGATACCGGATACTCGATAATACATGCAATAGCAAAGCTGTCGTTATGGTAACATGCGACATCCAGGATCCAGCATCGAGACAACGAGATCTTTTCGCGTTGACACATTAAAGGCGAGTTGCTACTTTCAGACCGGTCGGCTAGGAGACAGCACTCTTGATGTCTTGCAGCGGCTATAGTCCGCAGAATGGCGAGGCAGCCATGAGCAGAGAGAGGGCCATTAAGGCCAAGATTCTGGTTGTAGATGACGAACAGGGTGCACGAGATGCCCTGCAAATCATTCTTGAGGATGATTACGAAGTAACCACTGCAGCGGATGGTCGCGAGGCAATAGCGTTCTGTGAGGCCTCCAATTACGATCTTGTTTTCCTGGATGTTACCATGCCTGAGATCGACGGCATCGAAACTCTCAAGAGGTTACGAAACCTAGAAGAGCCCATGGACGTGGTGATGATTTCAGCCTCTGATAAGGCGGAAAAAGCGGTACAATCCATCAGGCTTGGCGCCTACGATTACATCACCAAACCTTTTGAGCCTGATGATATTCTTTCGGCCGTGGATCGGGTTCTGGAAAAACAGACTCTGCAGAGGGAAGTCCGTTACCTTCGCTCAGAGATCGCCCACAGGTTCGGAGAGCGGGAGATTGTCAGCAAGGATCCTGCAGTACTGGAAATCTTACAGCTCATAGACAAGGTGGCGAGTACCACCAGTTCGATCCTGATTAGCGGTGAGAGTGGAACCGGCAAGGAACTCATTGCCAGGTCATTGCACCAGCACGGCATCCGTAGCAAAGGTCCATTCGTGGCCATAAATTGTGCTGCCATTCCCAGTGAGTTGATGGAGAGCGAGCTCTTCGGCCACGAAAAGGGCGCCTTCACCGGGGCTCACACTCGTAGCATCGGTAAGTTTGAACATGCCAGCGGCGGCACTCTTTTTCTCGATGAGATTTCCGCGCTTCGCCCGGAGCTGCAGGCGAAACTCTTACGGGTTATACAAGATAAGGAGATCGGACGGCTCGGCAGCAACCGGATCATCAAGGTGGACGTCCGAATCGTGGCTGCCACCAATACCAACCTGGAGGAGGCCATCGAGCGAGGTAGTTTTCGTCGGGACCTCTATTTTCGGCTGAATGTCATCCCAATAAAACTCCCTCCTTTGCGCGAACGGCGCGATGATGTCCGGTTGCTGGCCCAACATTTTCTCAATAGGTTCAATCTGCAGTTGAAACGTCATGTCAAGGGGTTCACTGGCAAGGCTTTGGAGACCATGGAGCGCTATCCGTGGCCCGGCAACGTCCGCGAGCTGGAGAATCTGATAGAGCGCCTTGTGGTACTCGGGCGTGACGCTGAACCAATCTCTTACGAAGACTTGCCCCTGGAAATTCTCCTGGATTCGAACCTGACCGCAGAGACCCCTTCATTGGGAGACGGCTTGCTTCAGGCTCGGGAGAATTTTGAGAAGCAGTACATTCTCAAGGCCTTGAAGAAGGCAGATTGGAACCAAAGCGAAGCCGCACGTATTCTGAAAATTCATCGGAATACCCTCATACAGAAGATGAAATCCCTAGAGATCAGGGAAACACCCCCAGCAGGTCCCCCCAAATAATCTCCCTCCCAAATCGCCAAGCGCTGGGAGTTGTATGGTCATTGAGTCATTTAGCTGCGCTGTCACTCACAGTCATTACTCGTAGTGACCCAATGACTTAATGACGGCGAAGCCAAGTGACGCGACCTTTAATGATCTAAAGACCTTTTAATTACTCTCTTCCTCCTGCCTGCGACCCGCTGTCAGCTGCCTGCTGGACTCTAGTTGCACATTTTACTGGGCAGTGCACACAATCACGTGCATACCATGACGAAGCTTGAGATCCTGAAGATCCTTGGGCAGAGCTATACCGCGAAACCGCGAGTAGGGCACCATAGAGAGTGTGCAAACATACCGGGGGACTAGGGATTTAACTATTTTCCCTTCAAGCTATTTTTTGTCTATTATCTCGGCTACCTATAAAGATAGATCCTCCCCTCCCTCCCCTCTTTTCCATTGTGGTACCGACCTTGCTCTATGTCCTTCCATCTCAAAAAGGCGCATATACCAGTATTGGAGGGAGGAAGATCTATGAAAAAGACAAAGAGAATTTTGGTGCAAGTGTTCATTACCGGTAGCATTATCGCTATGTATGTTCTTCCGGTACTAGCCGACGGGGGCGGGGGGTTCTAAGCAAACCAACGTGTGGTTGGTTGGTGTGAGGCATAGTCCTAACGGACTATGCTTTTTTTTTGCAAACTCTCTGAAAGCTGGTATAGTAGTCACCTGACGGCATTGTACACAATAAAGATTTGACAATGACAAGTCAGAAGCGGATCAGCGCTCATGAAGAAACTACTATTGCTGCTTTCTCTTCTCCTGAGCCTCACCACCGGTTGTCAGCAGGAGCCCGCCGAAACTCCTGACAAGGCCCAGCCAGAGCCTCGAGAGGGAGGCATATACCGTGCCGCCCTCTCTTGGAGCCCGAGAAATCTCGATCCAGCCTTTTCCACCGATATTTACTCGGTGACACTCATCCAACAACTCTTCGACGGACTGGTCGAGTTTGACCAGAGCCTCAATATTACGCCTGCCCTGGCCACCAACTGGAGTGTATCTGAGGACGGTCTCATCTACCTCTTTACCCTCCGTAATGATGCCAAATTCCACAATGGCCAGCCGGTTACTGCCGATGATTTTGTCTACTCATTCACTCGCATCCTGGAACCCGGAGAAGAATCCAGCGCTCTCAGTTTTTTCAGGAGAGTCAAAGGCGCGGATGCTTACCACAGCGGCAAAAGTAGCGAAGTCGACGGTCTCAAAGCCCTAGACTCTCACACACTGGAAATAACACTCAGAGAACCTTTTGCACCGTTCCTCTCGTTGCTGGCTATGAAAAGCTCCAAGGTGATTCCCAGAGTAGAGGTGGAACGAAGGGGTAAAGACTTCAGCCGTCATCCGGTGGGCACTGGTCCGTTCCGCCTGGAATCCTGGGAGAGCGACCAGATTATGCTCAGGGCAAATGTGGATTACTACGGGGGCAAACCTCATCTAGAGCAGATAAAATACACAATATACGCTGGCTCCCAGAATGAAAAAATATTTCAAGATTTTCAGGCTGGGTTACTGGAGGAGGCGCTTGTGTTCGGTGCCAATCGAGAAAAAATGGCCCAAACCACAGAATATCAATTCTTCAGAAAACCCACCTTGAGTTTGTTATTCTATGGGATGAATTGCACTGACGGTTCTCTGAAGGACAAAAGGGTGCGCCAGGCCCTTAACTATGCGATTAACAAAGAAGGGATCATTCACGAGTACGTGAAAGACCAGTTCGTCCCAGCCTCAACCATTCTGCCACCAGGAATGCCGGGCTATACCCCGGCAAATGCGGCCTATGGGTATGACACCGAAAAAGCCAAGTCCCTCCTGGCGGAAGCCGGCTATGGTCCTTCACAAGAAAATCTTTCGCTGACCATTTTATCAGCCTCGAAGTCGAAGCTGGCTCAGGAGGAGTTGGCCCTGGTAGCCGCAGATCTGGCCGCAGTGGGGGTTGAGCTAACGGTCCAATATGAGACGGATTGGCCCACCTTTGAGGCTATCCTCAGATCTGGCAAATTCCAGTTGTATCGCTACGCCTGGTCCGCTGACATTCCGGATCCGGACAATTTTCTCAATATCCTTTTCGCATCATCATCGCGATACAACTTCATGAGATATAGCAATCTCCAGGTGGACCGCCGCCTTTCTCAGGCTGTGATGGAAACGGACATACTGAAACGCGTGAAACTTTACCGCGAGGCAGAGAGGATGATTTTGGAAGATGCTCCAATGATACCCTGGCTCTATCTTACCTTCGAGTCCGTTTTTCAACCTTACGTCAAGGGCCTGCAAATCAGTGCGCTCGGGCGACCATATATTCCTCTGAAAAAAATCTGGCTCGACAAACACTAGTTGCACCATTCCTGGCTTTAAATGGCCATGCCACCTGTCCGAAGTCTAACAAACAGCAACGGACACCATTGAATGTCCAGGTTTTTCCGAAAAATACAGCTTAAAACCCGGTTCATGGTTGCCACCGGCACGGTACTTTTAGTGCTTATGGTGACAATCATTCTATTGGTGGGGAACCGGTTCACCCAGAGCATTAAACAGGAGGTCGAAGCTCGTGGGCTGGCGGTGGCCCAGAGTATTGCGGCTGTATCCACCAATGCACTACTCACCTACAATTACGTGACCCTGGAACAGAATGCGGAACAAGCCAGCCAGGGCACTGACATTGTCTACGTAATCATTCTGAACAAAGAAAAGAAGGTGGCAGCGTTCAGCGGGCACCACGACTGGCAGGGCAGATACTTGGATGATCCCGTGAATCGGCAAGCCCTGGCGGCCAGGAGTCCAGTTGTCCAGAGCTCTTTTTGGCAGGAGACTGGTGAGCGGGTGTTGGATCTAGCAGTGCCAGTATTCATCCCTAACTCTGAAATGAAATGGGGGACCGTTCGGGTGGGACTCTCCTTGGAACGAATGTATAGGCAGATCCGGCGAACCCAGTTCGTACTGGTGGGAATCGGCACGGTGGCTCTTATTCTTGGACTCGTCGGCGCTCATATAATGGCAAGCCGCATCACCCAACCGTTGGGTCAGGTGGTGGAGGCAACCATCGCCGCTGCTGGGGGCGACCTGGATCAGCACTTGGATATTAAGACCCGAGACGAAGTGGAGGATCTGGCAAGTAACTTCAACGTCATGATTCGGGAAATTCTGGCCCAACGGGAACAACTTGAAGAACACCTTGCAGAGATTTTACAGCTGAAGAACTACAATGACATGATTCTGGCCTCCATGACCAACGGGGTGATAACCCTGGACCTGGAGGCCCGGCTGGTGAGTGCTAATGGAGCAGCCGAGGCCATCCTTGGTCTGGAGGATAAGCACTGGCGAGGGATCAGTTTCCGAGATTTATGGCCGGAGGATAACCCACTAGTTCGACTGCTGGAGAAGTGTCTGCAGAGTAAGACTCCTTGCCGGAACCGGGAGATCTCTGTGGAAACGGGGTTAGGAAAGCAGCGTACCCTCATGATAAATACCTCGTTTTTGGAAGATGCCCAAGCGGAGACAATGGGGGTTCTGGTACTTATCAACGACATTACTGAGCTGAAAGTTCTGGAGGCGCGCATGCGACAAAGCGACCGTTTGGCTGCTTTGGGTACACTTTCAGCCGGACTAGCCCACGAAATCCGCAATCCCCTAGCTGCCATAAAGACCTTTGTGCAGCTTTTGCCGAAAAAGCTCTCCACTCCAGCTTTTTTCGACAAATTTCAAGTTACCGTTCCTCGTGAGCTTAACCGAATCAATGACCTGATAGAAAACCTCCTGGAGTTGGCGCGGCCACCTAAGCTTGAGTTTAAGATGGCCTCTCTGGCGGATTGCCTTACCCAGGTGGCAGAGCTCTATCGTAACAAGCTCGAGGTGGCCAATATAACCCTCGAGATCCACGAGGAAAAACCCCTGCCGGAACTCTGGGCCGACGGGGAACACCTGGTGCGTGCCTTTTCCAATCTCATTATGAACGGCAAGGAGGCCATGCCCGAGGGAGGCAAGTTTACCATCAAGGCTAAAGCACTAGAAGGCGGGGTGCGGGTCCAGTTCACTGACACTGGAGTGGGCATGGACCTGGCTACACAAGAGAACATTTTCAATCCATTTTTTACCACCAAAGACAGGGGCACCGGTCTTGGCCTCGCTATGACCCACAAGATCATCGAGGAGCACGGCGGCGAAATCGAGGTTATCAGCACACTTGGGGTGGGGACTACCTTTTCGGTGACATTGCCTGGTGTGCAGGGGTGAACCCTGAGCGGTGCCCACCATCGTGTTGCACGTGTACACAATCATGGGCATACCGCGCCGCAGTTTCACGGTAACCTGTTACACCCTGAGACCGCTAACGCCGCTTACTCTCTGCTTTCTCTGCCAATATCAATCCGCAGCTCAAACCACCTTCGTTCTGGCACCATCCTTGCTCTGTAATCTAACCGCCCACCATAGCGAAAGAGGAGGCTATGATATGTCTTGGTTGGACAAAGAAATAGTGGTAGTGGATGACGATCAGGGAATTCTGGAGTCGTTTGATGCAATGCTAGGAGACGAATACCCACTGGTAACCCTTGACAATGGGTTTGAGGCCATCGAGTATGTGAAATGCCACAAGCCCAGACTCATCTTCTTGGACATCAAGATGCCGGGATTGAATGGCATTGAGGTACTCAGAAGGTTGCGGCGAGATCACATCGATGCGGCGGTGGTAATTGTCACTGCCACGACCCAGACTCACTATGCGGAGGAGGCAGAGAACCTGGGCATAACTGCCTACTTACGCAAGCCTTTTGAAGTTGATGATGTTGAGGACATAACCAGAAGGGTATTGCATTAACGAATGCGGATTGTAGATTTCAGATTTGAGATTTTGCGCTGATGTATTTCGTCATCTCGATCTTCAGCGAAAATCTTCAATCCGCATTCTGCAAACTCATATTCCCCAAACACTCCTCCAAAAAAACTTGCCATTGACGGAAATATTCGGAGCCACCCACCACGTAGGTATCGTTGTGCCCTGAGCCTGGAACCAAGTAGAACCGTTTAGGATCTCGGGCAGCCTGGTAGAGCCGTTGCGCCATCTCCACCGGGATGGCCTCATCGTATTCGCCATGGATAAAAAGAAAGGGTGCTTGAATCAGATGGATTTTTGCTAGGTTGTCGTAGGTGCTCTGAGTGAGCTCCGGGGGGATGGTCCCAAAGAAATAGCGTTTCAGCATATCGTGCGAAGAGGTAAAGGCAGCTTCCAGCACCACACCCAGGCAGGGCTCAGTGCTGGCCAGATCCACGGCTAGGGCTGTGCCAAGTGAACGTCCGAAAAGCAGGATGTCATTGGGATCAATGCCTCGCTCTTCAACCAGATACTTCCAAGCACCTCGGGCGTCCAAGTATGTACCAGCCTTTGAAATATGGCCACCGCTCAGGCCGAACTCCCGGTAGTCAAAGATGAATATGGAAATATTCAAGTACCGGTGAAGCAGTGCAAGGTTTTCCAACCTATGGCTGATGTTGCCGGCGTTGCCATGAAACCAGAGAAGAGTGGTGCTTACCTCTGGACTGGATGAGGGCACAAACCAGCCGTGCAACCTGGTATCGTCAGCAGCCGGGAAAAATATCTCCTCATGGCTTAACTGATAATTTTTTGGTGTTGCTTCCAGTTCCCGAATGGGGAAGAAAATCAAACCTTTTTCTGAGAGCATCAGGTAGTCCCTGGTGGAGTTGGTGCGTTTATCGGGCGGACATAAACCCCAGCCTTTGCTAATCCCTAAATCCGCAATCTTAAATCTACAATCTGCAATCCCTTGATCTCACATCCCATACCAACCATCTAGGGCTCAGGTGACAACAATTTCTCGGTGTTCTCGTGCAGCTGCCTGAGGGATTCGCCACTCAGCCAGTAGGGCTGAGCTGTCTCGCTGCCCTTGGAGAACCAAAGCAATCCACGCTCCTGCTTTTCTGAGGGAACTTCGGGGAGAAGAAATGTAGCAAGCTTCTCCTCATTTTCCGAGAAAACTACCACGGTTACCAGTCTTTTTTCTGAGGGAGACTGTTGTTGGGGTGCTGTCCCTGGAAGGTGCTCCGTTTCCTGAAGCTTCCACAGCAGAGAGTTCACCAGCCAGCTTTCCGGCTCTTTCCGGTCGTCATCACCAGCCCAATTCCACTCTTCTCCATGCCGCTCAAGCCTGGCGGTTTTAGGGCCTAGCTGCAACATCAACGCTTTGACCTGGTCCAGTTTGAAAACCAATAAAGTGCGGTCCTCCAGGTCGCCGAGATTCGTAGGCATTTCTTCAAGCAGATCCTCGGGCACCATTGCCACCCCAGGCAGTTCATCACCGTTGGCGTAAATACCCTCGTCTTTTTTGGTTTGGCCGAGAAACAGAGTCTCTGCCTTGTTTTGGGTAAAAAGACTCACTCTAATACGGGCGGGATTCAACCCGAGTCGGGCGATATCACCTTCCTCGTCATCGAGAAAACGCTTGGCTCGCAGCCAGATCAAACGATTGAGAAAGCTTTCAACCTTGGAACTCTTAATTTTGAGCTCAGGGGCAGCCGAGGCCTGCCACCGTTCCTTTTCCAGTCGAGCAAGAACCAGATAGTCGGTGGGACGTTTTATTTCGATCCGGTTCACTTCCTCGCTTTTCATAGTGAAGAATTCCTTGCTGCGGAGATCAAAAAGGGTCTTTTCCAATGATTCCTGCTGAGAACCACTGAGCAAAACCACACGATTTTCCTGGTCCCCGCTGGCGTACAACTGATTCCCCACCACCGCTCTAGCCCCAAGGCGCAGATGGTGCAGGGTACCCTCAGCCAGAAAAGAAATATGCAGCTTTGGTTTGTCAAGGCCATATGGCTGCAGATCTTGGGCGGCTGCCTCCACCTGGCGCTCCATCTTCAGAGACTGCAGGGAGCTGAGCAGGCTTCCCACGGCAAACTCATCGGCCCTGGTGCTTATTGGTTCGACGAGCTGCCAATGGCCATTCCTTCTCAGTGATATGGATTTGGCATCGGTTCTGTCCAGTTGGAGAGCGGTAATTTGGTCTTTCTTCACCTGGAAGAGGTGGCGAGCAGCCTCTTCCTTATCGGTTCGGGCTTTACGGCGAACCACCTCGAAGTAGTAAAAATAGCCGGCGAGTAGCAGGAAAACGGCCAGGTAGATGAGGGCGGTTCTGGTTTTCATCGATACTTTCTCCGCAGCTGAAATACCGCCAGCCCGGCCGCCAGCACCACCGTCGGCATCAATAGCAGGCCCACCCAAAAGAGGAGCCGGCTTTGAGAGCGACTGAGGGTTAGCGGGACTCCAGCTGTCTTGGGTCGTTCGATGGTAATCATGTTTTCCTGTTGGCTCAGATAGTTTATTGAGTTCAGGAAGAAGTCTGAATTGCCTTGCAAGTTGAAATAGCTATTGCTGGCAAAGTCACTGTCGCCAAATACGGCAAGCTGGGCCTGGGCTCCTGAGTCTGACGTCTCAGAGGACTCAGCATCCTTCTGCTCGTCGCCCTTTTGATCACTCTCCGAGCTTTTGGCTGAAACGGCGGCGATAACCGCAACATTGATCGGTCCCTTCCTGTCTTTAGCTTCCGTAAACTTAGGTAGTTGCGGCTGACCTAGACGATAGTCGGTTTCAGCCCAACTGTACGGGGAGGTAGAGGCGAGTTCAGTCAGATCAACGCTACCGGGGCTCTCCTCGGCTGGGTAAATGCTTCTAGCTGTGGGGAAGAAGGAGGCTATGTTAAAGCCGTCTGTAATCTTGTGGAAACCATACTCGGTAATAACAGGGATGAGATAGTCTGCTCCAAAGACACGGCTCATGGTGTCCACAACAATGTCCGATGAAATGGTGACCCCGTAAGACCCAAGGAAGTCATGCAGCCCACCATCAGCAAACGGCTCAAGCAGAACCATGAGACTGCCATTTCGCTTAAGGTGTTCTCGCAAGACTTCTCGTTCCGTGACCAGCAAGGGCTTCTGCGGATTAGCAACAACAACCAACGCTGCATCCACGGGGATTTTGGGATCCACCAGCAGGTTGAGGGCCTTTACCTGGAGATTTTCCTTTTCAATGGCGGCCTTGGCAGTAGAGTAGCCATCCTTGTCAAAATTGCGAATGTCTCTTTCCCCATGACCAGTGAGAAAATATACAGTTCTATCCTGCTCCTGGGTCAGTTTTAGGATGGCATTGGTAATGTTCTCTTCATCGGCGGTGGTGATAGTTTGGGTTTTACCGAAACCCTCCAGCACCAGAGTGCCATATGTGCGAACCTGGTAGTGTTTCGCCAAGCCAGGCTCCCGGTCTGGATCGGTGAACTGATAGTTGATCTTCTTTGAGTGGTATCGATAGGTCTCCAGCAAATCACGGGTCCGGTCGCGGTTAGGCTCAGCTTCCTGGTAAAAACCCTTGATATTAATGTCGGCTTTGAGTGAGCGGACGATCTTTTGGGATTGTTCAGAGATGCTGTATTGCTTATTTTCAGTAAGGTCCAGCCGCATTGGATGACGTTCACCGATCAGTGCCGCCAGGACCAGAATGCCGACGAAGGCGATAAAGCCCAAGGCGGTATTCGACAAAAGGGCTAACTTGCCAGGTTTCTTAATCATCCGACTACCCTCTCCATTGACGGGATTCCAGAATCCGAAGTGTAGTAAATAAACAAAGGAGAGCAAAAAGTAGATAGAAAAGCACGTCTCGCGAATCAAGGATTCCTTTGGCAAAATTATCGAAGTGAGTGAGCAGGGAGACGTATTTGAGGAAGCTCCCCAGGGTTGGGCCTACCAGCGACTCTGCCCAGCCTATGATCCAAAGGAGCAGCAAGACTCCAAAGGCCATTGCCGCAGCGATTATCTGATTTTCGGTCAGGGATGAGGCAAGAAGGCCAAGGCTTACAAATGCACTGCTCATCAATAGAAGTCCCAGATAACCGCTTAAGATGGTGAACCATGGAGCAGTGGTGATAACCTCCAACAACAGCATGGCGGGCAGGGTACCCGCCAGGAGCAGAACCAGAACAGAGATGGAGACACCGAACTTACCCAGCACCGCGCCGCGATCAGAGATGGGGTATGTGAATAACAGTTCTGCAGTGCCAGTCTTTCTCTCCTCGGCGAAAAGACGCATGGTGATAAGTGGTACCATGAGCAACAAGACAATGCTCATGCTTCCAAAGAAAGGCTCAATGACCATGGTCGTAAGGTTGAGTTGTTGGGAGAGAAAGGGGTTCCGGCTTGCCTCAAAACTGAGAAGAGAGTAATAGGCCACCGATGAGTAGAAAAAATATCCTACCAGAACCAGGAAAATAAAGGCGACTACGTAAAATATGGGCGAGGCGAACAACCGGTACAACTCCTTGCAATAGACCGTGTAAAGTCCCTTCATAGCTGCTCCTCCCCAGGCTCTTCTTCGGTTACCAACTGCATGAAAATATCCTCCAAGCTCATGTCCTGCAGTCTGAGCTCTCTGAGGTGCCAGCCATGTTCCACCACCGTGCGAGCGAGTTCAGGGCGCAAATCTTCGCCACGCTTTGTCTCTATCAGATAACTACCCGGTCCGTTTGCAGGCTTGACGTCCAAAACGCCAGCCATCATACCCAGATTTCTCATGACCTCGGTTTTGGGGCCCTCTAGCTCCAGATACACCAGTAGGTTTCGCTGCAGTTGGGTTGTGAGATTTGCCGGGGTGTCAGTTGCAACTATTTGCCCTTTATTGATGATTAAGATCCGCTGGCATATCTGGCTGACCTCGGGAAGGATATGGCTGCTCAAAATGATGGTGCGTTCACTGCCCAACTCCTTGATCAGCGAACGGATTTCTACTATTTGAGTAGGGTCCAGCCCGAGGGTGGGCTCATCCAGGATAAGGATTGGAGGATCATTCAAGAGTGCCTGGGCGAGGCCGATCCGCTGGCGGAAGCCCTTGGAGAGGTGGCCAATAATCCGGTCCGCCACTGAAGTAACGGCGCAGACTTCCATTACCCGGTCAATCTCTTGATGCGAGCGTGAGCGGACCACGCCCTTGGCTGCAGCGGCGAATGCGAGAAAACGGCGGGCGGTCATATCCAGGTAGAGAGGCACGTTCTCCGGAAGATAGCCGATCTGAGCTCGCACCTCCAGGGAGTGCTGCTGACAGTCCAGTCCAGCCACCCGAGCTGTTCCCGAGGTGGGTGGCATGAAGCAGGTGAGAATCCTCAAGGCAGTGGTCTTGCCAGCCCCATTAGGTCCAAGGAATCCAACAATCTCTCCCTGTTCCACTCTGAAGTTTACCTGGCGCAGAGCTGCTACGGAGCCGTAAAACTTGGTGAGATTTTCCACTTCAATCACTTTGGCGAACCTCCGGTTGGCGCAAAGCGCAAAGCGCTGAGCGCGGAGCGAATGACTTCATATATAAGAAAATGGTCTTAAAAATGTTTTAAAATGGTACCAAATGACAAGAGGGGCGCCGAGATATTGCAAAATCCTCCCCCACTTATATAACGCTAGGCGCCATGCGCTCTGCGCTTAGCGCTTATAAAAAAGGCGGTCCGTGGACCACCAATTACGATCATTTTCAGATCCTCAGTGCACAACGAGTTGGAACTCTGGCTGCTGTGTAACCTTTTTGGTACCCACAGAGGTACCGCAGTACTGACAGAGATATTCATGCAGTTCTCCATCAGGAAGGAAGAGAAGAAGACGTTGTCTTACGGGTGTTGCCTGTCGACATTTAGGGCAGAAAAGCGCAGTTGCCTGGAGCTGGTCAAACTGTTTGTACTGATTCTGCCGAGAGCTCATCATTGCAGTTCCTGCCAAACAAACACTGTGGCCCGGGACTATCTAAGATTGCACTATTGACCATCTTAATGCTTAGATTTGGATTGTTTGTTTTTGTCGTCCCGGCTCCAAAATTTGAAAAGCTTCTGAGAGGATTTCTTGCTTTTTTCGATCTCGCCAAATTCCCGCAGTAGCTCCTCCTGCCGCGCGTTGAGATTAACCGGCGTTCTCACCTGGATGTCGATAAGCAGATCTCCACGGCCATAGCCTCGTAAGTTGGGGACTCCCTTTCCTTTCAAGCGGATCACCTCGCCACTCTGAGTGCCCGGGGGGATTTTCACATTCAGGCTGCCGTCCAAGGTTTGGATTTCGATGGTATCGCCAACAGCAGCCTGCACCATGGATACGGGGATTTGACAATAGAGATGGTTACCATCCCGTTCATAAAATTCGTGTGGCTCAACGTGTAACCGTACGTAAAGGTCACCAGGCGGACCTCCACGGTAACCCCCCTCACCTTGATCGGGAATGCGCAGACGCGTACCGGTGTCAACGCCTGCTGGAACTTTGACCAATACTTTCTTGGTGACTTTTTGTTGTCCGGTTCCACTGCAGGGCTTGCAGGGATTTGTAATAATCCGCCCCTGTCCAGCGCAGCGATGACAAGTTGTACTGATTCGAAAGAACCCTTGTGACTGCAAAATCTGACCCTGGCCATGACACATGGGGCAAGTTTCCTCATCAGTACCAGGCTCCCGGCCAGTACCTCCGCACGGTTCGCAGGCTGCGCTGGTGGGTATGTCTATCTCCTTCTCAGTGCCAAAAACCGCCTCAGTGAAACTAATTTTCAGATCATACAGGAGATCAGCTCCGGGTCGAGCTGCAGTCCTTGAGCTTCTCCTACGGGTTCCAAAACCAAAGAAGTCCTCAAATATATCGCCGAAAGCGGAAAAAATATCGTCAAACCCACCAAACCCAGTAAACCCAGTTCCCTGTACGCCTTCGTGACCGAACTGGTCATAGATATTGCGCTTCTCTGTATCCCGCAGCACCTCGTAGGCTTCAGCCGCCTCTTTGAACTTTTCCTCAGCCTCTTTATCTCCACGATTTCGATCTGGGTGATACTTGAGGGCAAGCTTGCGGTAAGCTTTTTTTATCTCTTCTTGGGAGGATCTCCGTTCTACACCGAGAACCTCATAGTAGTCTCGCTTTATCATCAGTTTAGTTCCCTAAACCTTGAAATAACAGTGACCCTGAGGTCAAGCAGCTGGAGCCCCTAACAATTCTCTCCAAAGAGAAGCGGGCATAATACACCCTTTCGCCTTCCCTTGGGCCCAATGGAAAAGCTCGTAAACCTTGCGACCTCTATAATCATTACGCCAACATTTGTCAATATTATAGCCAGCCTAGGAGAGAGTAGTGCTGGCTCGGAAAACAGGGGGGGTATACGTTAACTCTAGCTTACCTTGATAGTGTCTGGGCTCGCAAGTTAGTGGAGCATGTTTTTGTTTGAACTTCGCTCGTGGGTTGGTAGCCCAAGGAGTTTCTCCACCTGGGCCACTCCGTTGCGGTGATCCGCCTGTTGGTAGGCTAAGCGAGCAAACAGCAGCTTTCCTTGGTCCAAAGCGCTGTTCCCCAACTGTATCCACTCTTCAGAGGAGGGAGAATCTCCCAGAATCATAGCTACCCGATGGTAGAGAAAGTAGTCACCCTCGGTGGCGCACCGTTCCTTCAGCTGAGTCAACCCTTCAAAGTGTCGCGCTTTTTCAAAAAAGTCGATAGCGTCGGAAAGACGGTCCTCCTGCAAATAGCTTTCGCCAAGCCGTATAAGTTCGGCTGCATCTGTCTTGCCACTATTGAGCAGATCGCGCTTTTTCATGCAACTCAAGATCTTCTTACCTGCCAATGCCCAGGCCTCTCAGAGCCATTTTATGCTGGCTAACGTTAGCTGGTGCACATCCTGCCGCCTATTCAGCCTCAGCACCATCTTCTTGCTTGACTTCCTCATTGCCACTGGCTTCGGCTTCCGGCGAGGGAGTTTTTTCTTCGCTCTCCTGAGAGGGTGAAGTCTCCTCAGGAGCCTCACGAGAGTCTTGTACAGATTCGGCGGCAAGCTCATCGTGCTCGATTTGGACTATGGAATCAAAGTCCACCTCCCCTGCGGCAATTTCCCTGAGCGCCAGAACGACCTCCTTATTTTTGGGTGCATGCACCAGGGGTTCGGCGCCTTTGCGGAGCTGAATCACTCGTTTAGCGCCCAGATGAACCAGCACAAAGCGATTGCTCACCTTCTCAAGACAATCTTCGATGGTAACCCGTGCCATAGATATCCTCCTCAAAAAAGACTTTTATAGCCGAGAAGCCTGAAGGAAGCAAGGGGAAAAATGCATGTAAGCTGCCAACCCTCAGCTGCTAGCTTTTAGGGAGAACAATAGTTTAAGCGTTTCTGCTGATCAAAATCGAAGAAATAATTGTCGCCAAGACGAAGGCCGTGCTGACTTCATGATTCGGTACTTTCGGCACTCTGGTTCACCTTAGAGACACATCTCTTGACTGATCGCTGAGAGCTGACTGCTGAAGGCTGACACATACAAGGGGCCCAGGCAATCCGGAACCTTAAGGCCGGGTGCCTGAGCCCCGTTGTTACCAGCTGAGATACTCTAGTACATACCTTCCATACCGCCGCCACCAGGCATGGGCGGAGGAGGTGTCTCTTTCTTCGGTTTTTCAGCCACCATGGCCTCGGTGGTCAGAAGCAGTGACGCCACACTGGAGGCGTTCTGCAGGGCAAA